>CALGDE010000101.1 GCA_937883785.1 uncultured cyanobacterium
CGTAATTACAGATTAACCTCCGTTAGCTTTCTTACTTTTCAGACGTCCTCTGAGCATGATGGCGACTAACTAAGAGATTTTACGAAAAAATCTTGAGCGTTTTCAATCAGATGCTTGAGCACTAAGACATGGATTGCTTAACAGGAATTACGCAAAACTTTGAGCCCCAAAATAAACGTTGCATCAGCTTTCCTCTTGGTAAAAGGGGCTCTGCGTAAGTCCTGCTTAATAGACAGGGCAAAAGCTGCCTGTTACGCACCTAAACGACATCCTTTGCTAGTGGCTTTGGATTTCGTTTACTGCAAGGCTAATTATCAGGATTAAACGGCGTAAATTCTCCTCCTAACGCCATTACAACTGTTTCCGTGTTGGCAATAATCATATTGACGTAGGAGTCTCCTCGGCTGCCCGGTTCTCCGATCGCGTCAGCATAGAGTTCATTGGGAGCCAGTTCAACCCCGGCCTCTTCCGCCACGGTGGTAATAAGCGCTGGATTAATGGTGGTTTCGGCGAAAATGCTGGGCACTTTTGCGTTGCGAATTAGATCCGCTAAACGCTTTACCGTTTGGGCGCTGGGCTGCTCTTCGGTGCTGATGCCAATAAGGGTGCCCAGCACCGGCAGCTCATAGGCTTGGGCGTAGTACTGGAAAGCGTCGTGGGTGGTGACTAGCTTTCGTTGGTTTTCAGGAATTGTGGCGATTTGTTCTGCCACCCAAATGTCCAGCTTTTCCAAAACTGCGATCGCCCGTTCCGCATTAGCCTGAAACACCGCCGCATCTTCGGGAAATTCTTCACTTAAAACATCGCGGATTTTCTCCACCATGGCGATCGCATTTTTCACATTTCCCCACACGTGGGGGTCCGGCTCCTGCTGTCCGTCGTAATCCATTTGTAGTGGCGGCACCGCCTCCGCCACCGGCACCTTCGCTTCTACTCCCGACGCCTCGATCATTCGAATTAGCGCTGGTTCGAGGTTATAGCCGTTGTAAATAATCAGATCCGCCCCTTCCAATGTGACCGTATCCTGAGGCACCGGCTCGTACACGTGGGGATCGTCCCCCGGCTTCAAAATGCCTGATACCTCCACCTCTTCCCCGGCAACTTCTTCCGTCAAATCCGTCAAAATCGTCGTTGTGGTCACCACCGTAGGCAAATCGCCGCTTTCTGAGGATTCGCCCCCGCCGCCGCAGCTCACTAAGGCAACGCTGCACGCCCCGATTATGCCCATCATCACATTGGACAATCGCCAACTGCGGCGCGTCTTCAGTGCGTCTATTTTCGATGCATTTGTTTTCAATACAGCCATAGGAATTGCCCACTCCTTACTTTTTTCGTTCATTGAAACCGTTGCTGAAACCGCCGTTAAAATTCCGCCCGTTGCGGTGTAGCCAGCGACGGGGTCTATCCCGTGGTCAATATTTCTACACCTGTTTCACCGCCCATTTAGACAGCGATAGAGGTGAAAAATGAAATTAATTCATTTTCTTTTCATTATTCTTTCATTTTTTCGGTAAGCTTACTACAGCGAACTAAATTCGTTTACCGAGTCTGTGGCGAGATACCTATGGATGCCATGTCTTCTTTTTCTTCGTCTTCTTTTTCTGCTGCGAACCCCCTTCTGGAGGTGGAACATCTCAGCGTGTTTTATCGCACCGTTGAGGCACTGCGAGATATTTCCCTGGTAATTCGACCGGGGCGGGTAACCGGGGCCATTGGTCCCAATGGGGCTGGAAAAAGCACGTTGATTAAGGCAATGTTGGGGCTGATTCCGGTGGCGGGCGCTCAAATTACCTACGGCGATCGCCCGCTAACGAATCAGTTAGATCGAGTTGCCTATGTGCCCCAGCGATCCCAGGTGGATCTGACCTATCCGGCAACGGTGTGGGACGTGGTGATGATGGGGCGGGTGCGGCAAACGGGCTGGTTTCGGCGATTTTCTGCATCCAGTCGCCAGGAAGCACGGGCTGCACTGGAGCGGGTGGAGATGTTGGACTTTTGCGATCGCTCCATTTCCGATCTGTCTGGCGGTCAGCAGCAGCGAGTATTTCTGGCGCGATCGCTGGCGCAGCATGCAGAAATCTTCTGCTTTGACGAACCCTTTGTGGGGGTTGACCGTAAGACGGAAGGGATTCTATTCAATATTTTTAAAGCATTGGCTAGCGAAGGAAAGATCGTGCTAGTGGTTAACCATGACCTAGGCGAATCAATCACTAATTTTGATGATTTGATTTTGCTAAATCGCGAGGTAATTGCCGCTGGAAATCGTCGCATTGTTCTAAACGACAATAATCTGACCCGCGCCTACGGCTCCCGCGTGAACTTTTTCCAAGAAGCTGCTTAATTTCTTGAGCGTCACATCGTAGAATTCGGGAATTTTGATCAAGATTTACGATTAGTTTTTATGCCAATTGATGCTTTCTTCGAGCCGCTGCAATACGGCTTTATGCAGCGATCGCTCGCTATTGCCGTATTAACGGGAATTTTGTGTGCCGTGGTGGGCAGCTACTTAATGGTGCAGCGACTGGCGCTTTTAGGGGACGCAATCAGCCATTCGGTGTTAGCTGGTTTAGCCGTTGCGTTTATCTTAGGGGTCAATATTTTTGTGGGGGCATTTATCGCCGGAGTGCTGAGCACAGGGGCAATCAATTTAATTCGAACGCGATCGCCAGTGAAAGAAGATGCAGCGATGGGTATCGTTTTATCAGCCTTTTTTGCCCTGGGAATCACGTTAATTACCTTGGTGCAAAAGGATAACAAAATTGACCTGAATCATTTCCTATTCGGCAATATTTTGGCAGTAACTGGTAGCGACGTTCGCGACACGGCTATCATTTCCGTCTTTATTTTGGCCGTGACCGTTTTGCTCTACAAAGAACTGCACTTTTACACCTTCGATAAGCTGGGGGCCCAGGCTGTGGGGCTGCCGGTAAATCTATTGGACTTTGGACTGACCTTGGCGATCGCCCTAACCATTGTGGCCAGCATGAAAGCCGTTGGTGTGGTGTTGGTATTGTCGATGTTAATTACGCCCCCAGCCACGGCATACCTCCTAGTTCCTCGGCTACATCAAATGATGGTCCTAGGGGCGGCTGTGGGGGTCGTTTCCAGCGTTAGCGGTATGTACCTAAGCTATTTCTACAATTTGCCGTCGGGACCGGCGATCGTCCTTGTGGCGTCGGGATTATTCCTATTGGCATTGCTTTTTAGCCCCCGCCACGGTCTGCTCACCCATCCCGCAGGGAGTCAGCAACCGTCACCTCTGTTGCAAGAAATTAAACGGCTTCGGAAATAGGAAAAGCTCCGAGTAGAAGTTTCCATTATGTTTCCATTATTTAAAGCCAGAATTTTTGTGTCTAGGGGCTATCATCGCTTGAACTTCCAAGCCTTGAATGACAAGAATTTTAGCTCCTAGACTGTCTTGTTTTAAAGGGGCGTGTACGTCCCACTGTGTAAGGCTTCTGATGCTTAATGGACGACACGCCCTAGCCTTTATGAACTTCTGCTGGTTAATCGCCAATGCGTTGATCACCAGCATAACCACTTAAGTGTTCTTCTTTTTCTTACTGTTCTCCTCTGCAGGTCCATGGTGAAGACGAATGCCTAAAAAGATGTCGTAAATAAAGCCCCAAAAGTCCTTCTTCCTCTCCAAAATTCCCAAGGATTGGGGACTACCCTTTGAATCCAACAAAGGCTTTACGGCAATGTATGCAGGTTCGTACTTGTACCAAGGAATGGATGGCCACAGGTGGTGAACCAGATGATAGTTCTGTCCCAAAATGAGCCAGTTAAGTAGCTTGCTGGGATAAACGCGAGCATTTTTCCAGCGATCGCGTTCCTCAAAGGGACGGTGGGGTAAGTAGTCGAAAAATAGCCCCAAAGCCAAGCCCACCACCAGCGCCGGAGAAAACCAGTAGTTCATCACAAAGCCAATAAAGTCGTAATGAATAGCAATTAGAACGATCGCCACCAAAAACGCTCGACTTAGAAACCACTCCAACAATTCATATTTTCGCCAAAGCCGCCGCTGGAAAAAGAAAAATTCATGGTAGAAAAATCGCGCCGCCACCAACCACAGGGGACCGCCAGTGGATACAAAATGGTCGGGGTCATTCTTGGGGTCATTAACGTTAGCGTGGTGCTGCAAGTGAACGCGAGTAAACACTGGGAATGCAAAACCCAACATTAGGGCACTGCTGTGTCCCAGCACGGCGTTCATCGTTTTGTTTTTATGGGCGGAATTATGAGAGGCGTCGTGAATTACCGTTCCCGACAGGTGCAATGCCAGCACATTCATGGAAAAGCACACCCAATGGTACCAATTCCACAGCCAATAGCCAGCAGTGGACAGGGCGACGATCGCCGTAGCCGCCACCATCATGAGCAATGTGGGATTGACCCAGGCTTTGGAAGGACCGAGAAACTCTCGAGGCACCGATGCCGGACCTGGACATGTGGTTTTAGAAACTTGAGGCTGGCTTGGCTGATTGGGGGGGGATACCACCGCAGTCATAGTCGCTCCTTACACCTTCGGACGTTGTGCTTTTACGCTGTGCTCTTACGCTTCGAGACGGTTCCGCCTCATACGGCAACATTTTGTACCCCTTTGAGATGATGGGCAAACCGCCAACGCATTTCTACGTCTAAGGTTTACCAATTCCATGTCACATCTGTATCGGTCACCGCCTTGTGAACTTCCCTAGTCAATGACTTGGACGGAGGTCAGTGCTCTACCAATGCGTATGGCTCTCTTGGTTTAATGCCAGCGAGGAAGCCCACTGAAGTCTGTCGCGGCACAGAGTGTCACTCACGGCCGCATCAGATTCAATTTTTATAGCTCCGTAATTGTAAACATTTATTTACGGCAAGGGAAATTTTTATCATTCAAGGACGGAAATTTACCGTTGACGTCGATGGAAAATATTGAAAAATTAAATAGTGTTACAGGATTCACACTTTTTATGTAGTCCAATAAGGGATTTCCCCAGAGCAAGGACGATCTGATAAGTTGAAATTATTAAAATTTATTTTTGTTGATATTCTTCAAGGATATTTTTCACGCACAAGGGAGTTGTTTTGCTGGGACAGTTTTTGATTGAGAGGCTTTGGGTTGGAGTTGCATTTGTGGTGGCGATCGCCTTGATGGCGCTTCCGCCCCAGGGAGAGAAGAAAGAGGCGCTGTTTAAAGTGGGTGGACACCCGCTGATGCCCCAAATTGAGCTGATGATGTGGGATTAGGGGGTTGGGCTGGCTGTTGAAATTAGATCGCCGTTAGTCAGCTTTGCGCAGTTTTGCGTATTTGGGATCGAGGATTTTTTGTCCGAGCCCGTCGAATTTAACGGCGATAATCATTTTGCTGCTGCCTTTGTCGAAAATGCGAGTCACTTGCCCTTCGCCAAAGCTGGGGTGCACCACGCGATCGCCCTCTTCCCAGTTTTGAACGGTGGCAGCGGGTCGGTTGATGCTGCTGGTGCTGCGGGATTTTGGCGGCACATTGAGGGAGCGCCCCTGATTTTTGCCGGCTTTTTCCCGATGTGCCCGATCCATTCTTGGCGATCGCACATCGCCGGTTAAATATTCCTGGGGCAGCTCGTCCAGGAACATGGAGGGGATAGCGGGCTCCCGATTGCCCCATAGACGACGCTCGCGGGCGTGGGTGAGGAATAGCTGCTCCTGGGCGCGGGTGATGCCTACGTAACAGAGGCGGCGCTCTTCTTCCAGGGATCGCGGATCGTCGATGGACCGGAAGTTGGGGAACAACCCCTGCTCCAGCCCTACCAGAAACACAATGGGAAATTCCAGCCCCTTGGATGAGTGCAAGGTCATTAGCGACACTGCGTCTTTGGAGTCATCAAGTCCGTCCAAATCGGAGGCCAGGGCCGCGTTTTCTAGAAATCCTGGCAGGCTTTGGTCGGAGGTTTCTTCGGCGTATTGGAGCATGGCATTGTTTAGCTCCGCCAGGTTGGTAAGGCGGTCCGACGCTTCATCGGTGCCCTGGTTTTGCAAATCCTCCGCATAGCCCGACTCTTCTAGAATTCCCTCCAAAATTTGCGCCGCCGGCACGTGCTCAATTTGCTTTTGCCAGCTGTGCAACATGGAGGAAAATTGCAGAATTTTTTTCGCCGTGCGCCCCGCCAAGGTTTTAACGGAGGTTTCGTCGGTAATAATTTCCCACAGGGGCATTCCTAACTGATTGGCAGCGGTATCAAGCTTATCCAAAGTGGTCTTGCCAATACCCCGCCGGGGCACATTAATAATACGTTTCAAACTAACCGTATCTGCTGGGTTGGTTAGCAGCCGCAGGTAAGCCAGTGTATCCTTGATCTCTCGGCGATCATAAAACCTTAAACCACCCACCATGGTGTACGGCGTTCGGGTACGCACCAGCACGTCTTCAAAAGCGCGAGACTGGGCATTGGTGCGATATAAAACACAGAAATCTTTCCAATTTATCTCGGGATTTGATGATACTAAATGGCAAATTTGTGACACCACAAAATCCGCCTCAAATACCTCATTTTCCGCGCGATAGCACACCACTGGCTCCCCCGCGCCCCGGGTGGGCTTTAGCACCTTATCGATACGCTCAGTATTGAGTTCTATCAGGTCATTAGCCACCTGTAAAATGTTTTCTCGGGAGCGGTAATTCTCCTCTAGCTTCACCATGGTACGGGTGTCGTCATCATCCAGCCCATCACCAAAGTCCTGCTGGAAATCCAGAAGAATCGTAAAGTCAGCCGCCCGAAAAGAATAAATGGACTGGTCTGCGTCCCCCACCACAAATACCGAGCGATCGCCCCAAAGCCCCTCTTGGTTCACCGCCTTTCCATTCGTTGCCAACAGACGAATTAAATCGTATTGGGTACGATTGGTATCTTGATATTCGTCCACTAAAATATGGCGAAATTTGCTGTGCCAGTAATTTAAAACCTGTTCATTTTGTTGGAATAATTCCACCGGAAGTCGAATTAAATCGTCAAAATCTAAGGCATTATTTCCCGCCAACGCTGCTTGGTATTGGCGATATACTTCGGCGATCGCCCGCCCTCGGTAATTGGGCTCGCTGCGCTCAAATTCGTCGGGATCTTGTCCCTGATTTTTAGCATTACTAATGGCGTAACGCACCTGGCGCGGCTGAAACTTTTTGTCGTCTAGATTCAGCTTTTTAATAACGATTTCCTTGATGACGCTTTGCACATCGGACTCATCAAAAATCGTGAAGCTGCGGGTCCATTGGTGTCCCTGGGGATCGCGATATTTTTCAATATCAAACCGCAAAATTCGGGCGCACAACGCGTGGAAAGTGCCAATCCAGGCTTGCTTAATGGTGTCGCGATACACTTCCGATTGCAGCCGCATTTGCTCGTCGGAGCGCAACGTTTCGAAGGGCTGTCCGTAGCGATCGCGGGCAATTTGCTGGGCAAACAGGCGCTCAATGCGCTCCTTCATTTCCCGCGCCGCCTTGTTGGTAAAGGTGACCGCCAGAATATTTTCCGGGTTGATGCGGTGGGTTTGGATTAGGTTGGCAATGCGAAAGGTGAGGGCGCGGGTTTTGCCCGATCCGGCTCCGGCAACCACCAATAGCGGACCGCAGTAGTGCTCCACCGCTTGACGTTGGGCGGGGTTTAGCTGAGCCAAAAAATCAGACATGGCAAAAGATTGGCGAGAAATTGGCAGGCAATGATGGTTGACGGACAGTTATTCAGTCATTAATGGAAGTCGCTATTGCTTCACGACCAAAACCGAGCAGGGAGCGGTTTCTAAAACTTGGTTGCTGACGGAGCCTTTGATCACGCGATCCACCCCTTTTAAGCCCCGGGTGCCAATAACAATTAGGTCGCTTTTGTAAATATTGGCGAGGCGCACCAGCTCATCGGCGGGATCGCCTTTGACGATTTCGATATCGTAGGTGCAGGGGAGGCGATCACCCAGGATTTCTAGCTGTTCTTCAATGGCGCTGTACTGATCCGCTGAGTCTTCATGGGGGCGATCGGCGGGCTCGGAATCCTCTAAAGGATTGCTCACCACGTGGGCGAGGACGGCAAGGCTATCGGGGCGCAGGGAGAGAAATTGCAAAAAATCCAGCTCCAGCAGAGATAATGCCGTGCGGTCGATCGCCACCAGAACCGTATTTAATGTTGCCGTCTTTGTTGTGGTTTTTGCTGGAGCCATCTGCACCGCCATTTCACTGACTAAGTCCTGCTAGGTCAATTTTCCCAAAGGATTCACCACAGTCCCACTTCCTTCAACATAGCGATATGTTTGGACGTGGGTACCAAGGTGTGGGCAGCAATCATACCGCTGGCGGCAACGGCGGGGACACCGATGCCAGGAAAGGTGGAGTCGCCGCAGCACACCAGGCCGGGCAGGGGTGTTTTGGGACCGGGGAATAGGGTATCGCCCGCATACAGCGCTGGACCGTAAGAGCCGCGACTCCGCCGTAGAAATCGCTCATGGGTCAGGGGCGTTCCCACCATGGTCACTTCCGTTCGCTGGCGCACGTCGGGGATGACTCGCTCCAGCGCCTGCCACATCACCTGCGATCGCTGCTCTTTCTGCTGCTGATACTTATCGCTTTTCCGGTCCAGCCCCTCCCATTTTTCATAGGGCTCGTTGCCGGGGGTGTACACATGAACGGCATGTTTACCTGGGGGTGCAAGGCTCGGGTCGAGCACCGACGGAATGGAAATTAGCACCGCGTTTTGGGGTGCTTCGATGCCCATTTCCCAATTCAACAGGGACATATAGTGACACTGCAATTTTGTCTCCACGGCGGCGGGCAGGTCCGTGGCGTTGATACCCAGGTGAAGATGCATAAAGCTGGCGCAGGGGGGCGTTGCTTGGCGATCGCGGCGAAATTTTGCTGGCACACTATCCGCCGGCAGCAGCCCCAACGTATCCCACACGGACGCATTGGACACCACCGCCTGCGTTGCCCGCACCCGCTGCCCGTTGCGCAACACCACCCCTGCCGCGCGGCCATTTTCCACCAGCACCTGATCCACATGGGCATTGAGCTGAAGCTGTCCACCATGCTTTTCCAACCCCCGCACTAGCGCCCCGATCAACGCCCCGCTGCCCCCCATGGGATAGTCAAGCTGCACGTCCGGCTCGTACCATTCCGCAAACATAAACGCCATTTCCGCCGTGCTGATGCCCTTTGCCGGCACCCCCGCCAGCAAAAAACACAGCAAATCTAGCCAGCGCAAAATAAACGGATTATCCACAAACTGACGCATCACCGGCTCAAACGACCCCGCCATCTTGCCCAGGCTGGGGAGCGATCGCAGTAAATTCGGCGCAAAATGTCCCACCGTTTGCAGCACGCCCAAATCAGACCGCAACGCCCCCGCAGGCATAGCCGTCGCCGCCGTTGCCAAAGGCTTCATCTTTGCTTGCAAACGCCGCCACTGGGGAATTGCCCCCGGTCCCCCCAGCTCCTCCAATACCTCACAAAACGCATCAGCTCCAATACGAAAATTAAACTCCCCCTCCGGTAAAAACACCCCCCAAGAATCGTACTTGGCGCAAGGCAACGACTCCCCCAGGGCATCCAACACGTGGCGCATGGGATTGGGCGATCTCTTACCGTCGAGCCCCGAATGCAGCGACGGACCCGAATCAAACGAAAACCCCTGGCGCGAAAAACTATGGGCTGCCCCCCCAGCAATGCTGTGGCTTTCACACACCAGCACCTCCAAACCGTACCGCGCCAACAGCCCAGCACAGCTCAATCCCCCCAGCCCGCTGCCAATCACTACCACATCCACCGTTTCCGGAATCATTCCATACCCCTCCCCAAGAACCCGTAGTAGAAATATTGATTTAGTTGATCTAGAAATATTGATCTAGAAATGTTGGTCTAGAAATATTGGCCGGTAGCTATGCCTTTTTCGCTGGGCGATCAAACGCCGTTCCTGTAACGCAAGCGCCCGTTAAGTTAGTGCCGGTAGTATTGGCTCCGTCCATGTTGGCGCAGAGAAAATTTGCCTGGGAGCACACGGCTCCAGCCAAATTGGCTTGGTTTAGATTCGCCTCTTCCAGATTGGCCTCGCTTAGCACAGCCCCGCTTAAATCTGCCCCGCTTAAATCTGCCCCGCTTAAGTCCGCATTGCTAAGGTTGGCCCCCCGTAGGTCTGCACTGCGTAAGTCGGACCCTGATAAGTTGGCGCTCATCAAGTTTGCCCCGCTGAGAAAGGCGCTGCCCAGGGAACTGCGCTTGAGGGTGGCCCCCATCAAAGTGGCTCCTCGCAAATTGCACCCGCGCAAATCCGCCTCCGTTAGGTCCACCTGCATCAAGTTTGCCCCTACCAAATTGCCCCGCAGATCTGCTCGCGTTAGCGTTGCCCCCAAAGCGTTAACGCCGGACAGGGTGGCATTATTCAAGCTCGCTTCCGTTAGGTCCGCCCCCACTAATGTTGCCCCGGTTAAAGTTGCGCCACTAAGCTGAGCCTGTTTTAGGTCGAAGTCTTCCAGATCAGCACCGGCTAATTTTTTTTGGGTGCCGCTGCGAACGGCGTTAGGGTCGAGGGTCATAGTTGGGAAAGTTGAGGCTTGATGGGGGCTGTACATTATGCCGATCCCCAAACTACCGCAAATTATTGCCCGTGAGGGAGCATCTTGGCGAAGCTTATGATTAGCGTATTCCGCACTGCCATGGGCTCAGAATTGCTGAAGGTTGCGCTTATTTACAGATAGGGCAATTTTTTCTTAGCTTAGGGTGGCGATCGCTTCCCAGCTATTTACATCTTGCCAAAGAGCTTCATAGCCAGAATCGTTGGGGTGCAAGCCGTCGGAGCCCATGCGATGCTCCAGCCAGTGGGCTCCACGATTAATCCACAAATCAAAAATATCTAAGTAAGGAATATCCCGCTGGGCGCATAGCTTGCGGGTAATTTCCTTGTAAGCAAACTGGTCAGCGTGGCTGTAATACAAACAATCCATAAAAGGCATTTTCGTCGGCACCACCGGCACCATGCCCACAAAATACACGGGACAAAGGCGACTGGCGGTATCTAGCAACGACGCCATAGACGCCTGAAAATCGGAGGGAAGGGTCATGGGTTTCCCTTGGGAGCGCCCCACCCGCGGCGAATCATTGGTGCCCACGGACAAAATCAGCCGGTCGGGCACTCGGTTGCGTAGCTCTCCCCGGCTGCGAAATTCCATCTCCAGCCGCGCCAACACCTGATCCACCTTGTCGCCCCGCACCCCCAGGTTGTACATCACATTGCCGGAACTGCTGGGATGCATCCACTGCCGCCGCAGTCGCTCCACCCAACCGCCGCCGCTAACATCGCCATAGCCGTAAACAACACTGTCACCGATCGCAATTACCTTGAGGGGTTGGGTAATTTTGGGATGATAGCGTTCCTCTGGTTTGGGGTTGTGCTGGGGGGCAACGTAAGTGGGTTTTTGACTGGGTTGGGTAACAAACAAATCAGATAGATCAGATTTGGGATACGTGGAAACAGCCATAAATTCAGTGTGGAGAGGGTGCGAAGGGCAGGTGATTGGAACGGAAAATTAAAATCTGCGCTCATCGTACGCCAATAGGAAAACATTAAAAATATTTTTCTATGGTGCTCATATCCATTTTAGGCTAGGAAACTAAGTGAAAATTTTTACCCGGCAGCGTCCCTAAGTTAGAGAGCATCTCTAATTCAATGTTTGAATGATCTTACTTGAATGACCTTTATTCGAATGATCTTCAAATAAAAGGGCGTAGGGGCTTTAGCTTAATCACCACTTGCAATCAATCCGGTGAAAGGACTGGCTAAAACTGACTCCAGAATTCTGGGGGTGGTGGGACTGTCACGGTGATAGGGCGATCGCGGCGAGGATGGTAAAAGGTGAGGTGATGGGCGTGGAGGCTATAACCACAGTCTCCTGGCAGCGGGTGGGGGGGCTGGGGATTTAATCGGGGAATGCCGCCAGTTTGGTAAAGGGAATCGTTAGCAAGGGGGAAGCCTGCTGACGCCAAATGAATACGAATTTGATGGGGGCGACCGGTTAGGATTCTGACTTCGATTAGGCTGCGTTGCCGCTGCAAGTCTCGGTGTTGCACGTGGCAGGTGGAGTGGGCAAATTTACCGGTGATTGCGCTTTCGGACACTGCGCCATAGATAGTGCCAAGGGTGGGGTGGGGGAGTTTACCGATGGGAGTGGTGATGGTGAATTGGTTTTTGGGCGGTGATCCAGCGGCAATTCCCCAGTAGATTTTGCGTAAGTGGCGATCGCGCATTTGCTGGGTAAGCTTTGACTTGGCTAGGGGCGATCGCGCCAGCAACATTAACCCAGAGGTGCCACGCCCGAGACGATGGATGGGCACCGGGGGAAAATCGCCAGGATATTGTCGTTGCAGTTGCCGCAGCAAGGTGTGCTCCAAAAATCCCCCCGCTGGCATCACCGGCAAGCCCGACGGTTTGGATACCACCAGTAAGTCAGCGTCTTGATAGAGAATTTCAATGTTGAGAGGGACGGCAGGCTCTCGCCAGGGGGGGCGATGATATTCCAGCTCTTGACCGGCTTCTAAGATTTGGTTGACGGTGGCGGGGCGTTTCCCTAGCCCATCGTCCCAGTAAATTTGCTCAGATTCGATGCGATCGCGCCACGTCTGCTCCGACGAGTGACGATAGCGGCAGGTGTAAAAATTCAGAACCGTTTGCCCTGCATCTTTGGGGGTGAGGCGATCGCGGTATACCCACCCGGAATTAAGTTCAGCCTTCACCTTACACACGGCGGAAAAACACTAACCCGGCAGCCACAAAAAATAGCCCAGCGCCAGTCCTGAGGCGGTAACCAAAAAAGACACAATAGAACGCTGCTTGGTGGTCAGCCCCTCCGATTCCATCATGGGCCACGCTAGGGCGCATAGGGTTACCAGCGCTGTGCTGAAAATCGAGAGAAGGGCAATGGGCAGAGATGCGTAGGATACGCTGCCTCCAGAAAAAACAAATAGGAACAGCATAATTACCGAGACAACCCCTTCCATGCACCATAAGGAGGCTTGTATTGCCTCTGCGGAGGACCAGCCCACGGAAATTTTTCCACTAATGCCCAGCGCCAAACCCACCACGATCGCCGTCGCTGCAATAAATGCTGAAAACGTGGGCGCCAGGGACAACAGAATTGCCAAATAGCCAATAAACGGCACGTAGGGAATGGCAGCAATTTCGGCGGCGGGCATTAGGGAGCCTAGTAATATTAAGGCGATCGCCGCCATGGGAGCACTGAGCAGCTTCATAACTGCGCCCCATCCCGCGTAAGCACACACCAACCCCACCAAGCCGGTCCAAGGTAGCCGCTGTCCCAACTCCTGGATCATCTTCGGTGGTGCTGGTTTTTTCGGTCCAACGTCAGGGACCTTGAAAAAAGGATTGACCAGTAAAAAGCGATTGGGACGCTCAAGAGTTTGGGGCTGTGGCGGCGACGATGGACGCAGATAGGGCACCGGTTTTGCCTGGATTTGGGGGGGCTGCCAATTTTCATCAAAGGCAACACCGTCGGGCATAATCGCGCCGGTAAAAATTGCATTTTCCAGGGGATTTTCTCCCCAGGTGAGCTTTGCCCCCCTTAGATCTGTCTCAGAAAAATTGGTGCCGTCTAAGATGGCTTCTTGTAAATTTGCTGATCGCAAATCCGCGCCCTGAAAATCACACTGGGCTAAATTTGTCTCCGATAAATCCGCCCGCACCAGTTGTGCCTTAGACCAGTTGCTGCCCGTAAGCTGAGCCCCTTTAAGGGTCACCTCCGTGGCAAAACTCTCCCCACACTGGGCACCGGTTAAATCGCTTTGGGTTAGACGCACCTGCTCCAGTTGCGCCTTCGTTAGCCGTGCCTGGGTTAATTGAGCTTTGTGTAAATCGCTGTGATTTAAGATTGCCGCCTCAAAATTTGCCCCATTAAACAGAGCATTGGTTCCACGCACGTCATTTAAAATGGCTTGGGAAAAATCAGCGCCGTCTGCCTGCACTTTGATCAGGCTGGCTTTAGCTAAATTTGCCAGTTCTAAATGGGCTGTCTCTAGCTTTGCCTGTCGCAAGTTACAGTGCCGCAGGTCCAGCGATCGCAAATCCTGACCTCGCAGATCCACCCAGGTAAAGTCGGTCCTTTGGCGATCGCGGCACTGGAGCAGCTCATCACGGTCCATAGCAAACAAACATTCCTGATAGCGTCAACGGTGGCACCTCTAATATGCCCCGTAACCTCTAGCGTCCCCACTTCACAGGTAATGTCCCTTAATTATTTTCTTTTGGCTGGGGACGCACTGAGTTTGACGGCGATCGCCCATGACAGAACGAAGGAATATATGGAAAACTATCGATAGCACTAATTGAAACAGCCACAGCGATATGCCCTCTCCATTGAAAAGGGCTTTGCTACTATTGGTCGCTGTAATCAACCCATAGAATTCTGCTTTAAAGCTTCCCAGCCATGCCAAGAACTCAGAAAAACGACAATTTTATCGATAAGACGTTTACGGTAATGGCGGACCTGATTTTAAAAGTGCTGCCGACCAACCAAAAGGCAAAGGAAGCGTTTATCTACTACCGCGACGGCATGTCTGCTCAAGGTGAGGGGGAATATGCCGAAGCCCTGGACAATTACACCGAAGCTTTAAAGCTGGAGGAAGATGCCTACGATCGCAGCTTTATCCGATACAACATGGGGCTGATTTATGCCAGTAACGGTGACCATGAAAAGGCGATCGAGCAGTATCACGAAGCTTTAGAAGATAACCCCCGAATGCCTCAGGCGCTGAACAATATCGCTGTGATTTACCATTTCAAGGGTGAAAAAGCTCAACAGCGTGGCGAAAAAGAAGAAGCCGAATCGTGGTTTGATCAAGCGGCAGACTACTGGAAGCGAGCTGTCAGCCTGGCCCCCAACAACTACATTGAGGCGCAAAACTGGTTAAAAACTACCGGGCGCTCCAATATGGACGTTTTCTTTTAGGTTGCCCGCGCTCTCAGCAGTTTCTTGCCCGATTTTTTCTGCCCAACGTTCTTAAATTCAACTTCTTAAATTCAACGAGGTGAGCCGTGAGTATTAGCTTGGACGAAGTTCGTAAGGTGGCGCTGCTGTCTCGCATCGCCCTCACTGATGATGAAGAGGAGAGATTTGCTGCCCAGCTCAACGATATTTTGGATTATGTGGAACAGCTTAATGAGCTGGATGTGGAAGGTGTGGAGCCCACGACTCGAGCGATCGACGTTAGCAATGTAATGCGCCAAGATGCCCACAGCACCTACGAAAACCGCGAAGGCCTGTTGAATAATGCGCCGGACCGCGACGAAGACTTCTTTAAGGTGCCCAAGATTTTAAACGGCTAGGACTCAAGCAGAACCTGCACGGAATCGCCATAGGTTAGCCCGGTGGCGATCGCCCCGTTTCCCTGATTCTGAGCCACCTCTATCCATCCATGGCTGCCCACCAGCGCCAATAGATCTCCCGGCTTTGTTTCGCCATAGGCGCGACAGCCGGGAATTTTATGCGGGTTACTTTGCTGGCCAATGTGCGGGTGCTGTGCAGCGTGTGGGCTGCTCTGTTGACTCAGGGGCAATGACCACTGTTGATCCCCTACGACGTCGCCAGGAATAGTGGTAACCACGTTGCCAAAGTGGTCAATGTACTGAACAACGCCCTCCCAACCCCCGTCAATTTTTTTGAGGGATGGCGGATTGAGTCGCGTCAACGTATTGGAGGCGATCGCCTCTCCCAGGTCCTTCAACGGAACACCGTTAGCAAGGTGGGCCGCGACCGGAGCAAAGATATCCCGTCCGTGAAATGTATTGCTCGGGCTTAAGCTTCGCCAGTAGTTAGCATTGGTTAAACTGACCGCATCTATGGGCATATTACTGTCAAGAATGGCGCTAAAAATGCCATTGTCAGGACCTACAAAATACTGATTTTTTAATTGGTTTTCTGCCTGTTTTTTTATTTTAAAAGCGATCCCTCGCCGCTCAGTGCCCACCCCCGGATCCACCACTCCCAAAAACACGGTGTTGTCAGGAAAATAATCCACAGCGGTGTCCAAAACATAGCGAGCCGCAGCAAGGTTTTGAGGCGGGATTTGGTGGGTAATATCGGCGATCGCCACATCGGGCGCAATGCCCAGCATCACCCCTTTCATCACCCCCACATAGTTATCGATTAATCCAAAATCACTAACCATTGCCACCAGCTTTCTCGATAATTGTGATGGGATTATGTCGCCAGTATTGCCCTGAAGATTGCTCACTACTACCCCTTTCGTCGTACTGTTCTGCTGTTGAAAAGGTAACGAATTAATTCAATAGTTAGAAATAGTAAAGAATAACCGGCTTTCGCGATCGCCACCTCAATGAAAGTTTTATCCTAGAACTGTGGGACGGAGTGAGGTATTAATTATGAAAAAAAGGACAAAGAAACTAGGCATTGGTGTTGTTTTAGGACTTTTAGCAACTGTTGCAGTGCCCTTCAGTGCAACGGGCAGCGCCGCTGAGCCAGAGGATTTAAAAACGCTGCGAGAAACAGGGCTTTGTGGCGGCTGTGATTTGTACGGTGCTGATTTAGCTGGCGCCGACTTGAGCGACAGTCATTTGATTGGCGCTGATTTGCGAGGGGCAAACTTGCGCAATGCGGATTTGTCCCATGCGAATTTGGAAGGTGCTGATTTAGCCGGTGCGGACCTGTCCGGTGCAAATCTAACTGGTGCTTATTTGTCCCAGGCGGATATGAGCGAAGCTAACTTGGACCAGGCGAACCTAAGCGCCACCACCCTTTACGAAGTGGATGTTTACGGAGCCCAGATGGACAATGTGACGTTAACTGGGGCAAGCGTTTTTGAAACTGGCATAGGTGTTGGCGGTGAAGAGGGAGTTGAGCTACAAGATCGTCCGTAGAGTAAGTTTTGGCGCAGCTTTTTAAGGGGCTTTGGGGTGGATGTGTTTTTTCAGGCAGATCTCCCCAAGTTCTTCTTTAGCACTGGCTGCCTAATCCCGTGCTCTGCTGTTGTTTTCTGGAGCTGCCCCTATGGCAAATCAACTGACGCAGTTTGGGTTAACCGTATTCACCGGGTTAGTTAAAAGAACCTCCCGAGTCGTTTTATCCACTGCGACGTCGGGCGTGATGTGGGGACTGGTGGGGACAGCGATCGCTCCCATGGGCGCTACGGTAGTGGCACAGTTGGCTGTCATGCCAGAGGCGGTCGCTCAGACGGCCCCCCAGCGCATCATTAGCGTGGGTGGTCGCGGCGCAGTGGCTATCCCCTCAACCCACGCCCTGATTACCCTAGGCATCGAGGTGCAGGGGCGTGACGCATCGGACACCCAAGCTCAACTGGCTGCCCAGTCCAATCGCGTAGTGAACTGGCTGAATCAGCAGCCCATAGAAGATTTACAAACCCAGTCCATTTCTCTGTCACCCCGCTATGACAGGAATTCCGTGCTGATTGGCTACACTGCCCGCACAATGCTAACTCTCCGCACGGCGATCGCCGATTCAGGCACAATCATTGATGGCTCAGTGAAGAACGGAGCAACACGCATCAATAATATTTCCCTAACGGCTACCCCTGAGGCGCTACAAAAAGCCCGCCGACAGGCCCTAGCCCTCGCCGCCCAAAGTGCCCAAGAGGAAGCAGATATTGTGCTGGAATCGTTAGGGCTGAGCCGCCAAGAAATTATGAGTATCCAAGTTCAAGGGGCGCCTACGGTGCAGTTTGCGAGTCGGGGTGATTTTGCTACTGCGGAAGCAGGGGCCCCACCTGTACCCGTGGTGGGCGGCGAGCAAACGGTAAGTGCTTTCATTAGCCTACAAATTCGCTACTAAACCTGGTTTTGGGCGCCGACGTTTTAGCCAAAGATGCGATGTTCCAGGCTAGGCATTTGGCGGCGCACTTGGTAAATGCGGTCGGGGGAGATTTCGGCGATCGCTAGCCCCACCTCGGTGCCTGCATCTGACAGCACCACCCCCCAAGGATCGATAATGGCGGCGTGACCATGGGTGTAGCGACGGCCGTAATGCAGCCCCGTTTGAGCTGGGGCGATCGCATAGCAGGTATTTTCAATGGCTCGCGCCTGGAGAAGCACCTGCCAATGATCCTTGCCAGTGTGGGCCGTAAACGCCGCCGGAATAAACAACACTTCCGCGCCCTTTTTCGACAGGTGACGGTATAGCTCTGGGAAGCGTACGTCATAACACACAGAGATTCCTAGGGTGCCCAGCTCCTCCGAGGCGTAAACCGGCGGTAATGCTGTTCCCGCTCGCACCGTTTCCGACTCGCGATAGGTGTTGCCGTCGGGCAGGTTTACATCGAATAAGTGCACTTTCTCATAGCGCACCTCGCCGCCGTGGGGATCAACTAACATCGCCACATTGGCCACTTTGCCGTCGCCGACGGGGATGGGGAAGCCGCCCCCAAGCACCGTAATTTGGAACCGGTGCGCCATTTTTCGTAAAAACTTTTCGCTGGCGGTGGCGATCGCCTCTAAGTTTGCCAGCTTATCGGCTTCCTCCCCCAGAAAAGAAAAATTTTCCGGCAGAGCCACCACCTCAGCCCCGCGTCGCACCGCTAAATCCACCAGTTCTTCCGCCTGGGTCAGATTTTTCTCTAAATCCGGGCGGCTGTTCATTTGGAGCGCGGCGGCCAAATAAGACTTCATAGGAATAACGGAAAATTAACGACGAGAAATTAATAATCAAAAGTCATAGGTAGAGATTAACGGAACCCGCTCAAACAAGCCACTTCAATAAGCTACGAATTTTGTTTTTTTGGAAAGTTGAGACAAAAACCATTTAAAACTAAGATGCGCTGGAAAAAGGCACTAGAAATTAGTACTTTATTGGAAGCTTAGCTTTGGGCTATTCTTCAGATCTCTAGCCCCTTAGTTAATAGCCTAAGGCTTAACAATCGAAGAATAAAGAGAGCACAGTGGCGATGCTTTGTAGCGCAAGTTTTGTAATAAATCAATATTGCGAAACAAGTCAACATTATTCTGTTTCACCGCCAACGACCTCGAAGGGAATCCCTGGAATCCTGTAAGGGCGAGGCTTTTGGCGTTGTGAGGACCGTTGGCGGAGGAAACCTAAAGTTTATCGGAAAGTTTGGCTGGGGAACCGGCCGGGAGCCGATAGAATGACCACTCTAGGAAGCAACTTGGCGTTTCTTGATTCATTCTTCAATTAATTTTCGAGTCTTTTCGCCCTGCTTTTACTCGCCTCTAATCCTTAGAAATGCCACGATAAAGAAGCAATAAAGAATTTTAGAGTTTGCGTTTCTGGCAGTTAGCTATTACTGCCGTCGTTTTGTGCCCATCGCTATTTTGCACTGGCATTTTGCCGCTGTTGCTTTGCTGTTGCCTTGGGCTGTTTCCTTGCCCGTGCCCTGTTTGCCTAGCCATTTTTACGAGGGAGTTTGTCCGTGGACAAATCGCTAGAAAGCCTCTGGGCGGAGATCTTGGAAATTTTGCAGGATCAGCTCAGTCGCCCCACTTTTGAAACTTGGATTAAAACGGCGATCGCGGAACGAATCGATGATCGGACGCTAATTTTGCGCACCCCGACGCCCTTTGCCCGCAACTGGTTGCAAAAGTACTATATCCAGGCGATCGCCCAGTCGGCGGAGTCGGTGCTGGGGCGTCCTGTGGAAGTGGAAATTGTTGCCAACCGCAATGGCGATGGACCGGATCCCGTAGAGCAGTCGGTTAATGTTTTTCTGGAACCTCAAGATCCTGCGGCGGTGGGTAAGTCCAACGGCAGTAACGGACTCGGTGGAGCCAATGGCAAGGCGAAAACCGGGGGGGCAAAGTCTAAGGAATTGTCCCTTAGCTCTGCGTTGCTCAATACGAAATATACGTTCTCGCGCTTTGTGGTGGGGGCCAACAACCGTATGGCCCACGCCGCTTCCCTGGCAGTGGCGGAGTCCCCTGGACGGGAGTTTAACCCTTTGTTTTTATGCGGCGGCGTTGGGTTGGGGAAAACCCACTTGATGCAGGCGATCGGGCATTACCGGCTGCAAAGCGATCCTGATGCTCGCGTGTTCTATGTGTCCACGGAAAAGTTTACGAACGATTTGATTACGGCCATCCGCAAAGACGGGATGCAGCGGTTTCGGGAGCAGTACCGGGCGGTGGACGTGCTGATTGTGGACGATATTCAGTTTATTGAGGGCAAAGAGTACACCCAGGAAGAGTTTTTCTACACCTTTAATACGCTCCATGAGGCGGGAAAGCAGGTTGTGATTGCTAGCGATCGCCCCCCCAATCAGCTTTCACGTTTGCAAGAGCGCCTGTGTTCGCGGTTTTCCATGGGGCTGATTGCTGATATTCAGTCGCCAGACTACGAAACGCGCATGGCGATTTTGCAGAAGAAAGCCGAGTACGAAAATATGCGGCTGCCTCGGGAGGTGATTGAGTACATTGCCGCTCGGTACACGTCGAATATTCGAGAACTGGAAGGGGCGCTGATTCGAGCGGTGGCTTACGTGTCTATTTCTGGGCTGCCGATGACGGTGGACAGTATTGCACCTGTGCTAACGCCGGTGACGGAAACAGTGGAGGCTTCGCCAGAGTCTGTGATTGCGGTGGTGTCGGACACCATGGGGGTGGCGGTGGATGATTTAAAAAGTAATTCGCGGCGACGGGAAATTAGCCAGGCGCGGCAAATTGGCATGTACTTAATGCGGCAGCATACGGACTTAAGTTTGCCCCGCATCGGTGAAGAGTTCGGGGGCAAAGACCACACCACGGTGCTATATAGCTGCGATAAGGTCGCCCAGCAGAAGGATTCTAATCCGGACACGGCTCAGCTTTTGCGGCAGTTAAGCGATCGCATTAACCTAACGGAAGATCCCCAGAAAAATTAGGCTGATCGAGGACGTGCATCTGGATATAAGCATCGAGGAAAAGCGGGTGAAGATTTTGATTTTGGGCGGAACGGTGTTTCTGGGGCGAGCGATCGCCAACGCAGCCCTTACGGCCGGTCACAACGTCACCCTATTTAATCGAGGCGTATCCAAGCCTGATTCGTTTATTGCCCAGGAATTTTCCCATCCGGAACGCCTTACGGAATTGCAGGGGGATCGCCATAATGCTGACGCAGTTAGGGCTTTAATTGCTGATGCCCCCTGGGACGCCATTATCGACACCTGCGGCACAGCGGTGGATATGATTGCCAACACCGCGCCGCTGATTAGGGATCAGTTAGCGAGATCGCCCCATTTTCGCTACATCTATCTTTCCACCATCGCCGTTTACGAAGATTTTGGGATTCCCGGCATTACCGAAAGCGATACGTTGCGATCGCCCCCGTGCACGATGGAAGTTGCCGATGAATCTGACGATGGCACGCCTACGGTAATCACCAAAAATCCGGCAACGGCGGCGAATTCCGGCGGCATTTACGGCACCGAACGGGCAAACTGCGAGCGATCGCTGGAAAAACTCTTCAAAGACCATCCGGCCAATTTAATTATTCTGCGCCCTAGTTTACTGGTTGGACCAGGCGATCCCACAGACCGGCTTACCTACTGGGTAAGGCGATTGACCCAGCCTGGTGAGGCGATCGTTCCCCATGCGGGGCAACAATTTTTGCAATGGGTGGACGTGCGGGATTTAGCGGCGTGGATTTTGGTGCTGCTAGGGCGCGATCCGCGAGAGGAGGGACCGATTTACTTCCCGCGAGTGTTCAATGTGGGGCATCCAGAGAAAGAATTAACCTTGGGGGATGTGTGGCGCTCATGCTTGGCGCTGGTGGATAAGCCGGCGATGTTGGTGCCCATGGACGAGCTATTTTTGCTGGAGTCGGGGGTACAGCCTTGGTTGGAGGTGCCGCTGTGGGTGCCCAGCTTTGACAAAACCATGCGTGGCTTTACCCGAATGGACACGCGAAAAGCGGAGCGGTACGGGTTAGGGCTGCGTCCCATTCGTGACACCCTGCGAGATATTTTTGAGTGGGATCAGCGTCGCGCAAAAGCATCCGATTCCCCCGACCAATTAAGGTCAGGAATTGGAGGCGATCGCCAAACTAAGCTATTAAAATCCTGGTCAGACAACGGCGTAAAAATTGAGGCAGAACGAGCGATTCCCTCTGCTCCACCTGAACAACAGCCCAGTCAATCAGAACTAGAAGCCTGGCTAATTGAAGGGGACGATTAACTTGCTAGTATTATTGGACTTGTAATGGTTGTTCAGCTAAGTTGACTAATGTAATCTGACAGTAATTAAAGCCGTCAATATCCGTCAACTTTCCTGAATTATTAAGGGTACTTATTTTTGATTTAGTACTCGTTAAGCAATTAGTTTGAGATTATTAGTTTATAGCTCAATTAAGTTGGAAGCTATATTGTTCGCGCCTCATGGTTGTTAGTTATGCTTTACTCATGGGGTGGTCTGAACGTGCAGTTTTTCGACTTATAGCCACTACTTGTAATTTCCATATTTTCAATGAGATACCCAAGTTCGATAAAGCTTACTGGTATCGAGAAAGCAGTGGCTAGAGAAGGTTTTTCAGAGCCTTATCATAAGGTCACTTTTGATTTGATTTCAGAAGGCATTCCTACGAGCCAAATGTCAGTCTGGGTACATCCTGCATATCCAGAAGCTGAACTCGTCCGTGTTTCTCGAACCTTTGTATGGAGTAGGCTGGCGGCTCTGCTAGAAGCGTCTAAACAAGAGACATTTTCTGAAGATGAAATTCAAGACCTGTGGGAGCGCGTAAAACCGGCTGAGTTTTTTCCAAAGTGAGTTGAAATAAGAGATCGCTGAAACAGCAGCCAGGTCAATCAGAATCAGAAGCCTGGCTAATGAAGAGGAAAATTTGCGAAATTTCATCATCTAAACCCTGCCTTCAGTTACCTTCCATTCAATATCTTCCCCCGCCCGTAAGGGAACCAAAGGTGAATCGGGAAAGGGCAATTCCCTGGGAATAGTCCAAGACTGTTTAGTCAAGGTGATCGTGCCCGTGTTGCGCGGCAATTTATAGAAATCAGGACCATGGAAGCTGGCAAACGCCTCTAATTTGTCCAGCGCGTTTACGCTTTCAAAGGCTTCTGCATATAGCTCCATGGCGTGCAGAGCAGAATAACAGCCAGCGCAGCCGCAGAAGCTTTCCTTTCGGTTACGAGCATGGGGCGCACTGTCCGTTCCCAGGAAAAATTTAGGATTACCTGAGGTGGCTGCCTCCAGTAAAGCTTCCCGATGGGTTTCCCGTTTTAAAATGGGCAAACAATAGAAATGGGGACGTAATCCCCCTTGAAAAATACTGGTTCTGTTTAACAGTAAATGCTGCGGCGTAATGGTGGCGGCAGTATTATCTGAAGACAACACAAACTCAACAGAATCAGATGTGGTGACGTGTTCAAGCACTATGCGTAACTTGGGAAATTTTGATCGCAAGTCAATCAAATAGTTCTCAATAAACGCTCTTTCTCGATCAAATATATCGACATGACGATCCGTCACTTCCCCATGGAGCAATAACGGCAGATCAACGGACTCCATCGCCTTAAAAACGACGTCGCATTTACTAATATCAGTAACGCCAGAATCGGAGTTTGTGGTAGCCCCAGCGGGGTAATATTTAACCGCTTTCACAAATCCCGATTCACTGGCAGCAACAATATCGTCAGGACTAGTATTGTCCGTTAAATATAGGGTCATTAAGGGTTCAAACGTTGCACTGTGGGGAAGGGCTGCGAGGATGCGATCGCGATAGGCCGTAGCATCAGCAAGGTTGCGCACCGGGGGCTGGAGATTGGGCATGGCGATCGCCCGAGCGAACTGCCGCACTGTATGGGGAAGAACGGCCTTTAACGCCTCGCCGTCCCGTAGATGCAAATGCCAGTCATCGGGCTGAATAATGGTTAGACTTTCCATGGGCAAATTATAGAATGTACCTACCCGCTAAAGTGTCAATAAACAATCAAGTTTTAGGCGTTATTTCGATTGAAAATTTCAATAAAAATTCAACCTAGTGCCGTGACTAGTCATCCTTACTAAAGAGTGAGACAAATGCTTTCCGATAACCAGCTTTACGCTAAAGCGAAAACAGCATCCCAAAACGCCTATGCACCGTATTCTCAATTTAAAGTTGGTGCGGCAGTTTTAACTGAATCAGGCTCTATTTACAGTGGCTGTAATGTTGAGAACGCATCCTACGGAAATGCAATTTGTGCTGAGCGGGTGGCGATCGCCAAAGCCGTTTCAGAAGGAGATCGGAATATTCGTTCAATCGCTGTTTATACAGAAGGCAAAGATTTATCTCCCTGTGGGATTTGTCGTCAATTCATTAGTGAATTCGGCTCGAAAATCACTGTAATTTATCGATCATCAGGGCAGATTATTGCTAAGGAAATATCCGATCTGTTGCCTGACTCCTTTTCAAAGAAAGATCTGCGCTAGAAAAACTCTGACTGAAGCTCTAACTAAAAGCTCTGACTGAAACGCCGACGCTGATTGCCTGGGTCAGAAAAGGGGCGACAGCCTTCAACTTTCCAGAGGTTCTTGCCGAATAAATTCAGCCATCATGTCATTAGACACTTTGATGTTTTTTCGCTGAACCCCGTGCAAATTTGTGTTAGTCATTTCCACTTGCCACAGGTCGGCGCCGGATAAATTGGCATTCATAAAATTGCTATGGCTAATATCAGCATCTGCTAAATTACAGCCCACCAAATCTGCTCCGATTAGACAGCAGTGACGCAGGTCGCAGCGCTCTAGGGTTGCCCCAGACATAACCACTTCGATCATGCTGGCACGGGTAAAACAGGATTCTATCAAGGTGGCACCGATCAATTTTGCCCAGGTCAAATTTGCTTGCTTTAGGTCAGTGGCGATCGCCTCAACACCAATTAAATTTGCACCGCTAAGGTTCGCTTGGGTAAGTCGGGCCCCACTTAAATTCGCCAAAATCAAATTAGCATTGCTTAGGTTAATTCCCGTTAGATTTGCATTGCTTAAATCGATTTGGGATAAATCAACACCAGCAAATTCTCGCTCACCCTCGGCATATCTTTGCAGCAGTTCCTGGCGGTCCATAAAAAGCGTCCTTCCGAGGACAATTCTCGGGTTAGTAAACGTAAATTCAAAAGCACTCAGCTGTGCATACTTAGCAGTAATCCACCCATGCCCAACGAATAAACACACATAGAGAAATTAGAAAAAGAAAAGACTTTGATGCACCAGTTCCATAATAGTAGGTGGCAAAGTCGGAGAAGGAGAGAGTTGGTGCTCCCCCTCCTTTCCGGAGCGCTCCTAAGAATCGTTTTTGCCCTGTTCTTATTTACCGAAACTTTTGTCGCGCCATAATCTTTTATCGAGCCATAGTTTAGACCATCTGACGAACGTAAGATTTTAGACATCTCCTTCAGGGGGACAGTATGATGAGCTGGATCGATTATGGGACTGTTTGAAGGAGTGGGGTGTCTGTAAGTGAGATGGTTGTTTACCTTAAAAGAAGCCTATCGCTGTCAGCTCAGTGACTATTTAGATACGCGATCGCTGTCCCAGCTAAAAGGGGAAGTGCGAGAGGATATCGATTTTATTGATGGGGGCCCTTGGCCACAGGTTCGCGCCCGGATTACGCCCCAGGGAGAGCTTATTATTCTGAAAGGCTATAGCTGGGATGGAAATTCGCCCAAAGTCAACGTTTTAGACTTATTTTGGCTGGGGACCCCTGACGGAATTAGAAATGTAAAAACGGATAAGCCAGTTACTTACTATGCCAGCTTGGTTCATGATGTTTTAGGGCAGTTTAAAAACGATCCTAAAATGCCATCCCTGTTTCGATCTAATCCCGTTGATTTTTGGTTTGCGCCAGGAAAGTTGGGTCGAGATACGCTGTACTTGAAAATGCTACAGGCAGACGATTTCGCCCTAAGCTGGATCTACTTTCTGGCGGTATCCTTACTGGGGCCCCTATCCAATGTATACGTTATGTTGGCGAAGGGCGTGAGATTTAGGCGCAGCGGCAAAGTGGCATAATAAGGCAGATAAACGCATGAAGTAAGTAGCGTTAGCTGACTGTAATCAAGGGTAAGTCAGCATAAATTTAAACTGTTTCCAGTACCGCAGGAATTACGTGGTTTGAGATTTTATAGACTTGATTTCACACACTTAAGAAGGAAGTTGAAATGGGATCTGCTGAGATTATTTGCGTAGGTACTGAGCTGCTTTTAGGTGATATTTTAAACAGTAATTCTCAGTACCTAGCGCAACAGTTTGCTGACTTAGGAATTGCTCATTACTACCAAACGGTGGTGGGCGATAATCCCCAGCGAATTCACCAGGCAATCGCCACCGCCTGTGAGCGATCCCAACTGCTGATTTTTACCGGCGGCTTGGGACCTACTCCCGACGATTTGACCACCGAGGCGATCGCTCATTACTTTGAAACCCCTTTGGTGGAGCACCCAGACGTGCTGGCGGATATTGCCGAGAAATTTGCCCGGCGCGGTCGAGAGATGGCCCCCAGCAATCGCAAGCAAGCTCTCCAACCCCAGGGAGCCCAGGTGTTGCCCAATCCGGTGGGCACTGCGCCAGGCATGATTTGGCACGCGAAGGGTGATGTGTTGATTATGACTTTTCCAGGGGTGCCCACGGAGATGCGGGCAATGTGGCAAGAAACGGCGGTGCCCTATTTGCGATCCCACGGTTGGAGTCAAAGCACTATCCAAACGCGCACCTTGAAATTTTGGGGCATTTCCGAATCTACCTTGGCGGAAATGGCAGGGGATTTTCTGGCGATGGAAAATCCCACGGTGGCTCCATACGCCAACCACGGAGTGGTGAAGTTGCGCATTGGGGCGCGGGCCGAGAACCAGGCAGCGGCGATCACCTTAATCGAGCCGGTGGAAGAACAGCTCAAGAAGCTGGGGGGCATTCATTATTTTGGCAACGACGACGACACCCTAGCCATTGCGGTAGGGCAGTTGCTGAAACAGCGAGGAGAAACGGTGGCGGTGGCAGAATCTTGCACCGGCGGCGGCATCGGACACCTGTTAACGACCATTCCCGGCAGCTCGACGTACTTTCGGGGCGGCATTATCAGCTATGACAACCGGGTTAAGGTCAAATGTTTAGGAGTATCGGAAGATACCTTGACTAAGGTCGGCGCCGTCAGTGCTGAGGTGGCGGAGCAGATGGCGGTGGGGGTGCGGGAGTCTCTGGGCACCACCTGGGGCATTAGCGTTACCGGGATCGCTGGTCCCGGTGGTGGCAGTGAAGAAAAGCCAGTGGGGCTAGTGTATGTGGGTATTGCTGGTCCCAAAGGTGTAGCCCACGAGCGTCTGAATTTGGGGGAGACGCGATCGCGTCAATGGATTCGTAATTCCAGCGCCTGTTCCGCCCTGGATTTACTGCGACGATCCCTCTTATCGGACTCTTAATCTACTGGCAAGGTTTACTTTGGGATCGTTGCGATTGCTTTATTTAGGACTGGGTTTGAGCGACCCTTGATTGACACTTAAGACTAAACGCAGCACGGCTTTCATTGAACGTGTTGAGTTCAGGTATTTAGCTATTGAGGTTGTTATGAACGTTCTTATTGGAACTCAACATTCCTGTTATCCAAAGTGGCTGGATGCAGAATAAGACAGCTAATATTAGGATTAACTGCGCTTTAGCGACACCTATGCTCAATCCCACCCGTACCCTGGTTAAAGAATTAATCCGTGAGTTGTCTGAGGGCTACCACCAAACCTATGGGGGAATGAAACACAGCTACGCGGAAATTTTAGGCTGGGTGGCCAGTATGGCTCTAGAAAACATTGCCAATAGCAACGCGCTGTATCACAACACCGAGCACACCATGTACGTGACTCTGGTGGGGCAAGAAATTCTTAAGGGCAAGCATATTCGTGAAGGGGGTGTTACCTGCGAAGATTGGCTGCTTTATCACCTGTCCCTTCTATGTCACGACATTGGCTATGTGCGGGGAATTTGTCGACAAGATTGCCCTCAGGATCGCGTTTATGCCACTGGGGTAGGAGACGAAACGGTCCAGCTTGGTCCTGGTGCCACCGATGCCAGCATGGCTCCCTATCATGTGGATCGAGGTAAGCAGTTTATTAGCGATCGCTTCAAGGGGCACAGCCTAATCGATGTATCGGTGATTCAAACCAATATTGAACTCACGCGTTTCCCAGTTCCCAACGACAGCGACCATGAAGACACTACGGATTATCCAGGCTTGGTGCGCGCCGCTGATTTGATCGGGCAACTGTCGGATCCACGCTATTTGCAGAAGATTCCAGCGCTCTATTACGAGTTTGAAGAAATTGGCATGAATAAGGAGCTGGGATATAGCAGCCCCGACGATCTACGGCAAAAGTATCCTGGTTTTTACTGGAACGTGGTTCACCGCTACATTGAACCAGCATTGACCCATTTGGAGCTAACCCAGACGGGTAAGCAAATTGCCGCCAATCTGTACGCCAACGTATTTCGCGTTGAACACAATCAGATGTTGCCCACGTTGCCCAGCCAAATGAGGGGACAAATACCAGTGTCGTCGGGGCAGCCTAATTAGCAAGGGTGCGGTGACGTTGGGCGAGTGGATGCTAGGTAAGCAATAAATCAGCGATTAATTAAGCGCATAAAGAGCTTTGACGATTTCGTGGGGTTGATCGTCATGTTTCATTGGACAAAATGATTTTGATCAGACAGCTTGGCTGGGGCGCCATTGCCTTTAACAAAAGCGTCATAAAAGTACAGGGGGCGTAAACCGAATAGCTTTGGGGCAGGTTTCTACTGCGCTTCTCCCTAATTTCGAGGCACAATAGGAATTAACAAAAGCATTCAAAAACTACGTTTCCAAATATGGCAACAACAAGTAACTTTCGTAAGGCAATGCAAGACGCCCGAGGCAACGCGCTTGTTGGGCCCAATGTCATTGCCAACGCCCTTCCCTACGTGGGAGGCGGTTTGGTCCTCACGGCGATCGGCACCTACGCTGGCCTAAACGTTTTCGCCAATCAGCCTGAGCTATTTATGCCCACCTTCATTGGGGCATTTGTCGTTGAGCTAATCCTGTTCTTCGTGGGCTCATCGGTGGCGCAGAAGGCAAAGAATTCGGTGGCGCTGCCCCTGTTGGCAACCTACAGCTTGCTGTCTGGCTATACCCTGACGGGTTTGGTGGCTGTTGCCCTCGACACCCCTAATGTGGGCCTACCCGGCATGGGCGTGGCGGCTCTGGGGTGTGGAATTGCCTTTGTGGTGGGTAAAAAAATTGGTTCAAACCTGTCTGAAGAAGACGGTTTTGCCTTGACTCGCACTTTCCAAATGGGGCTTATTGGCCTGTTGGCAGTGCTAGTCATCTCCCTAGTCCTAAGCTTCTTCGGCATTTACACTCCCACCTTCCTAGATGTGGCCATTTCTGGCTTTGGGGTCGTCCTCTTTGCCGGTGGCGCTGTGGTGGATTTCTTTATCTTGCCTCGCACCTATGACGACCGTCAGTATTTGGCAGCAGCCCTGTCTATGTATCTGACTTACATCAACCTGTTTGTGTTTATCCTACGTCTGCTGATTGCCATCAATAGCCGGGATTAATGGCTTGCAGGTCTACGACTTACTAGGCAGTGCAACAGCACAGTTTGAATAAACAAAAAAGGAGGAGCCGTTGGTAGCCTCCTTTTTTGCGTCTTTTTTGAGTGTCTTTCTATGGCTGTTTCTTGCAGCAATGTCAGGAGCCCAGCAGCGTTATTGAGACTCATTAGCTGCGGTCCAATCAAAACAGCGATCGCCCTCCACGCCGTAAGGATGCATAGCGCAAATCAACAGATTCCCGTCATAGCTGCGCCCGTGAAAATTCTGGCATCCCTTACAAGCGGAATGCCAGTTTTCACTGGGTTGAGTCTTCGGCGCGATTTCATTCCACAGCGCCTCCTCGTTCCACGATTCAGCCTCCCCTTCAAAATCTACGCCCAGATATTCCAAAAAACCGAACATTACCTCATCAACAGCCTGCTCCGCCTCTTCCCAGGCTTCCATCGTTTGGGGATCTAAATGCCAGTTTAAAAAAGGAGCCATCCACGGTTGCAGTAGGCTCTCCCATTGGTCAAAGGTTTGCTCTACAGCCTGATCCAACTCTTGTCCCAGGGGCAAAACAGTTTGGTCCAACCACTGATCCAAACTTGATTCCAGGTGCGTCAGATTCTCATCTAACCGGGCTGTAAACTGATCTATTTCGTGATTTGTGGCGGCTGTGGACTGGGAAAACCATTGCCCTACCGATTCCACCGCCTGAATCTGAACTTGGTCCGCTACTTCGGCGATCGCCTCTGCCGTTTCTTCCCACCACGACAACCAATCAGCCATATACCCTCCCAGCCCTTAGACTACTGAGATCATCTCTGCCTATAACTTTGCCTATTTTTGGGATGTTTATTCAGCGGTCCACTCCAAAATAAAAGAAACCAAACACCTCGCAATAAAACTATGCTTGTGGTTGGCTTCTTTTTGGGGGGCTTTTGGACTTAGTATCTTTTTACCCAGTGTCTTTTTCCTCGGTGCTTTTGCTGGCACTTGCCATTGACACTTTTAGTTGTTGCTTTCAGTTGACGCTTTAAGGGCAGCGTCTTCTAAAGTGCTTAAGAGTCCCGCTTCAGCCGCCGTAACTCCTCTTCCAGTGCCTGTACTTGGTCCCGCATCGTTTGCACATCAGAACCTTCTTTGGTTCCGCTGCCCTCATCTTCATCAGTGATGTCAATAACGTTGATACATCGGGGAGCAGTATTTTGGGGGCTCTCAGACTGTGGCGTCCCAGAATTAGGCATTGCCTGCTGGGCCTGCTGCACCGCATCCTCTACCATTTTTTTTGCTTCCTCCGCCGACATTTCGCCGCGGGCTACCATTTCGTCAGCCATTTCCTGAGCCTGGCGACGCACATCATTAAAGGCTTCGTTTGCTTTTTCCCCGGCATAGGATGCGATGCCAATTCCCAGGTACAAAGCTTTCTGGGCTAAATCACCAAAGTTTTGCATGGTTCTCAAAAGTGACGTTTAAAAGGGGTGGTCTTAGCTGCTTATTTCGCTATTTAAAACTAGCTGCCTCGGAAATGCTTGAGAAAGATTGAGAAAGATTGAGACAGGCAATTTCCTTAACACCATTGTGGCAAATTCGATTTCAATAAATTCAGTTTTACAGTTCTGCCCACTTGCCGTCGTTCGCCAATAACAGAACAGTCAGAGAGTTTTGAGCGCCTAAGCAAAGTCTAAATCTGAATTTCGACTAAGTTCGACGATCGCCGGCTGCTCCATAAATTAGCGAGCTGGTATAAAAGTTGGTAAGGGACGTTGGTGGCAAAAGCTGACAAAAAAATAGCCTGCCTGGTGGGGCAAACTATTTCTGAGATTTTCACTAACGTAGAGGGGGTGTGAAAATGGTGAAATAACTGGAAATTAATCCAAGAAGCTAGCTTCAGTAATGGCTGCCTCAGCGCTGTCATCAAACTTCAGGGACGACACAAGCTCAGTCCATGCCTCAGGTTCACTGGTGTACAAGCCAGCGGCGATCGCCAAAGTATCGTAGCCCAAGTTCTTATTTAGGCTCAGCTCCGCCTTTTCCAAGCCCTCAAGACCTGCAAGCTCCTCTTCCTCGGTTGCTTCTAGGTTGACCACCTCAAGTTCACCCAAATCAAAAGGATCGCCAGCCCGGTCAGAGCTATTGGCGTCACACACCAACATTACGCTCCAGCGGTAGGTGCCCGGCTCCAGGATCAAATCCTTAGGCAGCAGAGACACGGTTACCAAGCCGCTCTTGCGACCATCTAGGCTAATGCGGTGAGGCTCTACAGGACCCACTAGGTTGAACCCTGAGTCAAACATGCGCACTTCGATATCAGAGGCAGAGGTGTCGCCCACATACACCACAATTTCTGGAGTCGTGTCGCTGGTTTTATTGTGGGTTGCCGGAGGGACGATCGCCTGAATCGGCACCGCTTCACCTTCAGCAACGCATTCTCCACCGCGGGTACCTCCACCGGTACTGCGGCTGGGAGATCCTAGATCTTGGGTGGGAGGGAACTTTAGCCTTGCGCCAAACTCAGCAACGCCGCCTAACAGTCCAGCTTGGCTAGGCAATAGGGACAATCCTAGGTGTCCCAGGACTAAGGCGCTGACGGATAAACATTTTGCCAGGGGATGGATGCGAGTGTTAAGTCGGAATGACATGGGGTTTTCCCTCCAGAGAATGCGACAGTGGGCGTTATGAGCGTTAACGCTACGTTGGCAATAAAGTAGTTAGTTAAGTTTTAGCCCCAAACCCTTTGACGTAAGCTGCAAGAATTTGCTCCAGGTAAAGGTGTTTACTAGCTTTATTCTTCATAATCACTAGCTTCAGCAAATTCAGACTTCGGCAACGTTTTACTAATAACTTTCTAGTAAAACTCTTTGATGAAATTCTGCCGACAAAATTTTGCTGGACCTTACGTTTACACCTTTACCTTATTGAAGCTTATTTGGAGCCTTGTAATCCATTGTCCGGCGATCACCAGATAAATCCGGGAGCGGCACCTGAGGACAACAGAATTAATGTAGGCTGATTTACCCTGGAATTATTTAACGCTTACTTTATTTCTAACAACCTCTTTTTATGGCGTGTAGCAGTCACGGACAGTTGCCGAATTGGTTTGACGCGGGATCAACGTTCACCAGAGAAATCTGCCATCTAAAAAGTACCGTGAGGCAATTTTGTATCGGAATTTATAACAGGAATACTTCCAGTGAAACCTGCGTTAAGAATTATATTGCTGGGCGTAGTCGCGAAAGCGTTCCAGGTCCGCTTGGAGGGTTGACTCCACCAGATCACCTAAAAATAGGTTGTCCATAAGGGTGCCGATGATGCCGGGAATGGCATAAGAAATGGTGAGACGCACAATGCTGCTGTCCCGGCGATCATAGAAGCGAATTGCCCCTTGATTGGGCAAGCCGTCTACGGATTCCCATTGAATTAACTGGCGATCCACCATGCGAGTGATGCGCGATCGCCAATCGAAAGCGAATCGCCCCGATGCAAATTTCCACACGGACAGCTCCGGGTCCTGGTCGGAAATTTTCACCGAGTCAATCCACTTCATCCATTCGGGCATTTTCTCCAAGTCTGACCACAGCTCCCACACTGTTTCGATGGGAACCGGCACTTCCACCTGGACGCTATGCTCAAGCCAATTTGACATGGGGTTCCTGTGAAAAAGCTGGGCTCAACGATGCCCTTTAGTTTGCCAGAACCGGCTGGGGTGCGGGAGCCATTTCCAGCATAGCCGCTGCGGCCTGGCGACCGGAAATCGTTGCGCCTTCCATGCTGTCAATATAGTCCTGCATGGTGTAGCTGCCGGCCAGGAAGAAGTTTTCCACGGGAGTTTTCTGGCTGGGACGGTAGGGATCCATGCCGGGGGCCTCTCGATACAGAGACTGGGCGAGCTTTACGGTGTTGGACCACAGCAGGTTTAGCTTGCGGGAGGAGGGGAATAGGGCGTGCACCTGTTTCAGCACGTGCTCAGTAATTTCTTCGTTATTTTTGCCGATAAACGGGTCGCCGGGGGTGAGCACTACCTGGAGCAGTGAGCCTTGTCCTTCCCGGTAGTAGTCAGCGGGGCTGGCGATCGCCAAATCCGCAAAGCAAGAAAAATCAGCATCGGCAGTATAAAGCAAATTATCCAAACCGGTGGGCTTGTCTAAATCTTTCATTGCCGCTTCATCTTGCAGCTCAGTCACCCAGCCGTCAAAGCGCATTTGCACAGTGGCTACGGGGACGGCATCCAAAGCATAAATATTGTCAAATTCTGACCATTGCCGCCACTCTTTTGGCAGCAACTTTTGAATGCCGGGCACGTCGCAGGCGCACAGGTACTGGTCAGCAGTGACGGTGGTTTCGGGATCGTTAACGCCCCCCATCACGAGCCCGGTCACCTGGGTTTTGCCGTTAATTTCTTCGTGCTGGATTTTCTTGACTCGCTGGCGCAAATGAAATTTAACGCCGCGATCTTCTAGATATTTAACGATGGGCTTGTGAAGGTATTCGTGAGGAGAACCTTCAAGCATCCGCAGTACCGACGCTTCGGTTTTGCTGGCGAAAAACTGGAAAATGGTCAGCATGCACCGGGCTGAGATATTTTCCGTGTCGATAAAGCCTAGGGCGTAGGCGATGGGGTTCCACATACGCTTCAGGCTGCCGTTGGAGCCGCCGTGGCTCCGGAACCAGTCGGCAAAACTGACGGAATCCAACTTGCGGATATCCTTCATCGCACCTTTGAAGTCCACCAAGCCGCGGACGATGGGGCTGGTGCCCAGGGCGATCGCATTTTGCGCCTTGTCTAGGGCGGATAGCTGAGAGGTGGTGAAAAATGCTTTTAGTCCATTGAAAGGAGCGCCGGTAATAAACCGAAAGTCCAATGCTCCCAGGTTGCCGCCTTCGTTAACAAAGGTGTGCACGTGATCCTTGAGGCGCAGATTGTCCGCCGCCCCCACCTTTCGCATTAGCTCGAACAGGTTGTAGTAGCAGCCGAAGAAAACATGCAGCCCCATTTCAATATGGTTGCCGTCGCGGTCCACCCAGCTGCTGACCTTGCCGCCAACAAATGAGCGAGATTCGAAAATTTCCACGTCATGTCCGGCGTCTGCCAGTTCCACCGCCGCTGACATCCCCGCCAACCCAGCACCAACAATTGCTACTCGCACGGCTGCTCCAACCTGAATTTAGTAACGATTAGTCGATTCAAAATCGATTTAGAAATTGTAACATTTTGCTCCGGTGCTGACTTTCAAAGCTCAAATTGAAGCTTCAACCAAACTCTCCAATCAAAACCCTAGGGAGTGCTGACCGGCTGACGGAATCCTTCAGGTAAATCCAGCTCGATATTTTCGCCGCGATCATAAATTTCAATATCCCACTGCCCTCGGGAGCCGCTTTCAAAGGCAATAAACCGCCCGTCAGAGCTGATGCGGGGCGATCGCACCCAGCCTCGATAGCCTTGGGTAATTACCTGAACCTGTCCCGTGGCGCGGTCATATAGCTCCACTTCCGGGCGGGCGTAGTCGCTTGCGAGATAAACCAAGTAACGCCCGGTGTAGCTGAGGCTCGGGTGTTCAGCGATGGTGTCGTTGCGATTGACCCGGTTGAGGGGGACGTACTGGCGCAGGCTGAGGTCATATACCAGCAAAGTGCGCCGCCCTTCTCGGTTAGACACAAACGCCAAAAATCGCCCGTCGCCACTGAGGGCGGGCTGCTCGTCGGTGTAGCGCGAATTAACTGAGTTGGTGCCAGGAAGAACCGGAGCGCTAGAGCAACTGCTTAGGAGAAACATTCCAAGGCTCAATAGCTTAGACGCCCGACAAAACGTTCTTTGAAGTGGATTGCTCGACTTCCTCGACACCTTATGGGCGGTCGTAGCGATCGCCATCTAAATCTCTATCGGAATAACCGCCGTCTAGATCATCGTCATAACCACCACGTCCACTGCTGGCGCGGGGACCCGCTTCATCAGGAAATAGGGGCTCATCAATGGCGGCGGGGCGATCTTGGTTGTCCCGATCATCGCGACCCTGATCGGCAGGGGGTTCTGCGCCACCGTCCGCCGGCGGACCGTCTAGGGGCTGATAGTCCACGTAGCTTTCGTCGCTGGTATCCCGAGGCTGCTCTCGGCGGGGCTCTCGTCCCATGCCAGCCCCATCATCGAAGGAGTCAGACGGCCGATCAGCAGGTGGACCCGGTTGACGGCGCGATCGCGGTTCGTAAGGCTGGTCGTCAAAGAGGGTTCCTTCGCTGCGTCGCCCATTGGAGCGGGGACGGCGAGATTCGGAACGGGAATCAGCGCGGGTGTCAGACGGGGGCGGCTCCAAATTTAGGCTTCCCCGGCGAGACCGAGAGCGATCGTCCATACCAGGGGCAGCCCCATCGCTGGGACCAGGACCACGGCGGGATGGGGGACGACCAGAGCGGGGACCGGAGCGCGGTGGACGGCTTGGCGGCACATCATCCCCCCCCCAATCATCTTCTGCCATGGGACGGCGACCGTTGGGACGACGGGAAGAAGGCTGGGACGGGCGGCGGTTCGACGGCGTAGGACGACTGCTGCGGGGGCGATCACTCCCAGGACGGCGAGACCGAGGATCGTCATAATCATCGTCTCGGTAATCTCTCGATCGCTCTAGCTGCGGATCTCGCGAACCTAGAGCGCCACGAATACGGCGGGGATAAAAATCCTCTTCCTCATCCAGCGCATCCATTTCATCATCCAGCTCAGCGCGATACACCCGACTCACCGGGCGATCATCATCCACCACCGGAGTGCTCCGCTTCGCCTGCTCGGTAGTTACCCCCCGCAAACGAACACTTTCATAAGCAAAGAAAATTGTGGAGCCAGCCAGCAAAAACTGACTGAACTGCAAAATCGGGTCGAGACGCCAGCTATTAAAAAATAGAATGCCGCCACACAACAGTCCCACTGCGGCAAAGAAAATATCGTAATCTCGCGCCAAACCAGGGCGTACGGACCGCAAAAAATACAGAGACGCCCCCGCCACCGCTAACACGATGCCAATAAAGCTGCCCCAGCTAAACCCAATATTTACCATTGTTTCCTACAGCTTCTCCTGTCCCGTTGATGCTGCTCTGCCAAGCTTGCCCCCTGAGTCACCGCTGAATAACTAAAAGCTACCCAGCCAAGGCAAGGCGATTAGATTTTGCCAAACCTAGTTCACCTTATATTTTGCCAAACCTTTCGGCGAAATTTGTTCGGCAGGGTTTATCTGGCGGAATCTATATGATTAAAGCCGCTTGGGCATTTCTAAAAGTAGAGAGACTTCGGACGGTGACTGAACACCAGCTATGCCCTGGTCTCTCTCATCTTGAGCGATAACCGAGCCCCTAAAAATTGCGGCGACGAATTTTGTCCCGCTGGCTAATAAATACCAGCGCAACGGTAATTGGAATCACCACGATCGCACCGCCCAATAAAAGGCTCCATAAAAAGTTAGCTAGAGAAGGGGTCATTGCTATCCTCAGCTCGAAATAACAGGATTAATTAAAGCTTATTGTATCGGTCCTTTCACCCCCTGCGAATTAATCCTTAAGACTATGAGATAGGGCTTGGGGCAAAGCGGGCGGGGAAAATTCTGGGAAAGTGAAGCTGTGTTGCTGGTTTGGCGCTAGTGTTTTTGGGGAGAGTAGCCTAAATAAACGGCATTTTCCCAAATAACCTACCCTCGTTTCCTAGCTATGACCATCGACTCCCTTGCTCCCATTGGGCTCAGCGTCTTCCTTGGCGCGGGCATCTTTCTATTTATTATTCGCATTGTGCTCACTTGGTACCCCCAGGTGGAGGGCGATCGCTTCCCCTTCAATTTGGTCATTTTGCCTACGGAGCCGTTCCTAAAGCCCACCCGCAAAGTGATTCCCCCCATCGGCGGCGTGGATATTAGCCCGATTATTTGGGTGGGCATTATCAGCCTGGTGCGGGAAGTGCTGCTAGGTCAGCAAGGGCTGATTACGATGAGTTTGTACTAGAAAACCCCAAATCTTCGTATTTATCTAGCCATGGCTAACGCCACCCAAGATCTGAACCGCCCCAACCCAGATGATTTTAATCCCAGCGAGCCCGCAGCATCGCAAGGGTGGAACCAACGCTATAAGGATCAGGATACGGGTTGGGATTTGGGGCAGCCATCGCCGGTTTTGGCGGCTTTTTTGCCGGAATATTTAAAGCAACATAATTTTCTGGTGCGATCGCCTAACGCATCCTCCAAAGCCGCAGTGGTGGGCTGTGGTCGCGGTCATGATGCTCGGTTTATTGCCAAGTTGGGAATAGAAACGGTGGGCTTTGATTTTGCGCCCTTGGCAATTAAAGAAGCGCGGGAATTAGCGGCGCGATCGCAATTAACGGAAAAGCAATTGCGGTTTGAGCAGATGGATATTTTCGCAGTTGCTCCACAGTGGCAGGGACAGTTTGACTTGATTATTGAGCACACCTGTTTCTGTGCGATTAATCCAGAGCAGCGTCCTGATTATGTGGAGTCCATGCGATCGCTGCTAAAGCCAGAAGGGATTTTGGTCGGCGTTTTCTTTACCCACAATCGTCCCGGTGGACCTCCCTTTGGCACCAATGAAACGGCGGTTCTGGATGTATTTTCGCCCCGGTTTAAGCGAGAATCTTGGCAGCTTAGCGACCATTCAATCGGTCGCCGCAAAGGTGATGAGCACGTGGGTGTGTTTCGGGCGATCGCCTAACTTTTTTCATTTCCTCTGGATTTTCTGAGCGCACTCAAGCGGCAGAATATTCAACCGTGAAGTGTGTGGAAGACAGCGCGGCAGCAAAGCTGTATACCTAGGTACTTTCTAGTTCAGAATCCCCAAAGATTTCTCCAAAACCTCCAACACAGCATCACAGTGGGCTTGGCTGTGGTCGGCGCGAACGGTAAATCTTAGGCGGCTGGTGGGAACGGTGGGGGGGCGGATGGCACCAGCAAGGATTCCACCGGACCGTAACTGTTCACCCAAAGTTAGTACCGTCGCCGTATCAGGCACCTGCATGCACATAATCGGTGTATCGCTGGGCAGCAACCGAAAGCCGCGATCGCCCCAAGGTGCCACCACGCGCCGTAGCCCATCGCGCAAATAATTGGACATATTTAGTAAGGACTCGCGCCGCTCCGGCTCTGCCTTGACCCGATCAATTGCCGCCAGCGCCGCCGCCGTATCTGCCGGAGACAACGCCGTGGAATAAATCCAACTGGCGGAGCGGTTGCGCAAAAAATCCACCAGCGCCGCCGACCCCGCCACATAGCCTCCCAAACTAGCCAGCGCCTTACTTAAAGTGCCTACCTGAATTAACGGCTTCCCGGTACATTCCAAAAACTCCACAGCCCCCGCCCCCGTTGACCCCAGCACTCCAGTGGCATGGGCTTCGTCGATTACCACCATGGCTTCAAATTCTTCAGCGATCGCCAAAATTTCCTTTAGCGGACACAAATCCCCATCCATACTAAAAACGCTGTCGGTCACAATGGCACACCGACGAAATTGCGATCGCTGCCCCATCAAAATATCCCGCAGCGCCGTCATATTTCCATGGTCATATTGTTGAAAACCTGCCCCACTTAACTTGCAGCCGCTCATTAAACTAGAGTGATTATATGCATCGCCCACCAATAAATCTTTTGGGCCAACAATGGCACTTAAAACACCAATGTTTGCCGCATAACCGGAGCTATAAACAACCGCGTCTTCTGTATTTTTTAAGGCCGCAATTTCCCGTTCCAAAGTCCGATGAATGTCTCGATGCCCCGTAATTAATCGGGATCCCGTACTGCCCGTTCCCCACTGTTCCACCGCCGCCGTGGTCATTGTAATTAATTCGCGACTCCCCGCCAATCCCAAATAATCATTACTGGCAAAATTAAGCACCGCCTCCCCGTCCATCATCATCACGGGTCCCGGTAAACCATCTAAAGCTTGGGGCGATCGATACCAGTTCGCCTGGTGAATGGTGGCGAGCGATCGCTCGATCCAACCATAGGGATTTCCCACTATCTTCTCGGGATTTATCAATATAACTTCCGCCAATTCTTGTGCCAGTTTTTCCGATGATTCTAAATATTCTTTCAGCTGTCCACTTCTGAATTTTCCGATTTTCTACCTAATAACCAATAGGTTTTCATCGCTCCTTTACCCTTAATTTGAAACTCCCCTCGAAACTCTAATTCAAACCGATCTCGCAATAGCAAATAGGTTTCATGGGTTACCTGGATTCGCCCCGGCGTTCCCTGGGATTCCATACGGCTAGCCACGTTAACCGTGTCCCCCCAAAGGTCATAGAAGAACTTGTGAAGTCCCACCACGCCGGCGGAAACTGGTCCCGAATGGATGCCAATTCTTAACCGAAATGGTTCGTTTCCTGTGGGCGATCGCCGGGAAAACTGTTTAATTGCTACCTGCATTTCCAATGCCATCTCTGCCATCCTCTCCGCATGATCTGCCACGGGAATGGGTACCCCAGAAACCGCCATATAGGCATCACCAATGGTTTTGATTTTCTCAATTTGGATCTTTTCAGCTAGCAAATCAAATTCAGAGAAAATCTTATTTAAAACCGTCACCAACTCCGAAACATTAGTTTGGGAAGCCCACTCGGTAAAGCCAACAATATCTGCAAATAAAACCGTCGATTCGCTGAAATTATCTGCCACCAAGCCTGGACTTTTCTTCAGGCGCTGAGCAATCATTTGGGGCAAAATATTCAGCAACAACCGCTCAGACTGCTGCCTTTGTTTACGCAGGTTCATTTCAGCCTGACGCTTCTCCGTTACGTCCTTAACGCTCCCCTCTAGATACAAAATATCGCCGTTATCATCGGTAACTTGGCGAATACTTTCTGACACCCAAATGCGTTGACCACTCTTCCGCTGCACCAAAGATTCAAAATCAGTAAGCTCAGAGAACTGATCGAGGTAAGCCAGTATTTCCTGACGCCGCTTCGACTGCACATAAATTTGAGAATCAATATGCTCAATCTCCTCAATCATTTCCTGAGGGGAAGCATATCCATAAAGCTGAGCCAAAGCCGGATTAACGCTGATAAACTTCCCCTCTACAGAGGCTTGAAATAGTCCTTCTACAGCATTTTCAAAAATAGCTCGATACTTTTCTTCCGCTAGCCGAAGCTGTTCTTCTGCCTGTCGCTGCTTGGTTACGTCATTAATAACACCAACAATACCGAGGCTTTTGCCATTTTTATCCAGTAAAGGTTGTCGAGTTACATCAAGCCAACGCTGCACTCCATTTTGGTCAATTTTGGCTTTCTCCATTGATTCTTCAATGGCTGTTCCCGTTTCCAGTACCTTGCGGTCCTTTGATTGAAACTGTTGCGCCAGGGCCGGATTATCGACCATATCAAAGTCAGTTTTTCCAATGATCTCGCTTTCATCCCGAATCCCAACAGCATTTGCCCAGCGTTGGTTGCATCCAACAAACTTTAAGTCGTTATCTTTCCAAAAAACCTGTTGGGGCAAGTTATCCAAAATAATCCGCAAATAGCAGTTTTCTATGGCTAACTTTTGCAAATTTTCACGTTGATCATGACTGATTTGGCTATTCTCATAGCCAATTTTCTGCTCGCCGCTCTTATTTTGTAAAACTTGGTTGTTTGATGAATTATCCTCGCCTGGCATTGAAGTCAGGGTGTGACTTAGCTTTAAAAATACGCTGACTTTAGCTTCCAGTTCAGCGGCAACAATAGGCAAGGTCAAATAATCGATCGCCCCCGCCCTAAATACATTATTTTTGATAGCGAGGTGGGACGCTAACTCCTGTCCATCGCTACTGTCAGACGGATCACCATTAACGATGACAATGGGAGCAGAAAAATCAGGATAATGCTCTTTGAATTGCGCCAGAAACTCTACCCCGTCCATATCCCCTAAATCCATCGCCACAAAAAGCAGTTCAACGGATTGCTGGGAAATCTTTTGGGTTGTTTGGGTGAGGAAAGGAGATGATGCTAGATTCTGACTTTTCGAGATTTGAGCCAGTTGAGCCAGCGCTGACTGTCCCGAATGAAAAATGGTGGTGGATTGAACCGTTGACGGCAGCTTTTGAATTAGCTCTCCACTTAAAGCTGACTGGTTAGAAATAACCCAAATATGCCCTCCCAGGGCTGAATCAGCCTGAGCTTTCACTGCGGATTCAGGCGAACCCGTGGGAAGGGAATCTTCTGTGGAGAAACCAGTCATGGATTCAGCAGTACTTGAAAAGGGCTGGGAAAGGTCTCAGCGCATCCTTTTGGCGTGTCCTTAAGCAGCGGACCAGCGGTTAACAGGCCATGTGACGTCTGAGGTGGGCAAATGCAAATGTATTTTTACCGAGTTTAGACCATTAAATGACGGCTAATGGTTGGATTTGAGCCTCAAACCCTGCCTGCTGTAATGCTTTGGCCACCGCATTGGGATCCTCCACGCGGAACTGGGCTCCAAATCGCACAAGTTGGCGCTGTCCTTTGCCGTCGGAAATAATAGCAACCACGGGCATTTTCGGCGTTTCTCCTTGGTTGCTAAGGAGGGTGTTTCGCAGGCGATCGCGATGTTGAATTTCCCCTGCCACATCAGGCGTCAGCTCCACCATTAAAATTTCCACCGACTCGACGGTTTCTGCGTCTTCAATGATGTACTGAATAGAATCGTCACGCCAGTCCACTTTGCCCCAAATAATCAAGCGAGCATCGGGCTGGATTAAATCGCCAATGCGGGCAAAGGATCGCGGGAATACCACCCCTTCCACCGACCCCGTCAGGTCCTCCACCTGCACGATGGCCATGCGATCGCCTTTCTTAGTAATCACCGGTTTCATGGTGGAGATCATCACAATGGCGCTGACGGTGCCTTTGTTGCCGCCGCAGTAATCGCCCAGGTCTTTAATCTCCACAGGAGCTAACATTTGCGCCCGCCGCTGCACTCCTTTTAGGGGGTGGTCCGACACATAAAAGCCCAGCAATTCCTTTTCTAGCCGCAGCCGCTCTTGCTCTGGATAATCGTCCACGGGGGGCGCTTTCGGAGCCATTTCTAGCCCGCCCCCCTCCTCCGCGTTGCCGCCCATTAAATCGAACAAACTGCCTTGACCACTGGCGCGATCGCGAGCCCGCCCCTGGGCCCAATCAATTACTAATGGCAAATCTTCCATGGTTTGCCGACGGTTAGAGCTAAGGGTATCCAGGGCTCCGCTATGGGTCAGTGCTTCTAAGGCGCGCTTGTTGATGGATCTTAGGTCCACGCGATCGCACAAATCCGCTAACGACTCGAACGAGCCGCCCTCCTCCCGAGCCGTCAAAAGACTTTCGATCGCCCCTTCCCCTAAATTTTGCACCGCCGACAATCCAAATAAAATTCGATGATCTGTTGCGTCCCCTTCACCATCACTAATTAACGGCGTAAAATCTAAACCTGATCGATTAATATCCGGTGGTTCCACCTCAATTCCCATCTTTAAACAGGTGGAAATATACGCCTGAACCTTATCCTGATTGCCACTATTTGACGTCAACAAAGCCGCCATATATTCCACAGGATAGTTCGCCTTTAACCAAGCAGTTTGATAGGTTACATAGCCATAAGCCGTCGAGTGGGACTTATTAAAACAATACTCAGCAAACTTCACCATCTGGTCAAAAAGACCATCTGCCAGCTTAGTTTTAATGCCATTTTTCGCCGACCCATCCACAAAAATAACGCGCTGTTTTTTCATCGCCTCCAGCTTCTTCTTACCCATGGCCCGCCGCAGCAAATCCGCCTCCCCCAAGGTATATCCCGCCATATCCTGAGCCACTTTCATGATTTGCTCCTGATACACCAAAACCCCGTAAGTTTCGTTTAGGATTGGCTCCAGTACTTCGTGATCGTAGGCAATCTGTTCCCGCCCATGTTTTCGGTTGATAAACATCGGAATGAGCCCTGCATCTAAAGGACCCGGTCGATATAAGGCTAAAACTGAAGAAATATCTTCCAAAGACGACGGCTTCAGGTCACGCACCACCTGACGCATTCCCGAGGACTCTAACTGAAAAATGCCAGCAAGCTCCCCTTGAGCTAACAGCCTATAGGTGGCAGGGTCTTCCAGAGAAATACCGTCAGGATCAACCTGTGTGCCACGAGTTTCTGATATTAAATCAACGGTTTTTTGAATGGTCGTCAGGTTTTTTAGCCCCAAGAAATCCATCTTTAGGAGACCCATTGCCTCCACATCTTCCATATAATACTGAGTAATTACGGCACCATCGTTATTGCGCTGAAGGGGAACCACCTCCGACAGCGGCTGAGCTGAAATCACAACCCCCGCAGCGTGGACCCCAAAGGTTTTATTAGTGCCCTCAATGCGCATCGCCATATCCAACCAGCGACGATAAGTCATACCGGTGGGGGCTTCGGGAATTTGAGAATCCTTATCGTATTTTTCTTTGAATTCTGGCGCTGGGGTCTCGTCAGAAATCATCACCTTCAGCTTGGCGGGCTTCCCTCGCGCTACGGGAATTAACTTCGCCATTCGGTCCGATTCACCGTAGGGAATTTCCAATACCCGAGCCACATCTTTTAGCACTGCTTTTGATGTCATTCGGTTAAAGGTGATAATTTGAGCAACCCGATCTTCACCGTATTTTTGGGTTACATAGTCAATGACTTGATCTCGTTTTTCAATACAGAAATCCGTATCCACATCAGGCATCGATTTCCGTTCAGGGTTTAGAAATCGCTCGAACAGTAAGCCATGATGGACAGGGTCAATATTGGTGATTCGCAAACAATAGGCCACCAAAGATCCCGCGGCACTACCCCGTCCAGGACCCACAGGAATATTGGCATCGCGGGCAAATTTGATATAGTCCCAAACTACTAAAAAATACGCAGAAAACCCCATTCTTTGGAGCATCTCTAATTCGTAAACTAGCCGATCTGCATACTCTTTTTTATTACTTAAAATATCCTCTTTAGAGGCTACACCCAGTCGCTCGATCAAACCTTCCCAAGCCACGTGCTCCACATAGGTGTCAGCGTTATGTCCCGTGGGCACTGGGAAATCTGGAATTCGAGGCTCCCCCAAAATATTGTACGCTTCCACTTTTTCCGCAACCTTTACGGTGTTAGCGATCGCCTCTTCAATTACCTCCTCTTCCAGATGATCTCGAAATAACAATTTCATCTCGTTGGCGCTTTTTAAATACTCGGTACCGCTATAGCGCAACCGCTTATCTTCAGTGACATTCTTCTTCGTTTGAATGCAAATAAGTGCGTCGTGGGCTTCCACATCAAAGCAGGAAATAAAATGGGAATCGTTAGTGGCAATCAGTTCAATATTTAGTTGTTTCGCAAGCTTTACAAGCTGCACATTAACCACGCGATCTTCTTGGGATCCGTGATCTTGAAGTTCCAAATAGTAATCGTCACCAAATACGTCTTTGTACCAACTGGCGACCCGCTCAGCCACATCCAGCCGCTGGGCCATAATTGCTTGGGGAATTTCTCCGCCCAGGCAGGCGCTGGTTACAATCAGCCCTTCAGCATTTTCTGACAGCAATTTTTTGTCAATACAAGGGCGAGAAAAAATTCCACTTCCTCGTACCCCGTCTAAATGGGAAACAGTTGTTAGTTTTACCAGGTTTTGATAGCCCACCTTATTCTTAGCTAAAACCACCTGGTGATACTTTCTTAATCGCTTTCTTGGGTTTTCTTTTGTGTCATCAAGAACACCATTGACGATATACATTTCGTTGCCAATGATGGGCTTAACGTTGGTGCCTTTGGTGGTTTTTAATAGCTCGATCGCCCCATACATCACCCCATGATCCGTCAGGGCGATCGCCGGCATTTCCAGCTCCTCTGCCCGTTTCACCAAGTTCGGTAGCTGACTCGCTCCATCAAGCAAACTGTAATCGCTGTGGATATGGAGACCAACAAAGGACATAGAAGTTTCCCTGGGTTTTGCTGAAAAATAGGGCGGTTGGGCGGCGATCGCTTAGCGCCTGACCCCAATCGTAACAAGGGTTTGCGATAACGGGGGCGTCGCTTTTTAAGGGATATGCTTGAAACAGCGATGGCACGGGGATGGGCAAAAATTACCGCAAAAAATTGTTGTATTTAGCCGGTTTGCCTGTTGCAAAAATTAATCTATATGCAACGTGTTTTGTCCTCGATTTTCTTCTTCCCTATTGATGTAAAAGATTGATGTTAAAGCAGATGGAAAACTCAGACAATCAGTGGCGATCGCCTGCCCATGCCTTGCATTATTTAAGCCGCGCCGATAAAATTCCCCATCGCACGGAAGGGGAGGCATTAGTGTTGGAATTGGTGCCAAAAGATGTGAGAAAAATCTTAGATTTGGGCACTGGCAATGGTCGGTTATTGGCGCTTTTGAAAATTGAACGTCCTCAGGTAAAAGGGATTGGACTAGATCTTTCGAGAACAATGCTAGGGGAAGCAGGAAAGCGTTTTGAAGACGACGATTCTGTTAGTTTAGTACAGGCAAATATGGATGAAGGTTTGCCCGATATTGGTGATTTTGACGCAATTGTGTCTAGTTTTGCCATTCACCATTGCGAGGATGATCGGAAGCGAACTTTATATGGAGAGATTTTTGATCGATTGAGACCCGGTGGAGTTTTTTGCAATTTAGAGCATGTATCGTCGCCAACGGAGACCCTGCATCGTAAGTTTCTACTGGCGATTGGTTATCCGCCGGATTTTGAAGATCCATCTAATAAATTATTGGATGTGGAAACTCAGCTTCAGTGGTTTCGGGAAATTGGTTTTCAAGAGGTGGATTGCTATTGGAAATGGCGTGAGATGGCGCTGTTGGCAGGCTATAAACCGGCAATTAACCGTTGATAAAAGTGCCGATAGTTTGAGCGGCACTTTGTAGTTCTTTGGGCGATCGCACCAGGGCAAACCGCACATATCCTTCCCCTGATTTACCAAATCCATACCCTGCGGAGGCGGCAATACCAGTTTTCGCTAATAGTTCGGTGCAAAAATTAACGGAGTCAAATTCCCATTGTTCCGGTAGTTTTGCCCAAGCAAACATGGTGGCTTGGGGAGTGGGGATCGACCAGCCGATATTCGCCATGGCGTCTACGAAGGCGTCGCGGCGCTGTTGGAAAATATCGAGGCGTTGTTTTACTGAAGATTGGTCGCCGGTTAATGATGCGATCGCCCCCCGTAAAATTCCCTGATACTGATTAAAATCAACAGCAGCTTTGACCTGTTTTAAAGCCTTAATTAACTCCGCATTGCCAATGGCATAGCCCACTCGAAAACCACCCATTCCATAGGCTTTTGATAGGGTAAAAAACTCAATTGATCGCTTTTTATTTCTATCCGCTTGAAGAATTGATGGGTGAGATTGGTCGCTAAAGACCATTTGATCGTAGGCAAAGTCGTGCACTAAAACGATGTCGTGGTGATCGCAAAACTCCAGCGCCGCTTCAAAAAAATCTAGCGTTGCTGTAGCGGTGGTGGGGTTGTGGGGATAGTTCAGCACCATTAGCCGCGATCGCCGGGCAATGTCATCGGGAATGGTGGAGAAGTCGGGCAGGAATTGGTTTTCCGCCAGCAGCGCCATGGGATAGATTTCCCCCCCCGCCAAATGAACGCCGCCGTAGTGGGACGGATAACCGGGATCGCTCAGGAGCGCCACGTCGCCTGGGTTAAGCACCGCTAACGGTAAGTGCGCCGTACCTTCCTGGGAGCCAATTAGGGTGAGCACCTCCGTTTCAGGATCCACCGGTACCCCGAAAGTTTGTTCATAGCGTTGGGCGACTGCTTTTCGGAACTGGGTATTGTTGCGAAATAGCTGGTAGCCGTGGGTGGCAGGGTCCTGGAGGGCTTCGGCGATCGCCTGGAGCACGTGGGGGGGCGTGGGCAAGTCCACCGATCCCAATGACAGGTCCACAATCTCCAACCCCTTAGCGGCGGCTTCCGCTTTTGCCGTGTCCATGGCGGCGAACACATTGAACTGGAGCGGGGCGAGGCGATCGGCAAATTTCATGGGGCAGATTTGAATGAGGCGAAATTCTGGGGATAGTCCTGCGATACCATAGGAGCCACACAAAAGTTAATAAACCCTGTGGATTATGGCGATCGCAGTGGGCAACAAGGCCCCTAATTTTACGTTGCCGTCCCAGAGCGGCACCAACATCACCCTCAGCCAGTTTCTCGGCAAGAGCCCGGTGGTGGTCTACTTCTACCCCAAGGATGATACTCCGGGCTGCACCATGGAAGCGTGCCAGTTTCGGGATGAGTATCAGGCGTTCCAAGACGCGGGCGCGGTAGTTATTGGCATCAGCAGCGACTCGGTGGCATCCCACCAATCCTTCGTAGACAAGCACAATTTACCTTTTGTATTGTTGAGCGACGTGAAAAACGAAGCCCGCAATGCTTTTGGTGTGCCCAATACCCTATGGGTAATGCCCGGTCGAGTGACCTACGTCATCGATAAGGAAGGCGTTGTGAAAAGCATTTTCAACAATATGTTGGATGCTAAAGCCCACGTTTCCGAAGCCTTGAAAACCATTGAAGGGCTTACGACAGTGGCTTAAACCTCTCAAGTTTTGATTCACTCCCATCCCTCTGAATTGGATTTTCAGGGCATCAAACTATTCCACTTCATTGTTAACAAGGAACTCAAAAATGGCTAACGTTAGCGATATTGCAGTCAAGACCATTGACGGTGCAGACACCACCCTGAGCGCTTATTCCGGTAAGGTTACGCTGATTGTCAACTTGGCATCCAAGTGCGGCTACACCAAGCAGTACACCAGTTTGGAAGCCCTGTACCAAAAGTACAAGGACCAGGGGTTTGAAGTTTTGGGTTTCCCCTGCAACGACTACGGCGCTCAGGAACCGGGCACCAACGAAGAAATCAAGAAGTTTGCCTGCGAAAACTACGGCGCAACCTTTGACCTATTCGACAAGGTTCATGCCAAAGGTGCTGAGCAGCATCCCCTGTATGCAAGCTTGACCAGCAATGCCGACCCCACCGGTGACGTGCAGTGGAACTTTGAAAAGTTCTTGGTCAGCAAGACCGGTGAGATCGTCGGTCGCTTCGGCAGTGGTGTTACCCCCGAAAGTGCTGAGTTGACTGGGGCAATCGAGGCTCAGTTAGCTAAATAATTGTTACTGACGGTAGATTAGATCGAGCCTCCTTACCTTGCGACATTGACAAGGTGAGGGGGCTTTCTTTGCCAAAGCATCATTGCCGTAGCTATGATCGTGGAGTAATCGTTCACAGCGATATGAATAGAAAGCGCATGATCGCATTCGTTGCTTCAGTAGTTGGCTTTGTCGGGTCTATTGCATCGATCATCTCTTTGTATCAACCTGGAAATCCTGATAAAGCCTCTGGTAATACACACGGAGTTGACATTGGAGGAAGCAGCACCGGCTCCGTCTTCAATGTCTCAGGAGGAAATGTAACAGTTCAGCCAACAGTCCAGCCTCGGGAAAATATGAAGACGCCGAGGGAAGCAACACAGGTAAGTACAAAATCATATGTGAATCACGGACTCAAGCATGCTCAACGCATTGATTTACATTTGTTTGACGACAATTCCATTACCGGTACTTATTTAATCAGTGTTGGATACTCTGATCAAGAGGAAGATAAGCTTGTGCATGGCTTTAAGGGACATATTAAAGATAATCAATTAACGGTTGATTTTATCGATCAGCGTTTGCCATACCAAACTGATCCTGATGATGAGAATTCAGATATTGGCAAGGCGACATGGCGTATGAAGCGGTATGCCGGAGGAAAAGAGTCGATCGCTATTCAGACCTATGGTCGTGACTATAGTCGCGAAGAGATTACATGGCGGGAGTATGTTATGGAGTTTGAGCAAGTGAATCCTACGCAGAACCCAAGGCATATTTATTAGTAAATCAAAAAGTATTGAAGGCGAACTTAAGATCTTTACATGTCAACCTTTTTATCTTGTGAGAATTGATACGGATGATTCAGACAACAGAGCATTGCTACATCGTGAAAAGCGACGCAATTTTGGATGGTGAGCCCATCGTTAAGGGAAGTCGCACTCCTGTACGAGTCATTGTTGAGATGTGGCGTGTGGGAGTGTCCCCTGAAGAAATTCCACAGCGGTTGCCCCACCTGAGCTTATCGAAAGTCTTCAACGCTCTTAGCTACTACCTCGATCACCAAGCAGAGATCAACGAATATATTGAGCGGAATCAAGGTCTAGAAACGCCCCTTGATTCATCAGCAGAGAATCCTAAGAAATCTCAGTGGCCAGAAGAACTTCTAAACTTTGAGGGCGATCCTGATTTCCCTCCCTTTGAGTCTTACCGTGATGAATTGCTACCTCCCCGTGAGCCAGAGTTATTTTGATTCGCTATCTGTTCGATACCTGCGTTGTCAGTGATTTTGTACGCAGGGAAGTTGGTACCGTTCAAAGATTTGATCAAGCATCTCCTGAAGACATTGCTATTTCATCAATGACCGTCATGGAATTGCGATATGGCCTTGTCTTGAATCCGCAGCAAGCTAGCAAGATTGAGCGCGAAATCAAGAGTCTCTTATCAACTGTGACGATCCTGCCCTTCACCAGCGCAGAGGCAGACCAAGCTGCTCAAATTCGCGCCCTACTAAAATCCAAGGGCACACCCATCGGTCCATACGACGTTTTGATTGCTGCCACAGCACTTCAGCATAATTTGATTATGGTGACCGCCAATCAACGGGAGTTCGAGCGGGTGCCGGGTTTACGGCTTGAGAATTGGCGACAGGGGTAGCGGAGGAAGCGATCGCCCAAACAGAAAAAATCATTCGCCTCTGTTGTCCAGAATCGTTACTCTGAAATTAACGAAGCAAATGAACTTAACGAGGCTTGCGTTAAAGATGGCTCGCTTACTTAGAATTGACTCTAGTTCACGCTTGGACGGTTCACGCACCCGCGCTCTTGCTGATTATTTCCAAACAGCTTGGTTGGCAAAATATCCCGACACAGAAGTGATTGCCCGGGACGTGGTGGAAACGGAAATCCCTCATATTTCGCAAACAGCGATCGCCAGTTCCTACACGCCTCCAAACCAGCGATCGCCGGAGATGACGACAGCCCTTGCCCTTTCCGACACCCTGATTAATGAGCTAATGACCTCGGAAACATTGGTATTCTCCGCGCCGATGTATAACTTTTCCGTGCCCTCTGCCCTCAAGGCTTGGATTGACCAAATTGTTCAAATTAATCGCACCTTTACCTTTGATGGCACCACTTACGAGGGCTTGGTTACCGCAAAACGCGCCTTTGTAATTTGTGCCTATGGCGCAGCAGGCTACGTGGGCGACGGTCCTTTTTCAAGCCTTAATTTCCTGTCACCTTATATGGAAAGTTTGCTGGGATTTTTAGGGGTTGCCCAAGTGCAATGTTTTCATCTAGAAGGAACTGCCTTGGATGGTGAAACCATTACCGCCAATGTGAAACAAGTACAGCAGGACATTGATGGGGCGATCTCTCAAATTTTGTAAGTAATACAAGCAATCAAGCTATTAACAACACAAAATTGATTACTGTCCGCTAACAACAGAAACTACCGTGGATGATATTCAGCAACGAGCAAACGACTTGATCGCGAAGGCAAAGGCGTTGTGGGCAAATGCGCAGTGGGATGGCAATGCCATGCACCATAGGCGAGCTGAGCAGCTTTATGATGCTGCTATGTATTACACGGAAGCGGCGCAGCTTTACGATCCCTACCGCACCTTTTTCCTTGTTGCCGGTGAATGCTATCTCAAAGTGGGAAGTTATGGCGAGGCGGAGGGGAGTTTTCGGTCGCTTGTGGACTTTAGACCTAACCATCACCAAGGATGGTGGATGTTGGGGCAAGCCGTGTTGTCACAAAATCGCCCTAATGATGCAGAATCCCATTTTGATCGGTCGATTGAGCTGGGATCCACTGATGTTGAGCCTTACTACTACGGGGCAATGGTGAAGAGTTTGCTGGGCAAGAATGATGCCGTATTACCTTTGCTGCGAAAAGCATTGGAGATTCAACCCAGTTGGAAAATCCAAGCACGAGAAGAGAGTTGGCTGCGCGACTACGTGGACCTGCTTTAAGATTGTCATTGGCTAAAGCTAAGGGTAAAAGCATGTTTATTCTGCTTCAGTCTTCATTTTTGCCGTAGCAATCTCTGCTTAATTGCTTCTCCAAAACCAAACCGCTACCTGTTTAAAATCAACAAGTGGCGGTTTAAGAAACAAAGCTAAAATAAACTTTCAAAGCAAAACGGTGATAGTCCGGTGCTCAAGAGTTTATGGTTTCTGCGGCTGTTTTAGATTCGAATCGTGCCGCCATCAAAGAGGGGTACAGTCATCGAGAAGTTTTCAGAATAAGTGAGCTTTTGCTCTTCAAGGATACTGATCGCAATCTGTTCGCCAAGACGAATCGACTCGATGTAATCCGAGAAATAGTGAACACCAGCCCAGTCACGCCCAATCGAAATATTCGACGCCAACTTATTAAGCTCGCCTTCTACAGTCAAAGAGCCATTGTCTACAGGTTCTCTCTCTAGCATTATCCCATCCTCCGTAGGAACAAAAGCTGTTTTGTCATCACCAGCAATTGTTAAAGGATGAGCATGATCGAAGAATGCCTTCAAAATCGTGACACAAGCACCAGCCACTGTGGCATGACCTGCGCCGTAGGAAGGATGCATCGGTGAACCTTCACAGAAAGCCATTGGCAGTAAGTAATTCTTATTGCCCAGCTCTTTTGTCTTTCCGTTTTTCTTGGCAACCCAACTCAAAATCGTGGAAAGTAGTTGTGGTTCTCCTTTCCTACTCATGAACATATCGTTCAGCTCTTGAACCTTCAACTTCTCAGCACGGGCTAAACGAGCAGCTAAAGCTTCTGGACGCAAACGGCGATGCACGTTAAATTTCTGAAAACGAACTGCTTTTAAAGCACGGGTCGCCACCTCAGTCACTAGGGAAAGGATATGAGGTCCGCCAAACTGTGCGAAGCCTTGTTGGCGGTCAATGGAATCGCCACGACCAAAAGGAAGACCTGGATCAAAGGGAATTTCAGCACTTAGCATTAACAAACAAGCGTTGAGATAGGCTTCGTACAGAGCATCATAGTGAACATAAGTTGCTAGATCACGGGGAGTAGTGATGAATCTCCGACCGGCCGACCCTTCCTCATATTCCTCTAATCCTCGCAAGTCAGCCCCTTGCTGCACATCGAGCCACTCATCCCAAGTGGTCATGTAGTCTACAGGTTTCGCAACACGGACCTTCTGATCAATGTTGATTGCTCCATATGTAATCAAACCATCACGGGCACAGCGCTCTCTATCTTTAGGGTTAATTCCTGTATTACCTGCAAGGAGGAATTGGGAAATGTAAGGGCCAACATTGTCTCCTGGGGTAATACCGCGAAATACGGTTTTACCTGTGAATTTGCCCCGTTGACGACTCTGCTCAGCGGGGGAAAGGTTAGTGAGCGGGCAACCACTGAACCAAGGCAGCTTATTGAGCTCGCCAATCATTTCCCCAACGCTAACTTTGATAGCGCTTCGAGCTTTCCCAAGGTTTACTGTCCAGTCTTCATCCACAATTGCGGTGAAAGGCGCGTCTCGCAGTAGTGCTTGCACATACACTTCAGCCATTTCCGCAGTCAGTTCAGCACTACCTAGTGCAGGGGCAGGGGGCATGGTTACAGCCTGGGCATCAGGTCCTTCGAGATCGAAAGTATTACCTGCACTTTGACTTTCCCAGGCACGAACTTCGGCTGGCTTAAGGGACAGCTTCTTTCCTGCCTTTTTGGCTTCTTCTTCTGCTTCTTTTTGTTCTTCTTCCGTCCGAGCATTACAAGCTTTATCAGAACGCCAACCTTTTCCCTTGCCATTCCCTTTGGGACCAAGGGGAATAGCTTTAAAATCATCCTCAGTACCGCTGTCGATCGCCTTCACAAACTGCTGAAAATCATCAGGATTACAAATCAACCCGGTCTCTTTATCGTGAGGTAGCCCCTTAGTGTAACTAGCCAGATAATTTGGCTTATTCCCTGGGTCTACATTTCTACATTCTTTCTCTCCTGACTCTCTAGGGAAGTCTTCGCGGAATTTTTGTTCGTCGCCGTTGGCGATGTGGGGAGGATGGGGGCGATTAAAAGCTAAGTTGGCAGCGGCGATACGGACGTCTAAGGATTGTTGTTTGCGGTCTGCACTCATGATTGTGTCCCTGTAAAGAGAATGAGAATAGTGGTCGCAGTTCCCAATAATCAGAAAACTACGGAGCTTACTATTCGAATACAACAGAGACTCAGCTTTGATCCGGGTATTTTTTAAGTCAGCTTTAGAAGTATTGGTAAGTTTCTTTAAGAGAGGCGTTTTGAACTCTTATAAGTTCAGGTTGTTAGAAATTTACTTACCTCTTCTAATCTTGGTTTTGGGCAGAATTGGATAGTGGTTTTGCAATGGCTGAATGACGTTCAAACTTTTAGTGTGGAATTTGGGAACGGCAACCTTGTTTCTCTACTCTTAGAGCGATCGCCCACCCTTTATAATTAAGGGCTAGATTGCTGCTTGATAACTATTGGTTTTGGTATGACCACTGCTGCGACGTTAAATTCCGGTGCGTTGACAACTGAGGTGGAGCGGCGGCGCAATTTTGCGATCGTGTCTCACCCTGATGCCGGTAAGACCACCTTGACGGAGAAGTTGCTGCTGTATGGGGGCGCGATTCATGAGGCGGGGGCTGTGAAGGCGCGGCGATCGCAGAAGCAGGCGATTTCCGATTGGATGGCGATGGAGCAACAGCGGGGAATTTCGATTACCTCGACGGTGTTGCAGTTTCTCTACAAGGACTATCAAGTTAATTTGCTGGATACGCCGGGTCACGCGGATTTCAGTGAAGATACCTATCGCACGTTGTCTGCCGTGGATAATGCGGTGATGTTGATTGATGCGGCAAAGGGGTTGGAGCCGCGGACTCGTAAATTATTTGAAGTGTGTCGGCGGCGGCGATTGCCGATTTTTACGTTTGCCAACAAGATGGACCGCCCTACCAAAGAACCTCTGGAACTGCTGGATGAGATTGAGCAGGAGCTGGGGATGGATACCTATGCGGTGAATTGGCCCATTGGACAGGGCGATCGCTTTACGGGGGTGTTTGATCGGCTGGAGCGTAAGGTTCACTTATTTGAGCGCAGTACCCACGGGCGGAAGGCGGCGGAAGAAACGATTTTTGAGCTGGATGATTCTCGATTGGAGGAGTTGATTGACTCGGAGTTGTACGAACAATTTCGGGAAGAGCTGGAGATTTTGGATGAGCTGGGGGGCGAGCTGGATGCGGAGATGGTACACGCCGGGGAATTGACGCCGATTTATTTCGGTAGCGCCATGACCAATTTTGGGGTGCAGCTTTTCCTAAATTCGTTTTTGGATTATGCCCTTAAGCCTGGTCCTCGCAGCAGCGATAAAGGGGAGATTGCGCCGACGCGTCCGGAGTTTTCTGGGTTTGTGTTTAAGTTGCAGGCGAATATGGACCCAAAGCATCGCGATCGCGTGGCGTTTGTGAGGGTGTGTTCCGGCAAGTTTGAGAAGGATATGACCGTTAGCCATGCGCGCACCGGAAAAAATGTGCGGCTGGCGCGTCCCCAAAAGCTGTTTGCCCAGGGGCGGGAGTCGGTGGATGAGGCGTATCCCGGCGATGTGATTGGTTTGAATAATCCGGGGATGTTTGCGATCGGCGACACGATTTATGTGGGCAAAAAGCTGGAGTACGATGGCATTCCTTGCTTTACGCCGGAGCTGTTTGCCTATTTGCGCAATCCCAATCCGTCTAAGTTTAAGCAGTTCCATAAGGGTGTGACGGAGCTGCGGGAAGAGGGGGCGGTGCAGATTATGAGTTCGGCGGATGAGGCGAAGCGGGATCCGGTGTTGGCGGCGGTGGGACAGCTACAGTTTGAGGTGGTGCAGCATCGGATGGCGAACGAGTATGGAGTGGAAACGCGTCTGGAAATGTTGCCCTACAGCACGGCTCGCTGGGTATTGGGAGGCTGGGATGCCCTTGATGGGGCGGGCAAGATTTTTAACACCATGACCGTCAAAGATTATTGGGATCGTCCGGTGTTGCTATTTAAAAATTCTTGGAATTGTGACCAGGCAGCCGGTGACCATCCTGAGCTGAACTTGAGTGCGATCGCGCCTTTAGGCTCTTTCTCTAACTAGCAAGACATATGGTTTGTAAATCCTGATCTAAAGAGATGATTTTATAAATTTCAAAAACTATCATATGGAGAAATGCTATTCGTAGGCTGTTCCATTCAAATGATACAAATCAGGTTTCTGTACTTTAATCTATTGAGGAAGCTCAGATGAGGCTGTACGTAGTTAACCCAAAGGATGGCAGCAAGTCTTACCTTCAACACACAGCGAAAAATCGTGCAGAGCTAAGGAAAGCTATCGGAGGGAAGCATTTCAAATTAGCAGACAACACGTATTCTGTTGAGGTTGTTAGGGCAGAAACGAGCAGCAATGATATCAGCGTCAGCGCAGCTATTGGAAGTGCTGTTGGAGGATTGATTCTAGGTCCAGTGGGATACGCAAGCGGAGCATTAGCAGGGCTCATCTTAGCTCGCAGAAATTTGAGAGGAGAAAAGAAGGAAGTTGAGGGGTTCAATAGGAGCTCAGTATGAATGCGAAAAAACGTTTGAATCCTCGCAGAGCCTTAATACTTGCGGCAGCATCAATTCTCTCCGTTTTACTGTTCGCGTTCGGTGAAAATATGAAATTGGCAACAGGGTTGTTACTCTCTTCATCGTGGTCCAGAACGGGAATTTGCATATACTGCACTCTTGCAGTGGTATTCAATGGGATCTACACAGAGAAAGCGCCGAATAAGAGTGGGCTACTATTTAGGCATTTCAATGAATACGCTGACATACTTTTTGGGGCAGGGACTTTTGTCTTCGCAGGAACAACGTCTCTTTCTTTGATGAAAGGACTTTATTTTCAATTCTTTTATGAAAAAACTCACTTTACTCAGTTTGATAATTTTGACCTTGTCTCAATACTTCTCATATCTTCTTTTTTGCTGTACTACTGTTTATATAATTCAACGATGATGATAATCAATACTTTGTATTTCGTTGATGCAGAAGAGGCCCATCCTATTTCTGTTGATACAGAGGCAGCAGGTGACGGATTCGATGTAGATGAGTTGCCAGAGTAGTTAAGTGCAAAGTCTTGGCTATATTGAGAGTAATTCACTGACCTCCCGTGCACAGCAACCATCCCAATCTAAATTTGATCGATGGCAAAAGATTTGGAACATTAGCTCCAAAATCGTAAAAATTCGATAATTGGAGCTGATCTTATCGAAGTGAGGGCTTCACGGGGGTTGTAAGCACTTTGGCATAAGTAAAGCAAATTCAGTATTAGCCAGATGATCGCCTAACCCACAGCCCTAACCGGCATAACAATATCTTCGACTGCAACTCCCCCTGCAATCAAAACTTCAGTTAGGCTTTCCTCAAAATTATCTTCCTCAATAAAAACCCGCTGCTCAACTAAGCAAGCATGAAATAACACCGCATTCATCCAGCGTTTTTTATCCCAACCAGTAGCAAGCACAAGGAAGTGTCCCGCCTCTATATCGCAGATGGGATAGAGCTTAATCGCCTGTATGCGGGGTTGATCTGCTACTGCGTCTTGCACAGTTTTCTTGAGGATTTCTGCGTAACTCAGGGGTCGATCCATTGCAGAATAATCTCCTGGTTGGGGTCGAAGACTAACAAGTTAATTTTATTGCGCTGCACAGCCAACTGAAAGATTGGTTTCTGAAAGTGTTTGATGTAAATGTCTCGGCTGATAGCTAGAAATAGCGATCTCTAATCGAGCTTTGACTTTATTAGAATGATTGCAGTGAGCTACATTTCACCATCCCAGCTATGCTGACTACCACGGTAACTGACAACGGACAAATCACATTACCCGCAGAGATTCGAGAGCATCTCAAGCTGGTAAGTGGCAGTCGCATCGAATTTGTTATTAGCGAGGACGGGCAAGTCAAGATTTGTCCACTTGATGTAGCGGTTGAAACCCTCTCCGGCATCCTGCATCGTCCCGGTATGCAACGGGCTTCTCTTGAGGATATGGAAATGGCTATTTCTGAAGGTGCTAGTGATTGGACTTAATGTAAAAAGATCAAAAATGGACCGGACTTTGAATGTTTGGAGTAGGGACGCTTTCCAGATTTTTGATGGGTGATGGAGTGGCGATCGCCCCCCATTTTGAAATGAACTAACGGGCGATCGCCACTCTAAAATGTCCTGATAGCTACAAAATTCTGATTTGTGTAAACCCTGAACCCAAGGAAGCAGTTAGCGCGCTACTACTGAAGAAGGGTTCTATCTGCTTGTGCCTTGCACAAACATCAAATCATTATGTTGCTGCTCTATTCCCTCGTTGCAACGTTGCCAATCCTGTCGGTGTTTTTGCTGTTGGTGGTAATGCGACGCCCGGCGGGACAGGTGATGCCCATCGCTTATCTCATTACTGTGGCGATCGCCCTAATTGCCTGGCGAATGCCCATTATCGAGATTGCGGCATCTAGTATTCAGGGGCTATTTGCCACCTTTGAAATTCTCTACATTGTGTTTGGGGCGGCGCTACTGCTCAACACGCTTAAGTTATCGGGAGCGATTACAACCATTCGCCAAAGTTTATTGGGAGTATCGCGCGATCGCCGCATTCAGGTCATCATTATTGCCTGGTTATTTGGCAGCTTTATTGAAGGCGCTTCGGGGTTTGGCACACCGGCAGTGATTACCGTGCCATTGCTAGTGGCAGTGGGGTTTCCAGCGATGGCTGCGGTTATGGCTGCTCTGATTATTCAAAGTACTCCGTCTACCTTTGGCGCTGTGGGTACGCCATTGATAATTGGCATTAACAACGGGCTAGAAGGAGACTTAGCCGTTCAGCAAAGTCTAAGTGAACTAGGTCTAACTCAATCCGAATACCTACAGGTGGTGGGGCAGTGGGCTAGCCTATTTCACGGCATTATCGGTACGTTTTTGCCATTGATATTAATCATGGTGATTACCAAAGGGTTTGGCGATCGCAAATCCTTCCGTGATGGTCTTGCTCTGTGGCCGTTTGCCCTGTTCTCGGGACTAGCATTGACCGTCCCCTACGTATTGATTGCCTGGCTTCTGGGTCCTGAATTTCCCACTTTAATCGGTGGACTGGTAGGGTTGGCGATCGTGGTAACTGCAGCTCGAAAGGGCTGGTTCACACCGAAAACCTACTGGGATTTTCCCCCTTCCGAACAATGGCCAGAAAGCTGGCGAGGACAGGCGGACATTGCCCCACCAAACCTCTCCACTTATCAATCAATGACAGCCTTTAAAGCATGGTTGCCCTATGCCTTGCTAGGGTTTCTGCTAATGCTGTCTCGGCTAACGGCATTGCCTATTCGAGGTTGGCTCCAGTCCGTCACCTTGACCTGGAGCAATATTTTGGGCACGGACGCCAACGCTGCCATTCAGCCTCTTTATCTGCCTCCTACGATTTTTATTGTGGTGGTAATTCTGACTGTCTTTATTCACAGGATGCCCCTGAAGTTGCTGGGAGCCGCAACGGCTCAAACTTTGCCCGTGCTGAAAAATACAGCGTTGGCGTTGGGGGCTGCGATTTTAATGGCGCGATGCTTTATCAACACTGGCGTAAACGCTGCCGGGCTAGACAGTATGCCCCTGACGTTGGCCGACGGTATGGCGACCCTTGCCGGGCAAACTTGGCCGATCTTTGCGCCATTAGTCGGTCTGGTGGGTTCTTTTGTGGCAGGCAGCGTAACGGTGAGCAACCTCATGTTTTCGCTGTTTCAATTTGGAGTGGCTGTGAAGATAGGAGTCTCAACGGCAGCTATTTTAGGATTGCAATGTGTGGGCGCATCGGCGGGCAATATCGTCTGTGTATCCAACGTTGTGGCGGCGGAATCTACAGTGGGATTGGTGGGGCGTGAAGGCTTATTGATTCGTCGGGTTTTGTTGCCAACACTGTATTACGTGGGCTTTGCTGGAGTGTTGGGTAGCGTGGCGATTTATTGGCTAACAATGCTCTAAGACTTTATGGGCGATCGCCACCGACTGCGATATGAGAAAACTCGATACAACTCTTCCTCAGCCCGGCTTATGTTCGTTTCAGCAGTTGCCCGATCCTTACCGATTCGCATTTCAGCAAGGTTATGCCCATCATCTGCCGGGGCAGTTTTTGCCGGCTGAAGTGGATTGGTTTTCCCAGATTTTTATGCTGCCGTTTTGGCTAATCTATGCGCTGCCCCCGTTGATCATGTTGCCAGCCCTTTTAAGCGAAGTGGTTTTGCAATCTGAAGGTTACACTCGCTTTTTGCAAGCCATCAGTCAGCAAAGTCTTGGGGAAAACGCGTTGACGCTGGGCTTGTTTGTGTTGTGCGGCGGGCTGCTGATTTACTCAGCCTGGTTTGCATGGGATGGAGGCTCATCTTTTGTTAGAACTTGGCAGGCACACCGGCTCCAGAAATGCGGCGACCATGGCTTTGGTTTGGTTTTGCTGGAAAGGGGGATTATTGCACGGTTAATTGACAATATCGACGGACGCAATTGCATCTGGTTACCGCGAGAGGCGATCGCCGATATTCTTTGGCATCGAGGGCGCGAAGAAGGAGCCAAACACTCCCGCTGGGTTTATCGCACTCAACTGTGCTACATCACAGAACATCGAGGGAAACCGCAGAAACGCTGGATCAAGTTGAAAGGTTCCATGGTGAAAACGGGTATTCCCATCGAAAATTCTTCCGTAAGGGATTCGAGGGGCGATCGCTGCCTGTTTGAGCAGCTTGATCACTGGTGGAGAAATTCGGCTTAAGCATTTTGCACAGATTTTCGGCAGATTTCTGGGGTGATCGCTCTCCAGTTTTCACCACTTCCAAATACGCAGGTTGAGCGCCTTTCGATGCCCGTCAAGCACGGGGCAAATGCTTAGCTGCACTGGGCAGCGATCGCCAAGAAATTGATCTTTATTCCTTAACTGATCGCAAAACAACTTAATTTAAATACTATTTTTTAAACTTAAATACTTAAGTTGTACGAGCTTTGTGTAGTTAAGTTTGCATCAACAATGCTGTAGCTAAATGAATAAGTAGAATTGCCTCAATGGTCAAAGTTTACTTAGGGAGAAGCATGAAAATCATCAATATCTGTAAAGATAAGTTTACGAAAATCGCCCGAATGTTGGGCTGCGTAGCTTTAGTATTGGCTTCTATTGCTAGTTTTCAGTCACCCGCCTCAGCCGCGACAGTTAGTGTTGATGCCAATAGTGTGACTTTTGATCCGGAACAGGTGGAAGTTCAGCCTGGAGATAGTATCCACTTTGAAATTAAAAATTCCCCTCCCCATAATGTGGTTTTCGGTTCGAGAGGCCCCAGCGACCTAACAGAAATTAGCCACAGTGAAATGGTGATGAACGGCGGTTTTGATATCACTATTCCTGAAGATACAAAGCCGGGCACCTATCAGTACTGGTGCTCACCACACCGGGGCGCAGGCATGATTGGCGAAGTTGTTGTTAAAGGTTAATGTGCGCCAATGTTTGGGCAAATGTGTGAGCAATTAGTGTCCAAAAGCTTTCTGTAAGCGAGACAACGCGCCTTCCCAATAGAAATGGGCAAGGCGCGTTGTTTGTTAGCCATGCAATATTGAATCTATAACCATAAAGTGCTCCTCGCAGTTTTGGCTTTGCCAGCCCTTCGCGAATGATGCCCCTCAGCGATCGCTAACTGTTTTACCAATTCAAGGACCGACTATGTAGGGGCGATCGCCTTGAATAGAGCGACGATAACGGACAATAGCAGCAGTAGTGGTGCGTTTAGTCCTCGTGTGAGTGTGGAGCATCAACCCATCGAGGAAATTTCCATTTACGGCAATTTGTTGGCGAACCTGGCATTCTTCAATATTTATAAGGAAAATGTGGCGATCGCCGATCCAGACAATCTTGGTTTTTCGATCAGCGGTGATGGTGCAACCGGTAATCGTTTGTTTAATGTGCCTGAAAATAACTGCAATATTTGGAGCAATTACGAAGTGCAGACGATTCCCTGAAGGGGCTAAGTTTTGGTTTGGATTTTAACTATGTAGATGAGTGCTTTATTGAGTTTTAATCGCGGTGAAGGTGCGTGAACTTTAGAGCTTGCCGTCAACTAGGGGCTGACATCGTTGCAATTTCTATTTGTGAATTGATTAATAACAGCTCCACCAGGTTTTCATTTAAGAACGTTGCAACAGTCCGAAGTAAAGCTCAAGGAGGGGCGACCTATGGGCTTTGATTTATACTTCGACAAATTTCACCACACGGTGGAGCATCACCAGGAATGGGTGCTGGATCTGGCCACTGACCCGCAGCGCTTTCCAAAATTGTGCTGGTTGCGATCGCAATGGTATGACGACCCAAAGCTCCAACCATCGGAATGCAACGATCTTGTGCACGAATTAATCGAGCTGCAGCAACACACAGGCGATCGCAGTGGCAAGCACGCACTGGAAAAGCTAATGCTATTTTTCTCCCGAGCTTACCGTAGCGATACAACTGTGGAATGCTACAGCGATTAAAAGGGTTTGTCTTGCCGATAGAATTTGAGACGCTTGAGATTTAAGATCTGACACTATGGAAGCCTGAGATCAAGCTTGTTTGCCGTCGTCGCACCCAGTCAAACCCTGATGAAACTGCGCTCAATTGAGACCACCCCTAGCCCAAATTGCATGAAGCTCAATCTGGATGCCCCAGTGAGTGCCAAGGCGATTACCCTCAACCAGACACGCGACAAAGCGGCAGATAGCGACTCCCCCGCAACACCAGCCTTTGCCCAAGAATTAATGGCGATCGCGGGAGTGAAATCCGTTTTTATTATGGGCGATTTTATTACCTTGACCCGCCGAGGCAACGTAGACTGGCAGCCGATTCTAACGGCAGCGGGCAACTTGATTGGTCTATCCGATGCCGCCGATCCAACCCTTGCCCAAAGCATTACTGCACCCGAGCCAAGCAAAGACCCTAAAACAGCAGCGCCGGCGTAAAATTTTGGGCAGGTGGAAGTGGCGGTGCAGATGTTTCGGGAAATTCCGGTGCAGGTGAAAGCAACGGCGGGGTCGGGGGAACAGTCTCGGGTAGCGCTGCCGGAGCGATTTTCCCAGGCATTGCAGCGGGCGATCGCGGCGACGGGGGCGGACTACGTGGCAGAGCGGCGTTGGGCACCGTACCAACCGCAGTTTGGTGACGCAGCGGAGATTGCCCAACAGGTCGCCGATGAGCTGGTGGCGCTAATCAGTGAGCAGGATTTAACTCAGCTTGAGCAACGGTCCATTGATTCTGCGCAGGCAAAAGGAACGTCAGCATCGGCATTGTCCCAGCAAAAGTTATCGGCAGATCTACAGCATTCTGACTGGAAGCGTCGCCTCAAAGCGGTTCAGGAAGTTGAGGTGGATGACGATAACTTTGCCACTGTCGTGACTCTGCTCAAGGATGAAAAGGTGGCGATTCGACGTTGGGCGGCAGCGCTGTTGGGATCCAGTGAATGTGCTGAAGCGATTCCGCCATTGTGTGAGATGTTGCATGGCGATCGGTCGGCGATCGTCCGGCGTACGGCAGGGGATGCGCTGAGTGATTTGGGTGATCCCCAGGCGGGTGAGGCGATGATTACATCCCTGCAAGATAATTCCAGTTTGGTACGGTGGCGAGCCAGTCGATTTTTAACGGAGCTGGGGGATGAAACCGCTGTGGAGCCTCTGATGCAGGCGCTGGAGACTGAGGCTGAGTTTGATGTGCAGGTGGAAATGCAGGCGGCGATCGAGCGAATTCAGTCTGGGGGAGAGGTACAGCTGCCGATGTGGGTGCGCATTAGCCAAGGCGCGAGTTGTGATGAGTAGTTGATGTCATAGTCAGAATCTCATCTGGATAACGCCCCATTTTGGATACTGATAAAGTAATTCTGAACTCACGGAGTTACCGATGAATAAAGGAGATGCACTAGCCTTTACTAAGGCTTTAACTTACAAAGAAGTAGCAGAAGGAGCTGCTGTTTCCTCGTTTTCAGGCAACGTTATTGAGCTTTGCTATGACTCATATCTCCAATGGCCTTGGCCCCGTGAATTTAAGTACCGACTGGAGTATTTTGCAGTGGCCGAAGTATTCGAGGTCGCTTCGGCAATCGATCTTGAGCACGAGATCGTCGTCAATCTGTTTCATCAGGATTTAGTATCCCAGGAGAAAGTCCTGCACGAGTTGGGTCTCACCCGTGCCTGGAGCAGCCCAATTATGGGGCACGATCTTGCACAGCCATGGCTGCGACCAGTCCCTTCGGAGGTTAGTGCTTGTGAAGTAACCTCTAGCAGAGATCGGAATCGCTTCAATTCCATCTCAGGAATATCGAATCAGTCTGACATCCTAGACAATTGCATCCACTACTTCTTTTTTGAAAACGACGCGCAAGTTATAGCGAAAGGGCAACTTATCTACCTCGGCGAAGGAACAGCCTATATTGCTGACCTATTTACGGATCATCCATTCCGGCGGCAGGGATGGTGTAGCGCGATGATAGCGGTCTTAGAAGAGAAGGCCAGGTCATTAGGAGCAACTCGTGCGGTGCTTGCGCCTGGCTTGGAGCAAATAGAACTTCAACTTTATGAGCGTTATGGCTATTCCCGCACAGCGGAGAGAACGTTGCTCATATTCTCGGGGCAACGGGATGACGCGGACTAATAAGTGCATGTGGCGGAACGTTAGCCTCGAAACTCTCCCCACACTTCTGGCCAACGATCCGCAATGCACTTGGCATATTCGATCGCTCTAAGACCATAGTTGCCAAGGCAGCAGAAATCATTTGTCTCAACTAATGCGGTTCTACCATTCTCAATGACGCCAACATCCAAACCATAGGCAACTGCATAGTCTTTAGTGGCTGTTACCATTTTCTGAATAGCCGTTACGTTCGGTTGAATCAATGGATTTCCTTTGTAGAAGCAAATATTGAGAATCTCACCGTCACGAACGTAGACTCTATATTCTGAATGGAACTTGATTGCAGTGGTCACCACCACTTTCGTTTCAGTAGGAATCTTGCCTAGCATTAGTTCACACTGAAAAGACTCATCTTTTATCCGTGCGGTGAAAAGCTTGTGTTGGCTCTCTTGAGGTTTAAAAAACTCACCGATTTTAACTTCGTTAATGTTTCGTAGCTCCACATTGCGGTACATATAATCCTTCAATTCTGGCGGATAGTATGGCAAACCAATGTATTCGGGTAAAACGATCTTTAGGCTTTCCATTCCACCAAAAATAGGTGTTTCTTCGTTTACGTTTGTGTTTTTGAGATCAGCCAGCTTATATCTCTCAACGAAGTACCCTAACCGGTAAAATCCCAACTCTGCTGAGAAATAATTCACTGCATTTTCGTGAATGGGAGGTGCTTCGATAACGTAGGCTTTCATGACGTTCGATCATCGTGATCAGGGTGATAGGCACTCGTTTTGCTGCTGGGGCGATCGCCTTTTAAATGAAGCGATCTAAATGGGTGAAATAGTTTGTGGGCGTAGTGAAGGCGATCTCCCCACTTTTTAGGATGAATTAAAAGACAATTTGCCCATCACGGCAGACTAACTCACCTCAGAATACAAGCGACGGCATTTTGACCTTTATAAGAAATGCACGCTTCTTAACTTGATAGTCAATGTTCTTACGATGATAGTTTTCCCACTGTGCGGAAAGTAATCTGGCGATACCAGATGAGATTGTTTGCATCTGCGTGATAACGATTACGAGAATGCTCCCGTGAACCAAAAACTGGGCTTAGAAGTTCCTCAAAGTCGCACCTTGCCCCATCAGTCCCTTGGCAGGGTAATGCCAATGTTTTTGACTTTGATTTTCAGTGCGGCGGGGCACGCCTACTTCGTTATCACCTTTCCCGCAGTGGTGCGACAGTTTGGTTTTGGCGACCTTCAAGGCAGCCTTATCATGGGGCTTTCTGCGCTATTGCTCACCATATCTGAACCCTTGTGGGGACTGATTTGTGAACGTAAGGGCAGACGTTTTGCAATCCTGATCGGCGCTATTGGTACCGGTGTTTCGATCGCTGCGATCGCGGCAGTTTACCAGGCGGGGCAACTGCAATGGTTAGCACTTCAATCTTTATTTACCGCCATTCTCGCCATGCGCCTGCTCCACACAGCCATCTCAGGAGGGTTGATCCCGGCGGCTCAGGCCGTAGTGGCTGACTTAACCAGCACCAAAGCCCGCACCCGTGGCATGGGAATTTTGGGCGCATCTTTCGGCATTGGAACCATACTTGGCGGCATGCTTGCGCTGGTGACCGGTGGCGAAAATTTGATCTTTGGGTTCTATCTAATAGCCCTACTACTGCTGATTACCAGCGTACTGCTCTGGTCAAAACTGCCAGAAACAAGCAGTATCCAAAGGATGAACCAGGGTGCTCCCCTCTCCATCAAAAATATTGCCCCTTTCCTGATTACAACGCTGCTTAGTTTGCTGGTTTACAGCCTTATTCAACAGGTCACCGTGCTGAGGTTGCAAGATGACTTTGGGCTCAATCATGACGCTTCAATTAAATTTTCTGGCGGCATCATGATGCTCTCAATGGTGGCGATGATTTTCTCTCAACTTGTGTTGGTGGCGAAGCTTAAGCGCCCTCCGATTTATTTCGCACTGGGCGGGGGCAGTCTCGCAGCCCTCGCTATGGCTGGTGCTGCTTGGGCTCCTAATCAACAGTTACTTCTGCTTTCGATGGTGATTTTAGGATTGGGTTTGGGAGTATTACTGCCAGGGAACTTAGCCCTGCTCAGTTTGTCCGCTAGCAAGATGAATCAAGCAAAGGCAGCAGGACTAAATGGATTTAGCAAAGGTTTAGGGATGGCGGCTGGACCAGTTATCGGGGCAAGTTTACACGCCGTATCGGTGCAAGCACCTTATCTACTGGGAGCAGTTTTATTTGTCGGCGTAACGATTATGCTGCGTAGCTATCGTTCTTGGCTGCCTTCGCATCAGCATCATGATCAGTGAAAAATGATTGCCGGTAATCGGTTGGCGATCGCCCAAATTGTTTTTTAAAGCATTGACCAAAATGGCTGGCACTACTAAAACCACACTGGAAAGCAATTTGGGTAATAGACCGCTCTTGGTCTTGTAGATATCGCTGGGCGCGCTCCAACCGATGCATCCGCAACCATTCAAAGACAGTCATTCCAAAATGTTTGCGAAACCGACGGTTTAAACAGGTATGGCTAATTCCAAGATCCTTCGCTAAATCATGCAGGCTGGGTGGATTAGCCAAGTCGCCAATTAATTTTTCGATTACGCTATCCAGCTCACTGGATCCGGTGCGAGCCCCTGCGGGCATAGCCTCTTTGCCCCCCTTAGAACTCACATTAAAATCCGCCGATGAGGTGATCCAGTGCGCCAACAGTTCCAAGGCTTTAGCTTCGGCAAGCAATCGAGCCGAGGCATTCTCCATTTGATTTTTGAGAATACTCTCCACCCTGCCATCCAGATTTTGCTGTCTTGCTAAGCGAACTAGGCGACTTTTGGAAAGAAACTGGTGAATATCTTCCGACTCGGTAAAGGCGTCGTTAATGCGCACGCTGCAATATTTCAACACCACCATGCTTGATCGCACCGCCGCCGGAGTATGCCTAAAAATAGACTGGCTTACGGTGTGAATCAGCCAAACGTCCCCTTCAAGAACAACGCAGTCTCGACCGCCCTCCACAAAACTAAAGTGGCTCGATCCCTTTAAGCCAAAAACCAGTAGCGTCACTGGCTGCACATAGGGAATGCAGTTATGGAAATCCTCAGTGAAGGTGCAGTCGCTAATGGTGCAGCTAATTTCGTTGCATAGATGGCAGATGTTGAACTCAGCCTGCCCTCTCTCCTGGGGTAGTTGTTGTACTGACCAAGCGCCCCGCTTCAACTCACGGCTTCCCGGAAAGCTCTTCGTCGCGATATTGCTAGCCGTACTTTCCGCACCCATGGTTCTGCACTCTATACAGGGCTTTCACTGCCCTCATCCTAATGAGAAGTATTCCTATTTGCAAAGAACAAAACTATTTTGGACATGTTTTAAAACGTTCGCCCATTCTTATGGATTACAGCAAACTTGGCGAGCGAGTGTTCTTTATTTGATAGTTCGACGTGCTGCTGTTTATATCCCCAAAGCGTTGCTCTCCATACCATTTGGATACACATGTTAGGTCGCGTGGGAGAGTCGCTATGGCTGCAATTAAATTTCGACACTATTTATTGACAGTGGGGCTTGCTTCTCTGGTAATCACTTCTCCCGCGATCGCCGAAGCCACAGACAATCAGCCGGAATCTCCTATCAGTGAAATTGAACCATCGTCCGCCGAAGGTCTAGTACCCACCTCCTCCTTCGCTCAATCAAATGTTGTAGAGAACGTTATAGAAATTGTTGATGTGGAGCTACAGGTAACGTCGACAGGTATTGAGGTTTTTCTGCGGACAAAAGAAGGGGAATTATCCGCCCCTGTAACCTCCGTTGTTGGCAATACTTTTACTGCTGATATTCCCAATGCTGTTTTAAGTTTAACAGCAGAAAATAAGTTTCAATCTATTGAGCCGACCGCTGGTATTGACCAAATTACTGTGGCTAACCTTCCTGAAAATCAGGTGCGCATTACGGTTTCTGGAGATGATTTTCTCCCAACTACTAATTTCACCACTACGGCACAGGAACTGGTTCTTAGGGTCATCCCTGGAGACGGTATGGCGCTTGCGAATGAACCATTAGACGAACCTGATAACTTTATTCGGCTAACCGTTACGGCTCAACGAACCGAAGAAGATATTCAGGATGTGCCCATTAGTATTACGGCGTTTGATGATCAACAGATTGAAGATATTGGTATTGATACTTTCCGTGGTGTCGCTGACAATACGCCAAACTATACGGTATTTGACGGGACGGGCGTTCGATTCTTTGATTATCACAGCATACGAGGCTTATCCAATTTCAACTTTGCGTCCAGAGATGCGATTGGCTTTTTTATTGATGATGTTCCCTATGATTTTGGTGCTTTCCTAACGCAAAATTTGACGGATATTGAGCGGATTGAAGTCCTTCGAGGTCCCCAAAATACAATTTATGGTCGTAGTTCCCAGGCGGGTGCAATTAACGTAATTACCCGTCGACCTACCGATGTATTTGAATTCAATGGTTTTGCTGGTTACGGCAGTTTTAATAATTTTGAATCGCAGGTAAGTGTGAGCGGCCCAATTGTTAGCGATCGCCTATCTTTCCGCCTATCAGGTAACTATGAATCTCGCGATAGCTACTATACCAATACGTTTCTAGATAATGATGATGACACTGGCGAAACCGGTGGTAACGTACGCGGTCAATTATTGTGGACTCCTAATGAAGATTGGGAGATTTTATTTAACGCTTCTTTTGATCGGTACGACAGCGATGGCGTTGTGTTGGCCGCGATTGACGATGACCCCTTTGACGTGGAGCAGGATGTCAACGGGACCAGTGAAATAATAACCAATACACAATCTCTTAAAGTTGCCTATAGTGGCGAAAACCTACGATTTACCTCCATTACAACCCGGCGCTTTTCGAATCGAGATTTATTGACGGACCCTGACCAGAGCAGCTTTAGAACAGGGGAATTTACATTCGACATTGATGCCCACGTCTTCAGCCAAGAATTTCGTTTGCAGTCACCGGAAACAGAGACGGAGTTGCAATGGCTGGTGGGGGCTTACTACGAATCCCGTCGCTTCAATACGGAACGGGATGGCTTGACCTTCGGAGAGCAGGCACGTTTTGGAACACCTGGTGGCTCCAGTCTTCGCTTCGCTGATATCAATGAAAATTTATTTGCTGTGTACGGGCAAGTTAGTTACCAACCCACGGAGGCTCTTACCCTTACCGCTGGACTGCGTTACGAAAAAATCAGCAGTATTTTGGATAGCTTCGAGCGTATTTTAACGACCCCTGGCATGCCATCGCGATCGCCGGTTTCATTTGATGATGTGGAGAAAGACGACTCAATTCTTCTGCCGAGGTTAGCCATAGAGTATCGTTTTAACTCCAACATTATGGTTTACGGCAGCATCGCTAGGGGCTATCGACCCAGTGGGGTTAACTTTCGCCCAGACAATGCTGACACTTTAACTTTTGAGGGCGAAAGATCTTGGAACTTTGAGCTGGGTTTTAAATCCTCTTGGCTGGATGATCGCCTGGGGGTAAATTTCGCCGCTTTTTATAATCCGGTCAAAGATTACCAAGTGCAGGAGTTCGACTCCATGTCATTTGTCCCCATTGCCATTAACAATGCCGATGCACGTATCGCTGGCTTGGAATTGGAAGTAAGGGCGACACCAATCGCTGGGCTTGATATTACCGCTGGCTTTGGTCTTACTGATGCAAAATTCACCAATTTCCCCAACCGTCCAGACCGCGATGACAATGCTCTGCCTTTTGCTCCAGAGTTTACCTACAACTTGGGGGTGCAATACCGCAGCCCAATCGGTATTTTCGGACGCCTTGAATTGACCGGCGTTGGCACAACATTTTTCGACGAAGACAATACCCTGAAGCAAGACCCCTACGCGATCGTCAATGCACGCTTGGGGTACGAGTTTGATAACTACGGCATTTACTTATTTGCCCACAACATCTTTGATACCGAATACTTGACCTTTGCGTCGCCAATTACGGCTAATCCGACCGGACTATACGGCTCCCCCGCTACGTTCGGCGTACAGTTTCGTGCCAAATTTTAAAGCGTTTTATCAATTAAGCCCCAAATCCTCAACATAATAGGAAAAATCGCGATCTTTTAGAACGAAAATCCTAGAGTTTGAACCTTATTTACGTTGAGTTTGGAACTTAATCGACCACAGTTGATCACCTCAGAAATTAAGCTGCCTTTATAGCGGAGTTTTCATGCCGAGATTTGAAGGTCAAGGTTCACAAAATTACGATGCCAGAATTCAAAAGCTAATTCCTGGTTATTCACTATTGCAACAGCTAACTGCAGCACAACTGTTGTCTCTTTTCCCATCATCCGCAAATTTTCTAATTGTCGGTGCTGGCACTGGCAGTGAGACTATTACGTTCGCAAAAACCAACCCATATTGGACCTTTACTGCTTTAGATATCTCTGAAGATATGTTGGCGATCGCTCGAAAAAAATTTACCGATGAATGTTTAAACCATCGTATTAATATTCATCACGGGGATATTTCAACATTCAAACCAGGGATGCCCTTTGACGCAGCAATTTGCTTCTTCGTGATGCACTTTCTAGCTGACAATGGCGAAAAGTATGAATTGCTCCAGTTGATCAAGCAAAATCTCAAATCAGGTTGTTTCCTCTTTATTGCTGATCTAATGAAGCCTCTGTCAAGTTTGGAACGACAATCTCAAGCAATAATGGCTCAACAATTAGGTCTTACTTCAAAAGAGTCGCAAAAAATGGTTGAACGGCTTGATTTGGATTTTTATCCACTTTCACAATTAGAATTTGGACATTTAGCCAGTAAATCTTATTTCGCTACACCAATTCAATATTTCCAAGCCTTGGGTTTTCATGCTCATATGCTTGAAAAATCCTAGAATTTATTCTTTGGATTGCTAATCTTCCTTCAATTTTCAAGATGAATTACCAGGCGATCGCATAAGTTGGTTGTCTTCTAGAAGTACACTTAATAGTGGTTGCGCGCCACTATAATGCCCATCGTTCTACTTAAATATTCTCCTGGATCTCTGAGATTTGATTTCCTTTTTAAATACTTTTGAAGCTCTTTTTTAAGAGTTCAAGAAAAGTGATTTGAGGAGCGAGGAGCGTGCTTTCTTCGACCTCTTCAATGGAGGTTCATGCAGGAAACTGTGGTGGCATTAGCGTAGAAAAATTGGAACGATAATCATTTTGTTTGAAACAGCCGGATAACATCGGCCAATTCAATGTCATCCAGCGCTTTATGGATTTTGTAGTGCTGGGCGGGCTGGCTCAAAACGGTAATAACGGTCTCAATTGGGGGACAGTCAGGTTTTCGGCACTGAAGCTGGCTAACCGAGAGAGACACTTCTGGGTCGAGTTTCAGGCAGTCATAGACCCAGGTCTTAAGCTGTTGCAAAGCCTCTGGATTGCTCCTGGGCTTGGATTGAGAAAAAAGATCCATAACGATAATCGTTGGCTGTGCTGGTTCAGGGCTAGAACTTGCTTAAGCAGGGAGAAGATAACGGCTAGAGAGTTGTCTTATGGTCAATCGCCACCTGTAACTTTTCGATGACCTCTGATATCGTCAGCGCACCCAAATCACCACTTTGACGCGTGCGAATACTTAAGGTTTGGGACTCCACTTCTCGCTTGCCGATGATCGCCGCCACTGGAATTTTCTCTAACTCCGCCGTGCGAATCAGCTTGCCCAGGCGATCGCCACTGGCGTCCACCTCAACCCGGAATCCCTGTGCCTTAAGCTTTTGGGCAGTCTCCTCTGCATAGGGACGCAGATCATCACTGACCGGTAGTAGACGAAGCTGGATGGGCGCTAACCACAGAGGAAAATTCCCGGCGTAGTTTTCCACTAAGATGCCGAAGAAGCGCTCTAAGGATCCAAAAATAGCCCGGTGGATCATAATCGGACGCTTGCGAGCACCATCCGCCGCGACGTAGTTCATATCAAACCGCTCCGGTAAATTGAAATCTACCTGGATGGTGGAACATTGCCAGAGTCGGCCAATAGCATCCTTGATCTTGATATCGATTTTAGGACCATAAAACGCACCGCCACCCTCATCGGTGACATAGCCCCAACCCTTCGCATCCAAGGCTTCCACCAAAGCATTGGTGGCAAGGCTCCAAATCTCATCGGTGCCCACCGACTTAGATGGACGAGTTGACAGGTTCACCTCATATTCAGAAAACCCAAAATCCGACAGAATTTGCTCCGTCAGATCAAGCACCGCCAAAATCTCTTGGGCCACCTGATCCGGGAGGCAAAAAACATGGGCGTCATCTTGGGTAAAGCCCCGCACCCTCATCAGCCCATGCAATGCCCCTGAGCGCTCATACCGATAAACGGTGCCCAACTCCGCCCACCGTAAGGGTAGCTCTCGATAGGAATGCAGCTTGTTTTGATAAGTCAGCACGTGAAACGGACAGTTCATGGGTTTGAGCTGATACTCTTGCGCCTCCACCTCAATGGGCTCAAACATACTTTCCCGATAAAAGTCCACGTGCCCCGAGGTTTTCCACAGCTCCACATTGGCTACATGGGGGGTGTACAGCAGGTCGTAGCCCGACTCCAGGTGAGCCCCCCGCCAGTAATCCTCGATCGCCAGCCGCATCCGTGCGCCCTTAGGATGCCAAAACACCAAGCCGCCGCCCGCATCATCTTGAATACTAAACAGCTCCAAATCTTTACCTATCTTGCGATGGTCGCGGCGTTTGGCTTCTTCTTTCAGCTTTAGATAGGCTTTCAGTTGTTCAGGCGTTTCCCAGGCGGTCCCGTAAATCCGCTGCAACTGGGGCTTAGTTTCATCACCGCGCCAATAAGCCCCTGCCACACTTTCCAGGGCAAAGGCCTTGGGATGGATTTCTCGCGTTGAATTCAGATGGGGCCCTGCACAGAGATCCCACCACACCCTGCTGGGGGGCACAGGAACGGGATCAATTAAAGAGGGTTCCACCTCAGGATGGGTGGTATTCCCAGTATCCGGGGAGCCGAGGAAGTAGCGGGTGATAAGGGCATCTTCAGGAATACCATTCAAAATTTCTAGCTTGTAAGGTTCCTGGAGGGCTTCAATTTCTGTCCGAATTTCTTCCCGGCCGACCACCTCTTGAATCACGGGCAAGTTGGCGCGAATAATCCGCCGCATTTCTTTCTGAATTTTCTTGAGATCTTCTGGAATGAAAGGGGTGGGGCGATCAAAGTCGTAATAGAACCCAGTCTCCGTCCAAGGACCGATTGTTACCTTGGTTTCGGGGAATAACGTCTGCACTGCCATCGCCAAAACATGGGCACAGGTGTGTCGAATCCGTAGCAACGTCTGCGGATTGCTCTGGGCAAGCACGTCTTGTTGGGGAGACTGGGTTGAAGTCGTCATGGGTGTTTTATTGCGGTGCGTGAGACATTTCCGAGGGGGGATTGCCGAAAAATTATCGCTGCGCCCCATATCTGCCAATCGTTCAGAGATAGTGGACACTTGAGCGAGACTGCTGCCGGAGATTTAGGAGAGTGCAAGATTTTCGGGGACTTGACCTCCTAGGAAAATCTCAATCTTAGTATGAGAATGATTATCATTCTCAGTTCGCATCGAATTTTTTGCAAGTGACTATGACTAGAGCACTGCCGGTGTGAAGAAAACGACTTTGCGCTTTAGTGGGTAATGGGCAAGATGGAACAACAGAGGCAATAATTGTCTTTGCTCGACCCAAACTTGCGTGCTCTGAAAAACCACAGCCGTTAAAGCCAACTGCCACCCCAGGCCAGGATCATCGAAAAAACGATCGCCGCAATTCCCTGACGAGCCACGAGCCCCAGCGCGAACCGCACCGACTGTTCCCGGGCAATGGTGAGCATGGTTAGGAGGCAAGGAAACAGCACTCCGGCGAGGTAGACCCCCGTTAAAATTTGCAGCGGGGTTAAGGCGGCGAGGGTGTCCGGTTCGGCGAAGAGCAGCAGTCCGTCTTTGCGAATTGAAGCCAGAATAATAGGGACAGCGGCTTCTGATGGCAGGTCAAAGAGCCCCATCAGAGGGTTAATCCAGTTAGACAAAAGGGCGATCGCCCCCAGCCAGTCCAACACCGACGCGATCACCGTAATCACCAAGAAAATCGGAATTGCACTGGCGAAAAACTGCTGGAGGGTGCCTTGGGTTTCGCGCCAAATGGCAGACCAACGGGGTCTTTCCAGAAACGTGCGTCGCTCAATGGTCAGCGTGTTGTGGCGAGCCGATTTGGGTGCCACTAGACGGGTATAAATCAGGGTGGTTAGGGTTAAGTAACCCAAGTAGGGCACGATTAAATTGGGCAAATTGGCGGCGTTAAAGACCCCCAAAGTCGCGCCGAATTGATAGGAACAGGCAGACCCAAAGGCGATCGCACTGACGCAGGTTTTTCGAGAACAACTGGAACAGGCTCGAGTGCTGATTACGGCGGGCACATTGCAGCCAAACCCCATAATCACCCGCACCAGATCCCGCCCCGACAAACCAAACGGTTTGAGGAGGGGATGCAGCGCCACGGTGATGCGTTCCACCAGCCCGCTGGCCTTGTATGCCCCTAAAAACACCGCATAAAGAACCACCGTTGGCACAGCCCACACAAATAACAGGGGCCCCATCGTAATTAAGCCATAGCGCCCAATCAGAACCGCTTGTAACAGCGATGGCGTCTGGGAAAGGACGGCGATTAGAGGGGCTAGTGCGCTTTGGATCAGCGGATCAAGCTCCCCCGCGATTCCATTGGCAAACCCAACGGCAACGATCGCCGGCAGTAGCAATAGCAAAATCGCCAGCAGCCAACCCCAGCGGGGATGTTCCAGCGGGGTGGGGGCAGGTTCAATTTGCCAGCCTGCTGGGATTGGACGCCACTGTTGATGAAAAGAGGCGGGAGTTTGTAAGGCGTCGAAAATTTGCTGGCGCTGCCCTTGGTTTAAATGGCGGGCATCCACAGGAATAAATCGAACCTGGGAATCTCGCTCCCAAAGATTAATCATTCGCTGGGTGAATTCGGAAGGCAGCACTTTATCCCAGAAGGTGACCACCACTAGCCCCTGTTTTCCAGCCACTAGGGGAAGCAAGTCTGCCAAATCATCGTCAATATGGGTGGCTTTAATCACCAATAAAACCCGGTCATGGGCTCGAAGTTGGTCCAAAGCAGCGCGGGTGGCAGCGGTGTCGGAGCGAAAGAAAATGCCCGGAGTATCGATAAAAATATCGTCTCTGATTTGATAGGTTTCGCAGGTGATCGTTGAGCCTTCAATGCTCATGCTGGTGGGCGATCGCCCCGTAAGCGCTGCCGCTAATTCAGATTTACCGGTACTCTCTTTGCCGACAATAACGGTGGTGCGTTGGGCCGTTGAAACGATTGGCATGGAGGCGACCAATGGATAGATAGACGGGTTAGGAAAGAGACAAGGAATTTACGATTACACAGTGCTGCAATTCCCTAACAAATGCAGTCGTTGTCGCAGCAGGACAGGTCGTCCAGGAATAGCCCTGCTTCGCGATAGGCTTCCAATGGAGCAGTATCCAAATCGAGACGGTCGGCGATCGCCTTGCCGATCACGGCGAAACGCTGGCGGAATTTATAGATAAAGCAAAAAATCAAATCCCCATGGCGCACCGAAGGACCAGACACAAAGAGCCCCGGGGTAAGGGTCGATTCATCGTTTTCAGTTAGGGCAGCATGTCCCTTAGACCAGTCAAATAGGGGCGCAATCTGTTTCAAACTGCCGTTGAAACCGGTGCAGAGAATCGGGGGCTGGGGCGTCATCCATTTTTTATATTCGCTATAAACCGCATAGCCGCCGGAGACAGGTCTGACCTCTTCCACGGGAGTTTCCCCGACCATATCCAGATTCCCGGTGCGGTAGACAAATTCCAATCGCTGTAGCGTGTAGGGGGAAAGGGCGATGCTGGGGTCAGTGTCAGGGTTTGCCCAAGCTCCCGAGCGATCAATTACGCCCACCTTCTTGCCCATCGCCACCAAATTAGACGCAGCATCCATGCCACTTTCGTAGCCGCCGATAATAATAAATTGGTCGCCTTTCACCTCTGCCCAGGACCGAATTTGGCTGTTGTGGATGCAATGTTCTGCCCCTGGAAAAGTGTTGAGCCGGGGGTATTGATATTCCCCAGCAGCCCAAATCACAAATTGAGTTTGAATGGTTCCGAGGGAGGTTTGCAGCTCAAAGCCCCCTTCCGACAACGGATCTACCGTTTTGACATCTACCCCAGTTTGAACCGGTAGCTCAAAGTGATCGGCGACGGTTTGTAGATATAGGGCGTATTGCTTGCCGCTGATATGTTCTCGCCGAAAGGCGATCGCCGGCGAAGTTTTCAAGGTTATGGAATTGAGATCGAGCAATCCGAAGCCATGGCTGGGGAATGACGGCGTAATGAACTTCATCTCCTCCGGCCAACGACTGAAGGATGCGCCCACTTCATTTCTTTCCAAAATTGTGAAGCGCTCTAGACCCAGCTCCCGCAGCACAACGCCACAGCCAATGCCTGCTGCTCCTGCACCAACAATTACAACGTCATAGGACTGCTTCGTTTGCGGTTGGCTCATGCTGGCTTACTCGAATCACTGGATATATGAAAATGATAATCATTCTCATATTCCTTGTCTAGAATATGGGCTGCCAAGTGGAAAGTAATAGAAGCTGGGGGCAGAAAAACTTTGTTTGACGAGTACAGTGGTTTATCTTGCTGTTACCCAAATCCCTTCGCTGGCGTTGTTTTGGTCCATATCAACAACTCTCCCTGACTACCGCCAGCCGCGATCGCCCCTCCCGAAGGACTCCAGGCGAGGCAGGAAAACTCAGTGGATGGATTCTTAAGGGTTTGAGCAAGGCGGACGCCATTGTTCCAAAGGCATAGGAGTCCATCTTCTGCCGCTGAGGCGAGAAGTAAGGTTTGCGGTTGAAAGGCGATCGCAGTGACAGTTCCCTTGTGGATGTCCAATGGTTTGGCTTCCCATCCTGTGGACAAATCGTCAGCTTGGACCCAAACCGCCATGCTTTGACTGCTCGTAGAAGCCAGCATGGGCGAGCCCAGAAACGTTGTGGACATTGACCAAGTAAGTTGTCGCACTTTCCCGGGAAAACCCTGCATCCGCCAAGGATCGGAGTCGCCGTCGTCCCACATCAGCACTGAGCGATCATTATTACCAGCGGCCAAGTAGTTTCCATCAAAGGACCAGGCGATGGAATTACTGGCGGTTCCCGTTTCCAGCTCCGTTGGATCCTCATCCCAGTCTTCCCGCCGCCAGGTTTTAATCACTTGATTTCCACTGACCGATAGGCGATCGCCCTGGGGACGCCACGCCATATCCAATACGGAAGACGCCTCAAAATTCAGCGTCACCACCGATCGCTCCGCCGCGTCCCACACCTCCACATAGCGCCCATAGGCAAAGGCCAGTTCAGGGTGCTGGGGATTCCATCGCAGATGACAATCAATCCAAACTCGGGAGTGCTCCAACGTTTCAATCAGCGTTGCAGTCCCCTCGTCTAACCGCCAAATCCAGACCGTTCCCGCCTGTCCACCCGCCGCCAAAAACTGACCATCGGCAGAGATGGCTAACGTGTCCACCGATCCATCCTGCTCCCCCAGCAGCACGGTAGTTTCACCGGTTTTGGCTGAACACTGCACCACCTCCCCCAACCCAGAAGCAGCCACAACATAGGTTCCATCCAAAGACCAGGCGATCGCCGTCACGTAATCTGACAAAGTGGTTCGCCGCAGAAGTCCAAATGAACTTTTGGGTTGTGTTTTAGGCATGACGTTTAAAGGGGCACTGCTAGCTCACCAAACAAGCTCGAAAGTTTTCTGCTAAGTTCATTTTTTCTAGGTTTCGTCCAATAAATACAAGCTCATTCTTGCGCGGTTCATCGGGTTTCCAGGGGCGATCGCGCCGACCATCGAACAGCATATGCACCCCCTGAAAAACGTAGCGATCGTCCGCTCCGGCAATATTGAGAATACCCTTCATACGGAAAATATCGGGACCCTGATTTTGTAAAAGATCGCTCAGCCAATCATTCAGCTTTTCATTATCCAGCTCGCCCGACTCCACCAAAGTCATAGATCCCACCGTGTCATCGTGTTCGTGGGCCGCCTCATTCAAAAATTCTGGGTCAACTTTCAGGGCATTGTCTAAATCAAAAGCATTGACCCCCAACAGGGCATCCATCTCGATTTGGGCGTCGTGGGTGCGATAGATTTTGGCGATCGCATTCATTCCCCGAATCCGCTGCTCCAGTTCCTCTAGCTGTTCCTCCGTCACCAGGTCAATTTTGTTCAGCAAAATCACATCAGCAAAGGCAATTTGCTCAACAGCTTCATCCGCTTCCCAGTGCTGCCAAATATGGCGAGCATCCACCACCGTCACCACCGCATCTAACTGGGCCTGCTCCTGCACCTCATCATCCACAAAGAAAGTTTGAATCACCGGCGCCGGATCCGCTAACCCCGTTGTTTCAATTACCAGATGATCAAATTTGTCGCGGCGCTTCATCAAATTGCCAATAATGCGAATCAAATCGCCTCGCACCGTGCAACAGATGCAGCCGTTATTCATCTCAAAAATTTCTTCATCCGCATCCACCACCAACTGGTTATCGATGCCCACCTCGCCAAATTCGTTCACAATGACCGCCACCTTCATGCCATGTTCATGGGTCAGAATGCGATTCAGCAGCGTCGTTTTTCCAGCCCCCAAATAGCCCGTCAATACGGTTACGGGAACGGTTGTGCGATCGGCGGTGGCAGTCATAGGTCGTTCCTTATTTTCGAGCAATGGTAGTGGTTATCATTGTCATGGCGAGCTGGATTTCTCGCTGCAAATCTTTGGCTTGTATTTAGTATCTGAACGAACCTAGTTACTGTTGGAGCGGTGCGATCTGACAATTTAAATGCAGGGGCACAGACTAAGCTTAAATTGGAAGTCGTGTGACTTTACCCATGGATCGCCCCTGATCCCATCATCAACCCGCCAGACCATAAGGACTTCCAGTGGCGATCGCCTCTCCCGCAGAGCTCCAGGCGAGGCAAGAAAATTCGATTGAATTACGGACTGCCATCATTGAAACTCCAAGGCTTTTGATCGTAACGGTTTCAGCCCCTAAATTTCTTTGTTCCAAAAGGGCGTATATTCTCCACTGTGTAAGGCTTATGGCACTTAACTGATGGCACGCCCTAGGGAGACCGCAGGATCTTGTCCATTTTGCGCCCTTTCGCTAACTCGTCGACCAGCTTGTCTAGATATCGAGCTTTTTGAATCAATGGGCTTTCCAGATCTTCGACTTTGTAGCCACAAATGGAACCCTTAATAAGGTGCGCATTCGGGTTTAGCTTGCATTGGCTGAAAAAGTCCTCAAAGGTCACTTCCGCGTCGATCAGTGATTTCAACTTCTGCTCATCAAAGCCGGTAAGCCACTGGATGACCTCTTCTAGCTCCTTTTTGCTTCTGCCTTTCTTTTCAACTTTTGCAACGTAAAGAGGATAGATTGACGCGAAGGTCATCTTTGCAATGCGCTCTTCTGTGCCGGGAGGTGGCTGTTTCATAGCAGTTCAATGTTCTACTCAAATAACACTCACAAAATGAGAAGTTGTTTCAACTAATCGACCCACTGGCTACAGGTTTTAGTCGCTCAGGGTATGACGATCTGATTTATGTACAATATTATCGTTGATCGATTCTTTCAGCGCAGAAAGCGATCGCTAAAAATTTCCGTTCAGTGGCCGATATTGCAAGTGCATTGCTGGACTCGTTCCAGATGCCTTTCCACATAGCTAATTGGAGCAATGCTTGATGCAACTCGTGATGGTTGTTCCCCATAATCCCCAGTGGCAACAGCAATTTGAGCAAGAGTCGCAGCAAATTGCCAAGGCTCTCGATAGCACTGTTGTGGCAGTTCACCATATTGGGAGCACTTCCATTCCCAATATTTACGCTAAGCCCATTATTGATTGTCTGGTGGAGGTCAGGGCGATCGCCCAAGTGGATCAGCACAGTGAAGCAATGGCGGCGTTGGGCTACGAAGTGATGGGCGAGTATGGAATTCCGGGGCGGCGATACTTTCGAAAAGATAACGCGGCGGGCATTCGCACCCACCATGTTCATGTCTTTGAAGTTGGTTCAGATCACATTAGGCGACATCTCGCTTTTCGTGACTATATGAAAACTCATCCAGAAGATGCCCAAGGCTGTAGCAATTTGAAACGATATCTCGCTAAGACTCACTCTGAAGACATTGAGGCTTATATGGATGGTAAACATGACTTTATTCAGGCGATTGATGCAAAAGCTGCGATGTGGCGATCGCTCTTCAGAAACGACAGTTCTCCTTGACACTGCCAGTCGTGATCGCTGCCCGCTTTTCGAGATCAATCAAGGGGCGATCATTTACCCTGCTTGCTGACTGTTCTACTAATTCAAAAGTCGTAACCGCTCATAAAAAGCATTCAAAAGCCTATCTTTCAATTATCCAAACCCTTTCCCTGGGGTTGTTTTCGTCCATACAAACAGCTCTCCCTGACTACCTCCGGCTGCGATCGCCTCCCCCGAAGGACTCCAAGCGAGGCAGGAAAATTCAGTGGATGGATGCTTAAGGGTTTGAACCAGGCGGACACCATTATGCCAAAGGCAGAGGCAACCATCTTCTGCCGCTGAGGCGAGGAGTGAGGTTTGTGGTTGAAAGGCGATCGCGCTGACAGTTCCCTGGTGTGCACCCAATAATTCGGGAATTGGATCGTCGTCTTGGGCCCACACCACAACATTTTGGCTGCCCATGGAAGCTAGCAGAGGTGCCCCCCAAGTCTTTGTGGGCATTGACCAAGCAAGCTGTCGCAATTTCCCAGGAAAGTCCTGCATTTGCCAGGGGTAAGGACTGCCGCCTTCCCACACCAGCACTGAGCGATCATTACTGCCTGCGGCAAAGTAGTTGCCATCGGGAGACCAGGCGATCGCATCAGTGACACCCCCAGTTGCCAGCTCCGTTGGAGCCTCGTTCCAATCCCGCCGCTGCCAGGTTTTAATCATCTGATTGCCGCTGACGGACAGGCGATCGCCCGAGGGATGCCACGCCAAATCCAATACCGAAGACTTGTTGAAATTTAGCGTGGTGGTCACAGATTGATCCGCTGCATCCCACACCTTCACATCGCGTCCACAACCAGAGGCCAGTTCAGGACGCTGGGGGTTCCATTGCAAACAATCAATCCAAACGCGGGAGTGTTCCAACGCCTCAATCAGCGCCGCGCTCCCCTTGTCTAGCCGCCAAACCCAAACCGTTCCCGCCTGTCCGCCAGCGGCTAAAAATTGACCGTCCGCAGAAATTGCCAACGTGTCTACCGACTCTCCCTGATCCCCCAGCAATACGGTGGTTTCACCGGTTTTGATTGCACACTGCACCACCTCCCCCGCCGCAGAACTGCCCACAAACCAGGCTCCATCCAGAGACCAGGCGATCGCCGTCACATAATCCGACAAAGCACTTTGCCGCAGCAGTCTAAATGAATCTTGGAGCGTTGTTTTAGGCATGGCATTTGCAGTGAAAGAAAGCAGCATCTGGGGGCTGTTACCAGTTAAATCTCTAAGTCAAGATCCCAGCCTCTAGCCCGCCAAACAATCCCGGAAGCTTTCTACTAAACCCATTTGCCCTAGATTGCGCCCGATAAAAACCAACTCACTTTTTCGGGGCTCGTCCGCTTTCCAGGGGCGATCCTTCCTACCTTCAAACATCATATGAACGCCCTGGAAAACGAGGCGGTCATCTTGCCCAGCAATGTTGAGAATGCCCTTCATGCGGAAAATATCGGGACCTTTCTCCGCCATCAAGTTCTCAAACCAGGCGTTAAGCTTGGCGGCATCCAACGCGCCTGACTCCATCAGGGTGATAGAGCCCACGGTTTTGTCATGTTTAGCCGTCACCCCATTTAACAATTCTGGGTTGATTTGCAGCGCATTGTTCACGTCAAAGGCTTTCACATTCAACAGCGCATCCATTTCAACCTGAGCATTTTCGGTGTGATAAATCTTGGCGAGCGCATTCATCCCTCGCACCCGCTGCTCCAAGTCGTCCAACTCCGCCGCTGTTACCAAGTCAGTTTTATTGAGCAAAATCACATCGGCAAACGCGATTTGCTCCACCACTTCATCCGCATCCCAATGCTGTTGAATATGGCGAGCATCCACCACAGTTACCACCGCATCCAGCTGCGCCTTTGCCCGCACCTCATCATCCATAAAAAAGGTTTGGATCACGGGAGCCGGGTCCGCTAACCCCGTTGTTTCAATAAACAAGTGGTCGAACTTGTCACGCCGCTTCATCAACTTGCCCACGACGCGGATTAGATCGCCACGCACGTTGCAACAGATGCAGCCATTGTGCATCTCATAAATCTCTTCATCCGTATCCACCACAAGCTTGTGGTCAATGCCCACATTGCCAAACTCGTTAACAATAACCGCCACCTTTTTGCCATGCTCATGGGTCAAGATTCGGTTCAGCAGCGTCGTTTTCCCTGCCCCCAAATAGCCCGTCAATACGGTTACGGGAACTGTTGCGCGATCAGCAGTGGCAACCATAAGTGGTTTCTTGAGACTAAGTAATAACAATGAAGTTCATTATCACACTGGGCTGGATCTATCGACGCAAACCTTTTGCTTACATCAAGTATTGAGACAGCCCATGGGTTGTGTGCACAGGGCATTTAATGACTTCAATGCACACAGGCGGCTTCAATTTACCGATTCGATGATCATCCTGTGAAATGAGGGGCTGTCATTACTTAGATCTCAAAGCCAGTAACCACGAGGATTTCAGCCCCTAATAGGCTTTATTTTGAAAGGGCGTGGATTCTCCACTGTGTAAGGCTTATGGCACTTAATTGATGACACGCCCTAAAAACCATGAAAAAAGTCGCTGTCTTTGGCAATGCAGGTGGAGGCAAGTCAACCCTTAGTCAGAACCTCGCCCAAATCACTGGACTGCCCTGGGTTCCTCTCGATTCTTTGCAATACAAACCCGGTGGTGACATGGTGCTCCCCGAGCAATTTAGGGCTGCCCATGACGATCTACTGGGTCAAGACTGCTGGATTATTGACGGTTTTGGCACTTTCAAAACCCTATGGGAGCGGCTAGAGGTTGCTGATACTTTGGTCTACCTCGACTTGCCTGTCCTACAGCACACCTGGTGGGTAACTAAACGATTTTTGCAGGGAGGATGGGTCTCTCCGGCGGGTTGGCCGAAGGGTAGTCCACTGTTGCAAGGGACTTTTAATTCCTATCGCATCATCTGGCTGTGTCACACCAAACTTACGCCTAAATATCGAGATTATGTAAGCCAGGTGCGGGGAACTAAGCAAGTTTTTCATCTGCGATCGCCCCGGGATATCACCGAGTTTTATAAAAGCGTTACTACCCTTCTCTCAGAAGAATAGGGGCTGAAACTGTCGCGGATTCTTGCTTAAGGTGTCAAAACAATCCGGCGAGTAACAGCCCCTAAATGGGGGAGATTCCCCTAGGCGAGGGAGGCTTGTCTGTGATTATCGCTTTGGAACTTTTACACGACTTGGGTGGAAGGCTGACTTTGCCCAGAGCGCTGGGCTTTGCGAGGGCGAATATCCTGGAGGATGACCATTAATGCCGGCACTACGGTGGGGGTCACCAAGGTGGAGAAGGCTAAGCCGCCGGTCAACACTACGCCAAGACCTTGATACAGCTCAGCGCCGGATCCGGGAACTAAGGCTAACGGTGCCATGCCCAATACGCTGGTGGTGGCGGACATAAAGATGGGGCGTAGGCGATCGCGGGTGGCTTGGTATAGGGATTCGTGATACGCCAGTCCTTCTTCCGTTTGCAGTTGCAAAGCGCGGTCCACCAGCAAAATGGCGTTATTGACCACGATGCCCGTCAAAATTACGAACCCAAGCCCGGTGATCATATCCAAGGGAATCACGACGCCGGGGATGGCATTAGCGAGAATTAGACTTAGCAGGGCCCCCGTTAATCCCAGAGGTACCGTGGCCATAATCACCAGGGGATAGAGGAAGGAGCGGTATAGCGCCATAAGTAGCAGATAAGTGATCACTAGGGAGAATACAAAGGCTGCCACTAGCTGAGACAGGGTTTCCGCCAGTTGATCCGCTGAACCGGCTAGTTCTAGGCGATAGCCACCGGGTAAAGAATCGCGCAACGGCTCTAGCACCTGGGTTTCGGTGGCATTCACGGTGCCCCCTAAGGGAGCGTTGGGGGCAACGGTGGCGGTTAGGGTGATAGACCGCTCCAGGTTGACATGGTTAATGGTGTCGGGACCAATGCGTTCGTCCACTTCAGCCACATCTGAAAGCTGTACCGTTAGCCCGTCGCGGGTATACAGGGGCAACTGTCGCAGTTGGTCGGGGGTTTCAACAAAGGTGTCCTGTAGTTCTACGGTGACGTCCAGTTCCTCTTGACCGTCGATAAATTTAGAGGTGAATCGTCCTCCCAAGGCAGCTTCCACGGCGGCTCCCGCTTCCGCTTCCGTTAAGCCAACTTCTGCTAGGCGACTGCGATCGGGCAATACTTTTAGTTCGGGTGCGCCGTATACAAAATCAGAGCGTACATTGACCACTCCCTCAACGCCGCGCAATTCCTGGGATAGCTGCTGCTCTAGCTGGGAAAGCTGTTGCAAATCGCTACCCACTAACTGCACTTCAAACTGTTTGCCAGGGTCGCTAAAAATCGGAATTCGAATGGGGAACATAAACCGAAAGCCGGGGAATTGGAAGCCGGCAGGAAGAACCCGTCCCAGCATTTCGTTAAGGCCCTTGCTATCGGCCCATTGGTCCTTCAGGTCGAAACCAATGCCCCGTAAACCGGGACGCAGCACCAAGAAGGAGTTTTTAACTTCCGGCTGCTGTTGGATAAAGTTGCGGGCGTCTTCTGTAAGACGCACTGTTTCTTCTACGCTGGTGCCGGGGAAGGGCTCCGTTAACCACAAAATCAAGTTGCGGTTGCCTTCGGGAAGATAATCCGCTTGGGGTAGCAAAGTGGTGCTAACCAGCAATAATGCCACCGATGCGCCGAGAACGATTAGACGGCGCACCTGGCGACCGACGCCAATGGACCAGCCAGCGGTTTTGAGAAGAACGCTTTCTAGTTTTCCTTGGAATTTACGGAATAAGCCGGAGGTGCGGGCAACAAGTTTTTCCACGGCATTGCCCCGGCGATCGCCCCCTTCGCTCAGCATCATTTCCGCTTCCCGGCGGTTTAACAACATTCCCGACAACATGGGAATTAGCGTCAAAGCAGAGAACAGAGAAATTAAGACCGATACGGCAAGGGTGATACCCAGGGCGGCAAACAGCTTGCCCGCTTCCCCTTCCACCAAAATTAGGGGCGTAAATACGGCCACGGTGGTTAAGGTGGACGCCAACATTGCGCCACACACTTCCTGGGTTCCGGCGATCGCTGCTTCCATGGCATTTTTACCCTTTTGCATATGGGTAAAAACGTTTTCCACAACGACGATCGCATTGTCCACCACCATGCCTACGGCAAATGCTAATCCAGCAAGGCTGATGACATTTAACGTTTGACCCAATGCCCCCATCACAATAAATACGGTGATTAAGGTCGTAGGAATACTAAGGGCGACGACGATAACGGTGCGAATGGAACCGAGGAATAAGAGCAGCACCAGTGTGGCGAGGATGCCGCCTAAAATCAAGTTGTCTTTAACAAGGGCTACGGATTGATCAATATAGGTGCTTTGGTCATAGAAAATTTCTAACTTGACCCCTTGTCCTTCCTGGCTGACGGGGTGACAGAGTAGGTGAAAGCCTTTTTAGCCATGACTTACAGCAT
>CALGDE010000102.1 GCA_937883785.1 uncultured cyanobacterium
AGAAGAAAACAGCTTTCTTCAGTATGTCTTAACTCACTCCGTCGCTGCTATACATAAATTTTCAAGCGGTTTACTTTTCAGAGACAGCAAAAATAGAACACTTTTCAAAATGTTGCCCTTTGAGACCCTCGATATACCTGCCCCTATCTGCGCAACAATGCCCCATGAACTCTTATTAGGGGCTATTCAGTTAGGAGCCAGACGCTTGACACAGTGGGGAGCATGCACCCCCTCAAATCAAACAGGCTAGGGGCTGTAACCTTGGTTGTTATTGGGTTTGACGTTTAACTGAGCGCAGCACCCAGTAAGCTGTCATCGACAATAGCCCCTACACGGCAGTCAGCAAATCTTTATCCAGCACCTGGCTTTCGATTAAATCCAGCGCCGCCCCTAAATTATCGACGATCGCATCAGGACCAAAGAACTCCAGCCGATCACGATCGCGAATTCCACTCAAAACGCCAACGGCTGGAACTTTACCAAACCGTGCCGCCGCGATATCCGCCTCCGTATCTCCCACCATCCAGGTTTGGGACGCGGGCGGTAGCTCCTTCAAAGCCGCCGCCATTAGCTTTGGCTTATCCTTTGAGTCCCCAGTTTTTACGTAATCATTGCCCAAACAGTAGCGCCGATTCTCGGGAAAAAAGCGCCCTAAATCGTACCGTTCCAGGGCGTAATCCAATTCCCGCACCCGTCGCATCGTCATCACCACCAGGTTCACACCCATAGCCTGGGCTCTCTCTAGAGAGGCGATCGCCCCCGGCACCGGCTCATCGTGCACCAACTGCTCCATTTGATGCACCGTATCCTTGCGCAACTGAGCAAATTCCCGCGATTGGGCCGGGCTTAATCCAGAACGCTGCCCAATTTCCACCTCCGGCATCTGAGACCGCTTCAGCCCCCAAAAGGATTCCTTCGATAGCTGATTAATCTTTTGACGGCGATCGCTCACGGATTCAAGACAGAAACGATAAACCCGGTAGTATCGCTCCGAGACATTCATCACCGGACCGTCAAAATCAGTAATTAGGCGCAGCATATCTTCACAAAATCAGTAGTAAACAATCAACCATAAATTGACGGCAGCCTATCACGTTCTCTTTCCCAATTCCCGAAGACTCGCTAACGCCCCTGTCGCCGCTCATTCCAACTAAAAGCTCCCAGAAGGTTAAACCCTGGGAGCTAAACGGCAAGCCCTGCAAGGGACTAACGCCGAAAAATTCAAAATGACATGCACTGCTCAGCACATACCGTCTCAAACCTTGATTCGAAACTTAAACGTTCGATGTCATTAAAAAAACTATTTATCTTGCGCAGAACCTTTATTAAAAATTTGGGTGGCTCTGATTTATTGACTTCAATACTACGCCCAACAAAAAGTATTACCAACGAAATTCATTTTGTCTTTATATTTCTAATTGCTTTGAAATATTATTTCCCCATTGAAGGCGATCGCAACATTCAAAGCATTGGGCGCTCACGGCTCAAACAAGTTATTTCTCGAAAAATTTTCGCTTCAATTCACCCATACTCGTTAGAAACAATGGGCTGAAAGCATATACGACCAAAAAAGTCGGGATTATTTGACGTTGCTTTTTGGTGCGTGATAGCTTGCATTCAATTCATTAAAGTTCGGCTAACACGGCAGGTCCCGCGAGAAATACCATGACCCAAGCTTTAGAAGCGCCCCTCTCAATTTCCGCATTTACCTTTGATCAAACTGGCGGTCACTTCAGTCACCTCGCCTGTAAGGAATGTGGCACTGAGTATGAGCCCAAGGCGACCCACGTTTGTCAAGAGTGCTTTGGTCCCTTGGAAGTGAAGTACGATTATGAGTCGCTAAAGCGGACGGTTACGCGGGAACGTATTGAGGCAGGTCCAAACTCTATTTGGCGCTATCGGGACTTTCTGCCTGTCACCAGCGAGAACCCCATCGATGTGGGCACTGGTATGACTCCGTTGCTTAAGGCAAACCGTCTGGCGAAACGGCTGGGGCTGAAAGAGCTTTACATTAAAAACGATGCGGTCAATATGCCCACCTTGAGCTTCAAGGATCGGGTGGTTTCTGTAGCGTTGACCCGAGCGAAGGAACTGGGCTTTGACACCGTATCCTGTGCCAGCACCGGCAACCTGGCGAATTCTACAGCGGCGATCGCAGCCCACGCCAACCTAGACTGTTGCGTCTTTATCCCCTCCGACCTGGAAGCGGGCAAAGTGCTAGGCACCCTGATTTACGGTCCTACTGTAATGGCGGTGAAAGGTAACTACGACCAGGTAAACCGCCTATGTTCTGAGGTGGCAAACACCCACGGCTGGGGCTTTGTCAATATCAACCTGCGCCCTTACTACTCTGAAGGTTCTAAGACCTTGGGCTACGAAGTGGCTGAGCAACTGGGTTGGAAGCTGCCGGACCACATCGTTGCGCCCCTAGCGTCAGGCTCCCTATTCACCAAGATTTACAAAGGCTTCCAGGAATTTATTAAAACTGGTCTGGTGGAAGCCAAAGACGTGCGATGCAGCGGCGCCCAGGCTTTGGGTTGTTCTCCTATCTACGAAGCCTTTAAAGAAGGTCGCGACTTTATTAAGCCCGTAAAGCCCAAAACTATTGCTAAGTCCATTGCGATCGGTAATCCTGCCGATGGTATCTACGCCGTTGAGCAAGCCCGCAACACTAACGGTCATATCGAAGCCGCCACCGACGAAGAAATTATTGAGGGCATGAAGCTGCTGGCGGAGACGGAAGGGATCTTTACCGAAACCGCTGGAGGCACCACCATCGCCGTTCTGAAGAAACTGGCTGAGCAGGGCAAAATCAACCCCGATGAAACCACCGTCGCCTACATCACCGGGAACGGGCTCAAGACCCAAGAAGCAGTCCAAAGCCATGCCGGCGAACCCCTCACCATCGACCCTAAGCTGGATAGCTTCGAGCGAGCTTGGGATCGGGCTCAAACGTTGGACCGCCTAGAGTGGCAGCAAGCTTCTGTGTAGAAGCCGCTATCAGTGCTTTTAAGGGTTCAGCCCTAAGGTTTTTGATCATTAAGGGCATATGCTTCCGCCTTTTTAACTCTGTTTAAAGGTCTGGAAGCCACTGTCAGCGAGCCCGGATTCTCCAGGGCAACCGAACTTTAAAGGCCGGAAACGCCGCGATAGAAGGTGGGAGGTAAAGCAACCCTCATCGGAAGCTGCCTCCCCTTTTCATGGTGTAATGTTTCTGGTCGCATCAATCAAATCGCGGCTAATTGTTCCGTTAGCTCTTCTTTTTCAATTTCATTTCTTCACAGCGCCATGGCCGTCAAAGTTTTAATTCCCACCCCCCTACAGAAATTCACCAACGACCAGGCAGAAATTCAGTGTGATGGTGCCACGATTGCCGAACTGATTGAATCCCTAGAGGCGACCTGCCCCGGTATCAAAGCTCGTCTCTGTGACGACTCCGGCAAACTTCGCCGTTTCCTGAACTTCTACGTAGACAGCGAAGATATCCGCTTCTTGGACAACATGGAAACCAAGTTAGAAGATGGCGCAGAAGTGAGCATTGTCCCGGCAGTGGCTGGAGGTTAAGCCATAGCGAGGCTAAATGCTGACCATAATTAGCCTTTCTTAAGGGTTGCCCCATTACCCGTCATAATAAAAAGACCTTTGCTAGAAGAATCTTTGCTGGAAAGTTAGTGTGATGGCAGACGAGAAAGAGAACAAAGTAGCTGAATCCCCTGAAAGCCCCAAGGGGGATCAAACGCCCGCCCTTGACAAGGCGGCGCAGTTAACGCCGGAAGTTGAGGCGAAAGCTGAGGCGGGCGATGCAAAAGATGCGCCCAAACAAGACGGCAAAGGCGAAACCGCGGCAAAGGGTGAGGAGAAAGCAAAAGCTAAGCCAGCGGACGGCAAAGAAGAGCCAAAAGCAGCGAAAAAGAAAGAGCCTGCTGCCAAACCTGCTGAAAAAGCTGAAGAGAAAAAGGACGCCCCGGCGAAAAAGCCTGCGGCGAAAAAGAAAGCTAAGCCTCCTAAGCTTGAGGATAAGCCCTTCAATGAGTTTATGAAGGAGCATTATTTACCTGAGTTAGAAAAAGTTTTGGCTGAGCAGGGCATTGACGATTTAACGTTGTCTTTTGTTAAGGAGCCTGTGGCCGTGGGTGGATTGCCGGGGGCAGGGTTGTGTTCTCAGGTGGTGGGCAATTGGTTTGGGGGCGATCGCGAATTCCGCGTTTACTTTCCCAAGGACGACATCAAAGGCATTAAAACCTTTTCCTATGCGGAAACGGGCTCATCCAGCAGCATTCTTGAGTCATTTCTAATCGACGAACGAAAGATCACCTTGGACTTACTCGTGTCTGGCGTGGTGTTGCGTTTGCAGGCGCAAAAGTGGATCGGTCGCAATTAGAGCGATTTACTGGAGCGGTGTAGTCTGCTTTTTTGCTCCTAAGCCTATATTCACCGTTTACGACTCAATACCGTTTGAAATCGCCTCCCAATGTTTTACGTTCCCCCTGAAAGCTGTCAGATACCGCAATTGGGAGAGCTGTATGAAAAACTGTTTGGGCAGCGTCGTAATGGCACCTTTATCGAAATTGGAGCCTACGATGGTGAGAGTTTTAGCAACACCTCATTTCTTGCGGATTTAGGGTGGCACGGTGTCTACGTGGAGCCGGTTCAGCAATACGCTCAGATCTGTGCACAGCGACACCAAAATAATCATGTGCGGCTGCTTAATTGTGCGGTAGGCGATCGCCCCGGGCTGAGCAAAATTTCAGTGGGAGAGGCAATTTCCTCAATGGCCACCCACCATATTGAGCAGTTCAACCAAATCGAGTGGGCCCGCGGTCACCACCAGGGAGAGCTGCAAGAGGTGCATGTGGTGACGCCACCTCAATTGCTAAAGCTTTGCTTTGCGGACAATATTCCAGCGATCGACCTAATGGTCATTGATGTTGAAGGGTTTGAACTACCGATTATCAGCGCATGGGATTTCGAGCAATGTCGCCCCCGAGCTCTAATCATAGAGTTAAGGGATTTAGACACTGAATTCTCCGAAGAAATCCGTCAAGAAAGCGTTCAAATTTTGCAAACCTTGGAAGGCGCTGGCTATTCGATCTTTTGGCGCGATCAAACCAACGCAATTCTGACCCTTTCACCGTCTAATTCAGCCAATACTCCACTTTCTCCAGTGCAAGAAATCACCTCCCAAGGGCACTCGTTGCAGGCGAGTACATTGCCCAAAGACACGTTTAGCTTCTAATATTTTTCTCAAACAAAGCTGTAGGTAGCCATCCCAAGTCGTTATTAGGAGCCATCCATTGACTTCCGTTATTATCTTTTCTAAAGACCGGCCACTACAGCTTTGCGCATACATAGAAAGTCTGATTCACTATTCTGGTATTGCCGCCCACAAAATCAACGTACTGTTCTGTAAAAGCGAGACAATACCCTATCAAGTTTTAGAGCACCAATTTCCCGACATACATTGGATACCTGAAAGCGACTTTTATCAGGATTTATTGGAGATTATTGCCCGATGTGATGACCATATTCTCTGGGGCTGTGATGATGTTTGCTTTAAATCCAAATTTAAATTTGAAGTTTGCGAAACAGCGCTTAATTGCAACGAGCAAATTTTGGCATTTAGCTTAAGACTGGGGAAAAATATTGCGCCTTTGCCATTACTAACGGATCAGCAAGATTATCTAACCTGGGATTGGACAACCTGTGATCTTAAAGAGACTCCCTGGACCTACCCTTGGGAAGTTAGCGCATCAGTGTATCGTAAAAATGATATTCAACAACTGCTGCAAATTAGCGATCAGCTTAAGCACCCTAATTACCTGGAAGGATTGTTAGCGCACCACTTCTTTGGCGCGCCTCAGGGCAAGCAGTGGAGGCGTCAACTGGCTTGCTTTCCTACTAGTAAAACAATCACCATTCAAGTTAATCGGGTTCAAGATGTTTGCCCGAATGAGTTTGATAATTCCGCACGCACTGACGTGGAAAAGCTGTATCAGGATTTCATGGCTGGGTATCGTCTTGACTGGAAAAGTTTCAGCAACTGTTTAAATCAGTCCACCCACGTTGAATCAGAGTATTTCAAACTACATAAACCTGGCACGGGCGGCATCAAACCAAGCACTGAATCTTACGAAACTTGCCTGGAGTCTTCCCACTCCGCATTGAAACAAGGGCGTATTCAAGAGGGAATTCGTTGGTGCCAAGATGCGGTGATGGTTCAGCCCATTAACCAGAAAGCCTACGCTCACCTAGGGAATATTTATGAACACTTAGGGCGTCAAGATTGTGCTGAACGCTGTCGTAAAAAATCGGCCATTAGTTTTGTTGATTTTCTAGGATCAGAATCAGTTCGATCTGTGGTTCATGTGGGAGCTCATCACGGTCAAGAGATTTATCAATATCAATCTTTATCTCCCAACTTGATTGTTTGGGTGGAGGCAGATCCAAAATGCTTTGAAATTTTAGAAAAGACCGTAGCGGAGAGCGAGGTAGAGGGAACTCGCAATGTATGCGTCAACGCCCTCGTTACGGATTCAGATGATGAAGTTTGTAGTTTCTTTGTGTTTAGCAATGATGGCGCTAGCAGCTCCATTTATCACTCAACAAATACCCTCAGGGATACTTTTTCCGATGTGCACGAAACAGGGGAGACCTTACAGCTAAAAACCGCCCGACTGGATACGATCTTGAAGGGGGTTGGATTACCTTTAGGCGGATTAGATGTTTTGGTGGTTGACGTTCAGGGAGCTGAGATGTTGTGTTTAGTTGGAGCTGGAGATTACCTAGACTCGGTGAAATTTCTAGAGGTGGAAGTTTCCCAGGAAGCGTTATATGAACATGGGGCGCTGTTTAAGGAGGTGGATAACTGGTTGATAAACTGTGGATTTATTCGCGTTTCTGATGTTCCTTGGCACGGAAATTGTATTTATCAGAATCCGTCCCGATGTCAGAGTCAATTATTACTAAGTTCCACAGCGCATTAGGAAATTACTGAAGGTTGGTGGGGTTCTAACTCACATTTTTATTGATGATTTTCAGTCAGCGATCGCACCATCAAATTACTCGAAAACGCACACAGAAATGGTTTCTGCGGGACGGGTGGCGATTGCTGCTAATTGGAATCGTGGGAATCCTATCTGACCGACTATGGTTTGCGGTGGATCAGTCGGTTCCCGCTTGGGATCAGGCGGAGTATTTGACGGCGGCGTTGACTTACAAACGGGCGATCGCCGAGGGGCTCAATTCCTGGGGCTGGCTGTCGGGGGAATGGTGGACGGAATTTTGGCAGCTTTCCACGAAGACGCCGCCGTTGGTGGCAATTTTGACGGTGCCATTTCTGTGGAGTTTTGGGGATGGCTTTGATGGGGCGACGATGGTTAATGCCCTGTCGGGACTGGTGATTACTGGGGCAGTGTATGGCATTGCTCGGACGATGTTTCCGGGGGAAATGGGATCGCGGCTGGGATTTTGGGGGGCTGGTTTGTGCTGGCTAATGCCGGGACTGTGGCGGGTGCGGCTGGACTATTTGTTGGATTTTCCGCTGGTGGCGATGGTGACGCTGACCTTGGCAATGGTGCTGCGGTGGCATTGGTCAGGGCGGCGGTGGCAAATGTTCGGGGTGGGGAAGTCGCAACCACGGTGGTTTGATTTTGCCGAGGCACGGGATATTAAGCCCTGGGGATGGGCGATCGCCGCAGGGATTTGCTTTGGGCTGGCGCTGTTGGTGAAGCAAACCGCGGTATTTTTTCTGGCGGTGCCGTGGATTTGGATGGGCGTTGAAGCCCTGTGGCGGCGGCGATGGTTGCGATTGACCCAGTGGGGAACTGCGTTTGTGGTGTCGGTGCCCATTTGGCTGCCGTGGTATCGCACTAACTGGCTGTTGATTTTAAGTGGTGGAAAGCGGGCCACCATTGATTCAGCGCGTATTGAAGGGGATCCTGCCCTGACGACATTGGATGCTTGGACCCATTACCTGGGTCTGCTACCACAGCATGCCTCACTGATTTTGCTGTGGGTGGTGCTGGGGGGCTTTGCGCTAGCCCTGTCCCGGTGGTTTATTCACTGGCGGTTTTTGCCCCGACGATCGCCCGATAGTGACCAAGAGTCGGAATTGTTAATTGAGCAAGCGGCGATCGCCAAGGGCTGGCAGTGGATTGGCATTATTTTAGGCGGGTCGTACCTGCTATGTTCGGCGCTGGTGAATAAGGACTGGCGGTATGTGCTGCCCTATTTACCAGTGCTAAGCCTGGTGTTGGCCCAGGGGCTATTGCTGTGGAAGGGATTTTGGGGACGGCGCACGCGGTGGGGAACGGTCGCCATGTGTGTGGGGCTATTGGCGGTCAATAGTTTTGCAATTTCGCCAGGAAATGGAGCGGCGCGGTGGTTGGGAACGGTGTTAATGCCTCGCAGTTTGCATTTGGCTTATACCGGTGATCCTTGGCCCCACGCTGAGGCGATCGCCCAGATTCAACAGCGGGATCCCTACCGAGAAGTGACCCTAGGAGTGCTGCCGTCCACGGCGGAGATTAATCAGCACAATGTGAATTACTTTGGGGCGCTAGCAAATGCTCAAATCCATGGGCGACAGGTGGGGGTGGATCCAAAGTTTGTGGCGGCAGATGGGGGGACACTGGACTGGTTTTTAACAAAAAGCGGTAACCAGGGATCCCTGCGGCGACAGTCAAAGCGGGAGGCTCAGGCGGCGCTGGTGGATTGGGTAAAAAATGGCGGCGAGTTTGAGCGGGTGGCCCAGTGGGCGTTGAGCGATGAGAGCGAAATGTTTTTGTTCGGGCGGCGGCAGCGATCGTCGACGATCAAGGCAATCAACCAAAAGCCGCAGCGGGTGAGTTTGGCGACCGTGACCGTGCCGAAGCAGGTGCCGCCGGGAATACCTTTTGCGGTGACTTACCAGTGGGAAGGACCCTGGGATTCCCTACAGGAGGGATTGATTTCGCTGACCTGGAAGTTGGTGGAGTCGACAGATTCCCAAGGGCGAACCAGTTGGATTGATGATCGGGCGATCGCCCAGGGAGACTTATTTGGTAAGCAAACCGGTGGTTTTGGGGTGAGTGATTCCACCGCCACCCTGCCGCCGCCCAATTTAGTCCCCGGCGAATACCGCGTTGAAGGCACTTATATCAATGGCAAAACCGGAGAAACCTATGCCCTAAAAACACCGGACACCACAGTAAGAATCAACCCCGAAGCGGCTCCCCAACCGGCTCCCGAGCTAGATCGAGTGGCGCAGTTACGCTTATTAGCGCTGCGTCTGCGGCAGGGAATACCGGAGTTTGATGGCATCTTCGCGGAAATTGGGCGGATTAATCAATACGATCCTGGGCAGTCCTACACCGAGCAGGCGGCGATTTTGGCTCGACAGCGTTTGGAAACTGAGCCAGATCGATTATCCCATTTGTACTTGCTGGGGCTGGCGGAAGTCTTGCAGCGTCGTGCTCCGGAAGCCATCGAAGCATTTGAGGCGATCGCTCGATTAGACGCCGAAAACCCCTACGCCCATGCCTATCTTGCGTTCGTTAATCTCTATGACTTTCGAGCAGGGGCCGCTGAGGATGCCATTGAAAAAGCCCTGGCGCGATCGCCCAACCAGGCAGAATTTCATCTAATTCGTGCCGTGGCCCGTCTGCTGAAGTTCAACGTTTTAGGCACATGGACTGATTTGCAGCGGGGGCTGGCGGCGTTAGAAGGGTAAATAAAAGGGTAACCAAATTAGAAGAGTAATTAAAAAGATAATTCGGAATTGACTGGCGCGGGCACAGCGACGAGCCAAAACTGATCGTCATCAGCGGTCTGCCCCTCTTCACGCCCTAGATACCCCGCCACCAAAGGCGACGACCATTCCACCAGAATTTCATGGAATTGCGATCGACTTAAGGACAACTCTGGACGAGAGCGCTGGTACACCTCGTACAACGTTGCCGTACTGGCGCGATCGCCCCGTATCCGCTGGAACCCTGCCCGCACCCGCGTCAACACATCCCACCGCGTCGCCAAAGCCCCAGACACATCGCCGCCGCCCAGTGCATTGGTGGCGCAACAGGGAGCAGAGGACAGGGATACAGGCGCGTTAGTGTCCTTATCCTCAAGCTCCACATAATCCAAGCAGCTTTCCACCTGAGGGAGCCTTTCATCAGGGAGGGTCTGAACCCGTGCCACAATCCTTTCGCGCTGCGTCATTCTATCGACTCCATGAAGTACCCCACGCATTGCAGCTAACTCCTGTGTACAATCAAGTCGCTAGCGATGGGCTAGCGGTTTACCAAGGCATGTCGTCAACTAAATGTCAGCAGCTTCACGCACTAGAAAGTAGAAGCCCTTTCAAAACAAAAAATTAAGGGCCAAACTCTTTACGGTTAAAGCTCTGAGGTCTAAGTAGTGACGGCCCCCAACAAAGAAACCTGGATGGGCAAGATTCGACACCTTCCGAGCAGGACTCGGTTGTGTAGTAGGCTAAAGCACGCTAATTGATAGATGACTTCCCGGTGACTTTCGAACCAGTCAAAACTTTCTGACCGGTCAAACTTAAAATTGATAGCGCAGTTAACTGCAAATGAACGTTGGCAGGATGCTCCCTTAACTCTGTTGTAGCGTTCTTTAGTTCAGTCGGGACAATTCGTGAAAATGATCACACTAACCACGCCACACTGTCCGCAATTCTCAATCTAAAGATAGAGAACCAGTAATCGCTTTTAGTCTTAACAACAGTTAAAACACGATGGATTGCATTCGTATCAATTTTATTAACTACAAGACTACCTGGATTCGCTCCTTGTTTTTGGACTAATTTTTTACTCTAACTTCACGCAAATTTCATACTTAAACATCACAGCAATTAGCTTTTATCGTTCTTTCTATGTCTGCCCCTACGTCTGCCTCCACTCCTGCTTCATTTGACTGGTTACATCGCGGCACCACAGAAATTTTTCCCCACCAGCCGGAGTCAGAGGATCCTAACCAAAATTTGACCCAGCGGCTGATGCAATGCGATCGCCCCCTGCGAGTGAAGCTAGGCATCGACCCCACCGGCACTGATATCCACCTGGGGCACAGCATTGCGTTTCGTAAATTACGCGCCTTCCAAGATGCGGGACACACCGCCGTGGTGATTATCGGTGACTTTACGGCGCGTATTGGTGACCCCACGGGCAAATCGGAGGTGCGCAAACAGTTGACGGAGGAGCAGGTTAAACACAACGCCCAAAGCTATTTAGATCAGCTGCGTCCGGTGCTGGATTTTGACACGCCGGGGCGGCTAGAAATTCGCTACAACTCTGAGTGGCTCTCGAAGCTAGACCTGAGCAAAATTCTAGAGCTGCTGGCGTCTATGACCGTGGGGCAAATGTTGGCGAAGGAGGGGTTTGCGGAGCGTTTTAATCAAGAATCTCCCATTTACCTTCACGAGTTTCTTTATCCTCTGATGCAGGGCTACGACTCGGTGGCGGTGGATGCGGATGTGGAGTTGGGGGGCACGGACCAAAAGTTTAATTTGGCGGTGGGGCGCGATTTACAGCGTTTGTTTAATCAGACACCTCAGTTTGGATTGTTGGTGCCCATTTTGATTGGTACCGACGGCATCCAAAAAATGTCGAAATCCTTGGGTAATTACGTGGGCTTGTCTGAGGACGCGTTGACGATGTATTCCAAGCTGGAGAAAACTCCCGATGATCAGTTGGCAACCTATTTTGAGCTGTTGACCAAGCTGCCGCTGGATTCTCTGCCGGATAATCCTCGCGATCGCCAAAAGCAGCTGGCCCTGGAAGTGGTCACCCAATTCCACGGTGCGGATACGGCAGCGCAAGCCCAAAAGGATGCTCAAAACTTGGTGGCTGGATCGACGGGGGCAGCCGACAATGTGCCGGAATTTTCTCTCTCGAGCGTAGAGTTCCCCGTGCCTATTTTCTACCTGGTTAGCGCCAGCGGTCTGTGCAAAAGCAGCAGTGAAGCCCGAAAACAAATCAAAGGCGGTGGCGTCAAATTGGACGGAGAAAAGGTGACCGATATGAACCTAAAGTTTGAGCAGGCAGAGGAACTGTCAGGGCGAATTTTACAGTTGGGTAAAAAGAAATTTGTGCGCCTGATTCCGTAAAGCCTTTCCTAAAGAATTTGACTAACTTTGCCATGAGCAACATTGAAATAGCGAGTCCGGCAGATCGGATAATCGTGCCGCTGGATGTGCCGGGCTATGATGCGGCGATCGCTCTCCTAGACCGCCTCCCAGAGGTTACCTTCTGGAAAGTGGGCTTGGAATTATTTGTCAGCGACGGCGCTCGGATTTTGAACGAACTCAAAGCCCGTCAAAAGCGAATTTTTTTAGACCTCAAATTCCACGACATTCCCAACACCATGGCGGGCGCGGCCCGAGCTGCCGGGCGCTACGGCGTCAACTTGCTAACGGTTCACGCCTGCGCCGGAAGCAATGCGTTGAAAGCCACCCAAGCCGCCGCGGTGGAAGGTGCTGCCCAAACAAACGTAACGCCACCGAATGTTATCGCCGTCACTTTGCTCACCAGCATCATGCCGGAGCAGCTTAACCAAGAATTAAAAGTTAACGCTGAGGTTAAACCCTATGTCGAAAGCATGGCTCAGCTAGCAAAAATGTCGGGTCTGCCCGGGGCGGTTTGTTCTCCTTTGGAGGCGTCGTCGCTGCGGGAATTGTGCGGCCCTGATTTTATTCTGGTTTGCCCGGGGGTGCGCCCCAGTTGGGCAGCGAAAGGGGACCAAAGTCGAGTAATGACTCCCTCTGAAGCGATCGCCGCGGGGGCAACTTATCTAGTCATTGGTCGTCCCATCACCCAGGCAGAGGATCCGGCGATCGCCTGGCAGCGAATCTTAGATGAATTATCCATGCCCTAAGCTAAGTAGAATGGCTCATCTAACTTCTCCGCCCATACTTCGAACCGATAGGCGCTAAAGTGGCGTAACATTCAAGCCTTAACACTGCTTAATGGTTATCCTATTTAAGGTCGAAGCAAAAAAGCGACCATAATTACTTAATTGATTAATCCATCAATTAGCTAGCAGTGGATGATTTCGCGATCACCCAAACAAGCCTGCCGTCAATAACACACAGGATTTTCATGACCACTGGAACCATTGAAACAAGACCAAGGCTACGCCCCGAAGTTCTTGTGCCCACCGTTTTGCTGCACGTAGGTGCCCTGTTTGCCCTCCTGCCCAGTAATTTCTCCTGGAGCGCCGTTGGAGTCGCATTCGTCCTGCACTGCATCACCATTGGGCTGGGCATCTCCCTCGGCTTCCACCGTCTCGCCAGCCACCGCAGCCTCAAGGTTCCCCGGTGGTTGGAATACTTCTTTATCCTGTGTGGCACCCTCGCCGGTCAGGGAGCAGTGTTGGGTTGGGTAGGCTACCATCGCCTGCACCATATGCACGTGGATCAGGATTTAGATCCCCATGATTCCACCAAGGGCTTTTGGTGGAGCCACATTGCCTGGCTCATGCACGAGGTGCCCCACCGAGAAAATCGCCCCAAATACACCCGCGACGTCAACGACGATCGCTTCTATCGCTTCTGCCACGACTACTACATCCATCTCCAGGTAGCCCTTGGCGTGCTGCTGTACTTTATGGGTGGTATGCCCTGGGTTGTGTGGGGAATTTTCGCGCGGCTATTTGTGGGCTTCCACGCCACCTGTTTTGTAAACAGCGCCTGTCATATGGTGGGCTACCGCAGCCACGACACCGCTGACCAGTCCACTAATTGCTGGTGGGTTGCCCTTTTGACCTTCGGCGAAGGCTGGCACAATAACCACCATGCGATCGAATATTCCGCCCGCTACGGCTGGAACTGGTGGGAAATTGATATGGTGTGGTATGTAATTTGGGCCCTTAAGAAAGTAGGGCTTGCAACCAACGTAAAAGCTCGCCGGACTACGGCAAAAATGAGCTAAACATAGCGATTTCTACAACAATTTTGTGATTGCGAGGACTATGTCAAAATTCACTGTCCTCGCTTTTTTATGGTTTTTTTTAAAATCAAAACGGGTCTTAAAAGAAGCCGTTATTTAGCGTCAGAACAATCCTTTATCGTTGGGAAGCTCGAAAAACTTTGGGCGTCACTCCTGTCATCTGCTTAAACTGTTTGCTCAGATGACTATGGTTATTGAAGCCACACTCAAGGGCGATATCAATAATCAGCCGGTCGGTTTTTTGCAATAGCTGTTTAGCTTTTTCCAGGCGCTGTTGAAGTAAATAGCGATGTGGTGAAAGTCCCAGAGATTGCTTAAATAATCGACTGAAGTGAAATTGGCTTATGTCGATTAATCCTGCCAGATCAGCCAGCTTAATATCTTGGTTTAAAGAGGCTTCAATGTAGTCTATAACTTGTCGCAGTTGGTGTTGAGGTAGTCCCCCCTCATACACAGCCAAATGGGGATTCGTGGTCGTATGTTCTCTCAATAGCTGGATTGCTAAAAGGTTAGCCAAAGAATCCACACAAAGGCTATTTCCAGACAACTGATTTTGATATTCAGCTAGCAGCATAGATCCAATGGACTCAAGCTGGGGATTGCGGATTTGGAAGGTGGGCTGAAGGGTAAGGCGATCGCAATCTTGAGGCAAAGTTTCCCGAGCAACATCCTTTAAAAACTCATCCGCCAGCCGAATTTCCAAGCAATCTTCCTCCCCTTCCCACCGCACCGATAGGGGCACATCCGCAGGGGTGATTAGAATTTCGCCTTTCTGGTACAGCGCCGTATGAAGTTTTCCGTCCTGCTTTTGCACGTAGTGAATGGGGCGAGGACGCAGGGAGATAAAAATCGAATGCTCGTTTTTTAGGTGGCAGAGTGCTTCCCCAGCAGTATCGCTTTGCAACTGCTGAATATAAATGCGATCACCGGTTTGAGTATTTGCAGACTGACTCACGGTTCCTGGCACGTACTATTTCACTTCAAACTTGCCTTGACTATAGGCGATCGCCCCAGCCCACAAGGTGTCGAATTAACATTCACACAACATCAAAGGCAGAGATGTGGCGTGGGTTAGCTTCCTTTGGAAGGGAAATTTGGAGTTCGTAGCAAGATTGTGATGGTTCCGCACGATATTGATAGTTGCGAAATCGCTGGCTCCATACGCTGAAGATGTTCAAGCAAAGGAGCTAACACCATGAAACTCTTAATTTTCGGCGCCACAGGAAGCGTCGGTCGCCAGGTTGTGAAGCAAGGGCTAGACCAAGGACATCTCATCACCGCCTTTGCCCGTCACCCGGAGAAGCTAGGCATTCAGCACCCTAATCTTCAGCTATTTCAAGGCAATGTGTTGGACCTGGGCGCGGTGGAACAGGCGATGCAGGGGCAGGATGCAGTGGTTTGCACTTTAGGAGCGGGCAAGAAGCTAACTGGAACTGTTCGGTCAGAAGGCACGCGACAGATTATTCAAGCGATGGAAGAAATTGGCGTTCGCCGCTTAATTTGCCTGTCAACATTGGGCACCGGAGATAGCTGGGGAAATCTCAATTTCTACTGGAAATACGTGATGTTTGGCTTTATGTTGCGGCAAGTTTTTGTGGACCATGAGCGGCAGGAGCGCTATGTCAAACAAAGCCATTTAGATTGGACCATCATCCGTCCCAGCAGCTTGGTTGATGGTGCCCAAACGGGACTGTATAAACATGGTTTTCCAGGTACTGATAAAGCGTTAACTCTGGAAATTTCCCGGGCAGATGTAGCTGATTTCAGCCTGAAGCAACTGACTAGTGACGCTTATCTGGGCAAGTCTCCAAGCCTCTCTTATTGATTCGACTTTCGTTTGGCAAATCTTTCCCATTGGTGTGGTTTTTCTCTACATCAAGAAACTACGCCAACAAATCCAAATCAACTATTTAATATTATTGAACACCACTATGGATACTCGGGAGCATCCCACTTATGCCGCTTTTGACGAGAGCTGATAAAACGAGAACAGA
>CALGDE010000103.1 GCA_937883785.1 uncultured cyanobacterium
CTTGATGATGCGCAGGTTAGCTAATTAAGATTTACTTTATAAATTAGCTCTTAGGGTTACTCGCAGAAAGCATAAAGCTCATTTCCAGGCAAAATCGCGGCGAACAAACTAACCGCTCACCTTTTTCTATTAGCAAATCATCCTGGAGCGTGAAATCATCGATCAGTACGTTAAGCCCAGGACGCAAATTTATCGACTGACGATATCCCTGACTCTTGCCGCTGGCATCCTTCAAGGGCATTGTCCAAGGCTGCCGCGCCTTCTGCACTGTTGCAGCAATTTCCGGGTTCTGACTCCAGAACTCGGGCATTGAAAGAAGGAGAGTCATGGGAACGTGGATATTAGGAACTAATACAATTAATTCTTATTAATTAGTTCATATTTAACCACAGCCAAATGATTTGCTTTTGTCCGAAAGTTCATCCAAGAAATTGTGACTGGCACTGCCACCTTATATTTTCCGACTAGGCAACATCTCCGCAGTACGGCGAATAAGTCGGGTCTGTAAAACTCTCAGTTGCGCATAGTGAACGGGCGACAGGATCCGAGCAGCTATCCATGATGTCCAACATTTGACAAGCGTTGCAAGCCTGTTGCTCAGATAAATCCACTAAGCGTTTTAACCAGGTCTCGCCTTGCGGGCCCCACCAGCTGCTCTAGGGAGGAAAAACGTTGACTAGAGCGTGAAGTCCCCACTGCGCCTAATATTCAGACGTTAATAGGCGCACTCCCCTAAGAGTCCAGAACAACTATCGCGATCGCAAAAACAACAGCATTAACATAGGGCAAACAACTCAGCCCAAAGCCCCACCCACGGAGCCCCTGAAACCACAGCGCCCAGCCCGCCGCCAGCGCCACAATCAACACCACCGGCAGCGTCGCCACAGACCAAAACACCACCCACAACACCACATTTTCCTCACTGCCCGGCGCATCAAATAGCATCACCGACATCAACGCCGCCCCCAAACTCGGCACCATCGCCGCCGCCCATAGAACGGTGTGAATCACAATTCCCAAACGAAACAGCTTTATCAACATCTTTGCCCTTGCCCCCCCACCGGAACCGAAAAATCACCCGCCGCGTCAGGGATCATGGCGATGACCATCCTGAAGGCTGTAAACAGCGGTGGTATCCTAAAATATCCACAAAATATACGTGCTCATCCCCGAACCCCTCGGCGAGACACTTAATTCTTAAGGTTGTGTTGGGACCGCAATTTACCCTATGGCAGAGCTTCTCAAAGTTGGCGACAAAATTATTCCCACGGCTGATTTGCTGGAGCTCTTGAGCCAGTATCAGCTTATGCCTCACTTTTTACGGGGTATCGCCATTGATAAGGTGATTGCTGATATTGAACTATCGGAAGAAGAAAAGCTGAAAGCGCTTTATGACTTTCGATCGCAAAACAAGCTAATTTCCGACGAAGACTTAGCCCACTGGCAAAAGGAAAACAATATGCCCCACGAGCGGCTGGATGAAATTGCCACCCGCCCGGTCAAGCTAGAAAAATTTAAGCTCCAAACCTTTGCCAAAAAGCTGGAAAATTATTTTATGGAGCAAAAGGGACGCCTCGATAAAGTGGTGTATTCCCTAATTCGAGTCACCGATGAAGGGCTGGCTCAAGAAATTTATTACCGCATCGAAGAGGGCGAAGCGTCTTTTGCGGAAATGGCTCAGGAATATTCTGAAGGTCCTGAATCAAAAACCCAGGGGATTTTGGGACCGGTGCCCATTAATCAACCCCATCCGTTTATTGCCAAAATGTTGTCCGTTAGCCAGCCGGGTCAGCTATGGGCTCCTCGGGCGATCGCTAACTGGTTTATCATCGTGCGTCTCGAGCAAGCCATCCCCGCCCAGCTTGACGACAATATGCGCCGCCAACTGTTGGACGAAATGTTTAACCTGTGGCTGCGGCAACAGGTGGACGCGTTGGGACAACCTAGCGTTGTCAACGAAAATGGATCACCCATTGCCAACGACTCAGGCGACGACGCCACCCGCGAATCCTTGCCTCCGGTATCGGAATTAACACCGGAGCCCGCGTAATCGCCGCGTAATTTTATTTATGCCCGCTGAATTTATACCCGCCGAAGATTCTGTCTTCTTGGTTTTGCTTTCCCAGGCTGCGGAAAATCTAAGAGGGCAGCGGTGAACATTTGCGGAACATTTCCGCTATGTTCACACGTCCCCACGGTTTGATAGAGTCCTGCTATCACATCTATCGAAATACTGAGTTGACCGTAATAATTTTTCTGTTATTACCGCCAACTTCGCGCTAGCTGCGCCTTTACTGTTTGGTTTTGGGCTTTGCCTTGCCTCTTTTCTCACTATGACTCAAGCTGCTCTTTCTCAACAAATCCAGTCTTTTTTGACAAAACTGGAGCCCTTTAATCAGCTGAGTCAAACAGCTCAAACCAACCTGCTACAGGGGGCAGAAATTCTCCGCTATCGGGTGGGGCAGCCCATGCTGGAGCGGAAGAAAATACCGGCTCAGGTGTTGATTTTGTACCAGGGGCAGGTGCGTCTGTTGGGGTTTGATGCGCGATCGCAAAAGCCCGCCAGTTTGCAGCTAGCCCAGCCGGGCACCATTATGGGCTGGTCCAGTTTGCTTCGGGGAGTGGGCTGCGAAACGGCGTTGGCATCCACGGAGTCCCTGTGTATTGCCATACCGGCGGTGCAGTTTGTGGACTGTATCAAAAATGAGAGCGTATTTCGTGACCATTGGCATCAGCGTACGGCGTTGGCCGAAACCTTTGAGCTAGTGAGCCTGGAGCTACAGCGCCAGGCAGATCGTCGCACCAATGTGAAAGAAACGGTGCTGGCGATCGCCGAAGAAGGACAGGTGCTGCATCTGTCTGAAGGACCGGTTACCGACGGAGAGGTGCGATCGCGCCTACAAAATCCAGAAATGGCTTGGTTAGTGAGCGCCGGGGAAGTGACCACCGGCACCGGCACCACCTCCCCCGGTGGACGGCTCCAGTGGGACGGCAAAGATCCCCTGGTGGTGGAAAATGCCGACGAAGCGCGGCTACTGGGCTTTAGCGCCAGCTATGTGCAACAGCGGGATGGGCAAGCTGCCACTTCCCCAGCGGCAACGCCCCTGCAAACCCCTGCGCCGCCCCAGGAAGCCCCCACCATCACCCCGGCGATCGCCCCTCCTGTTCCCAACAGCCCCGCCGCCGCCACCGAAGCGGCTACCACTGCCGAAGTGCCCCTAGCGCCGGCTCGCCCCCAGGAAATTGCCCCGGAAGAACTACTCAACACCCGCCCCAAATCCTATTCCCATGTGAAAGGTAAAGGACCGGTGGCAGGGACGCTGGCTTGCTTCCAAATGCTGGATCAGTTTGTGCCAGGGCTCCAGTTCCGTAAGGATAAGGTTCGGCGAATCCTGAAAGATCAGCTCCAAGCCTCGGGACTGATTTCTATGCAAGTTTGCGGGGCGATCGCCCAAAGCGTCGGCTTCCGCCCCCAGTTAGTCCAGGTAGACTCTGAGGCCTTGCCGCGACTGCGAGCGCCGGCGATCGTGGAGTGGGGTGATAGTTTTGCCGTTCTCTACGATATTTCCGAAAAACGCGTCATTCTAGCCTCGCCGGAAGAAGACGCGGTGCGCTCCGTATCCCCCAAAGCCATCACCGAAACCTGGGAAGAGGGCAAAGGACTGGTGCTCTTGCTTGAGCCCCCCGTTGAGGACCTGCCGGAAAAATTCGGACTGAACTGGTTTATTCCCTGGCTTGCCCCCTACAAACGAGTGCTGGTGGAAGTGGTGCTGGCATCCTTCTTTGTGCAGCTATTTGGTTTAGGGCAGCCCCTGATTACCCAAGTGGTCATCGACAAAGTGCTGGGGCAAGGCAGCATCGAAACCATGGATGCCCTGGGCTTCTTCATGGTGGGCGTGGCCGTGTTCCAAGGGGTGCTTACCATCCTGCGAACGTACTTGTTTGTGGACACCATGAACCGTATCGATATGAGCATCGGTACGGCGATCGTCAGCCACCTCATGCGGCTCCCCCTAGGCTATTTCGACCGGCGACGGGTGGGAGAGCTGGCTGGTCGTATTAACGAACGGGATAACATCCGTAATTTCCTAACCGGTACGGCGCTGACGGTATTTCTAAACGCGGTGTTCTCCGTGGTGTATATCGTCGTCATGATGCTCTACAGCTGGCTGCTAACCCTGGTAGCCCTGGCGGTGGTGCCATTCCTGGGAGGCATCATCCTGATAGCCGCGCCCATTATTCGTCAGCTCATTCGTCGTCAGGCAGAGCGTCGCGCCGACGTGGACTCGTACATGGTGGAGGTTATCTCCGGCGTTCAAACCGTTAAAGCGCAAAATATCGAGCTGAAATCCCTGTGGAAGTGGCAAGAACGCTATTCCAAGATGATTCAGGCGAACCTGAAAACCATCATGACCGGTACCACCATTAATGGTGCCACGGAGTTTCTCAATAGCTTGTCCACCCTGGCATTGCTGTGGGTGGGGGCATATTTGGTTATCGACAACCAAATCACCTTGGGTCAGCTTATTGCGTTTCGAATCCTGTCGGGGAACGTCACTGGCGCCCTGCTGGGGCTGGTGGGAGCGTGGCAGCAGGTGCAGGAAATCACCATTTCTGTGGAGCGTCTATCGGACATTGTGGACAGTGAGCCCGAGTCGAACCAAGCTGACCGGGACAACATTCCTATGCCGGAGCTACAGGGACATGTGAAATTCTCTGAGCTGTGTTTCCGTTTTGGCGATTCGGGACCGTTACAGCTATCCAATGTGAATTTGGATTTTCCCACGGGCACCTTTGTGGGCATTGTGGGTGAAAGTGGTTCCGGCAAGAGTACGTTGATGAAGCTGCTTCAGCGTCTATATGCACCGGACGCGGGCTGGATTCAAATTGATAGCTACGATATCGCTAAGGTGGAGCTCTACTCCCTGCGGCGACAAATTGGAATGGTGCTGCAAGATACGCTGCTGTTTACGGGGACGGTGCAGGAAAACATTATGCTGGCCAACCCCGACGCTACGGTGGAAGAGGTGATTCACGCGGCGAAGGTGGCGGTGGCTCACGATTTTATTATGGAGTTGCCCAACGGTTACAACACCGTGGTCGGTGAGCGGGGTACCGGTTTGTCGGGGGGACAGCGTCAGCGGATTGCGATCGCCCGGACCGTACTGCAAAATCCGCGAATGCTAATCCTAGACGAAGCCACCAGTGCCCTGGACTATAATTCCGAGCGTCAAGTGTGTAATAACCTGGCGGTGGAATTTAAAAACCGCACGGTGTTCTTTATTACCCACCGTCTCAACACCATTATCAACGCCGACACCATCATCATGATGGACAAAGGTGTGGTGGCGGAGCAAGGCACCCATAAGGAGCTGATGGAAACCAAGGGGCGCTATTATTGCCTGTTCCAACAGCAGGAAGGCAGCTTCAATTAAAGTGCTTTCCAAGGTTTTATTGGACGCCCTTGGTGCTTTGAAACCTTGCGCAGTTTATGGCGTCGTCAAGGAAGTACACTACCAACCCATTGATCCCAATTCGCCCAGCATCGCTAGTGGGGATTTTTGTCCAACTTTTCTCTTAATATTTAAAGCGAACAATATTGAAAGCAAAAAGTTTAAGACGCAAAGCCCAGCGGCGATCGCCATTTTTGTGCCCACTTTGGAAACAATCCCATGTTGAGAACATTTGTCGGAAAAGAAGAAAGACCGGTTTTGCTGGAGCGCCCGGCAATTCTAACTAGCGCCTTTATTTGGGCAATTATGACCGTTGTGGTGTCGGGCATCACCTGGGCGGCAGTGGCCCAAATTGACCAGTCGGTGCCAGCTAACGGAAAGCTGGAGCCGGAGGAGGGAGCCAGTGAAGTTAAGGCTCCGTCCGGAGGCGTCGTTCGCGAAATCTTGGTGGAGAACGGCGATCGCGTGGAAGAGGGACAGCTTTTGGTCACCTTCGACCCCACGGGACAAGAAGCAGACTCGGATTCTTTAAAGCGCAACCGCACTTCCCTACAGCGCCAGCTAGACGTGCTGCGTTCAGAAGCGGCTGGCACGGATGTGGGAACTATTAGCTCAGGTGGCGCTGTGTCCGACCTGCGCCGAAACCGTCAGGTACGGGTGGCGGAAAATGCTTACTACCGCTCTTTGCTGCGCGGGGAAACGCCTCCAGCGCCCAGCCAACGCAGTCGTTTGGTGGAGAATCGGGCGGCCCAAGCCCTGCGGGTGGCTCAACTGCGTTCGGAATTGGACGAGCTGAATCAGGACGTGGCTGATGTGCGGGTGCAGGTTGTTGCCTTGAGACAGCGCCTTCAGCAAAACCGTCAGCGCCTAGAAATTAATGAAGGCATCGTGGCGGACTTGGAGCCCTTGGTGCAGGAAGGCGCCATTCCTGAACTGCAATACAAGCAGCAGCAACAAACGGTGCTGAGCAACGCCGAAAGCGTTACCAATATTGAGGGGCAAATTGCCAGCTTGCAGGAGCGGGAAGGCCGGCTATTGGCGTCCATTCGCGGTAAGCGTCAGGAAATTGGCTCCACGCAGGCCGCATGGGCTGCGGATATTGAAAACCGTATTGCCGCTAACAACCAGTCGATCGCCGATATTGACAGTCAGCTAGCACGGACATCGTTGGATAACCGTCGCCAAATTGCCGGGGTGCGGGGGCAAATTGCCCAGGTGGAAGGTCAGATTATCCGGGCAGAGCAGGCTTTGCGCTACCAGGAGCTGCGATCGCCTCTAGCTGGTCGAGTCTTTGATATCCAAGCCAGCGGTACGGGCTATGTGGCCAACCCAACGGAGCCAATTTTAAGCATTATTCCCGACGGCAAATTGGTGGCCTCGGTGTACGTCACCAACAAAGACATCGGTTTTATCAAGGCTGGCATGCCCGTTGAAGTGAATGTGGACTCCTTCCCGGCGCTGGAGTTCGGCAGTATCGAGGGGGAGCTGGTATCCATTGGCTCTGATGCGCTGCCGCCCACCCAGGAAATTCCCACCTATCACTTTCCCCTAACCATTGAGCTGGATACCCAAAGTTTGGTCACCAACAACGGCACCGAGTTTGATATTCAGGCGGGGATGTCGGTATCGGCGCGGATTAAGACCCGTAAGCGCTCCGTATTGGACATCTTCCTTGGGCAGTTTAAATCTCGGGCAGATAGCTTTGAAACGGTGCGTTAGAGACGGTGCGTTAGAGACAGCACTTAAAGCCACGCTTTTTGGGCGTGGGTGTGTGAATCTTTATGCCCTAAGCCCTGATTAAAGGTGCATGGTCATCTGGGCTTTAATCTCTAATGCGTGAAGGGCTGGTCTAATCCTGGGGCGATCGCCAATCCGTGGTAGGCTCAACTCGTTTTTGACGCCTCCCCATTCATCCCGATTGGACCTAGCCCTATGCAAATAACCGCTACGGCAATTCCCGAAGTGCTGCTGATTGAGCCGAAGGTGTTCGGTGATGATCGCGGCTTTTTCTTCGAAAGTTTTAACCAACAAAAATTCGCTGACCAAACAGGCGTCACCGATAATTTTGTCCAGGACAACCACTCCCGTTCCACTAAAGGGGTGCTGCGAGGATTGCATTATCAAGTTCAGCAGGCCCAAGGAAAATTAGTACGCGCCGCTGCCGGAGCAATTTTTGATGTGGCGGTGGATATTCGTAAGGGTTCGCCCACCTTTGGACAGTGGGTGGGAGCGGTGCTAAGCGCTGAAAATAAACATCAGCTGTGGGTGCCCGCCGGTTTTGCCCACGGCTTTGTGGTGTACTCCGACACCGCTGAGGTGCTGTACAAAACCACTGATTACTACGCCCCCGCCCACGAACGCTCTATCCTGTGGAATGACCCTGATATCGGCATTGACTGGGGCTTTGACGGTGAGGTGCAACTGTCGGCAAAAGACAAAGCTGGTAAGTCCCTGGGCGAAGCTGACTTATTTGAGTACAAGGCTGCCACTGCGGTATAGGGCTGACAGAGATGCGAATTTTATTGACTGGAGCGAAAGGGCAGCTAGGGCAAGAGCTACAGCCTTTGATGGCACCGCTGGGAGAGGTGATTATCGCCGATCGCACCGTGGTGGATTTGAGCCAAACAGAGACGTTGTACGACCAGGTGGCGACGCTGGAGCCTGATGTCATTGTCAATGCGGCGGCCTACACGGCGGTGGATAAGGCAGAAAGCGAAATGGCATTGGCCCAGACAGTGAACGGGGCTGCGCCGGGGATTTTGGGGCAGGTGGCCCGCGATCGCCAAGGATTCCTCTTCCACGTTTCCACCGACTACGTATTTAACGGCAGCCAAGGTCGCCCCTACCGGGAAACGGACCCCACCGATCCCCTGGGTGCATACGGCACGTCGAAACTGGCAGGGGAACAGGCGATCGCCCAAACCGCCCCCCAGAACAGCGCCGTCATTCGCACTGCCTGGGTTTACGGCACCGGCGGCACCGGTAATTTTGTGAAGACCATGGTGCGGCTGGGGGAAAATCGCCCAGAACTACGGGTGGTAGCAGATCAAATCGGTAGCCCCACCTGGACTGGAGATTTGGCGGGGGCGATCGCCCAGCTAATCCCCCAAAGAAGCGAAGACCTGGCAGGAACTTACCATTACACCAACAGCGGCGCAGCGAGCTGGTACGACTTTGCCGTTGCCATTTTCGAAGAAGCCAAAATCCTGGGTGCCGACCTCGCTATTCAGCAAGTGGTCCCCATCACCACCGCCGATTATCCCACCCCCGCCCAACGCCCGTCTTATTCAGTGCTGGCGGGAGAAAAAATCGCGGCAAAGCTCGGGCAACCAGCCCCCCATTGGCGTCAGGGTTTACGAAAAATGCTCGCAGAATACCTACAGCGATCATCCCCATAAGTTGCGCCGGTAAGGTCGCTCAACTTTCCCCGCCCCAACTCCACAGGAACCGTTTATGAAAGCACTAATTTTGTCTGGCGGACGCGGCACCCGACTGCGCCCATTAACTTACACAGGAGCCAAGCAACTGGTGCCGGTGGCGAATAAGCCTATCCTTTGGTACGGCATTGAACGTCTGGTAGCGGCAGGCATCACTGATATTGGCATTATTATCAGCCCGGAAACCGGCGAGGAAATCCGCCAAAAAACCGGCGACGGCGACCAATTTGGCGCAAAAATTACCTACATTCTCCAGGATGAGCCAGCGGGTTTGGCCCACGCCGTCAAAGTGGCACGCCCCTTTTTACAGGACGATCCTTTTGTGATGTACCTGGGAGACAACGTTATCCAGGCAGACCTAAGCCAATTTTTGGAACCCTTTAAGGAAAAGCATTTCGATAGCTGCATTTTGCTACGCCGGGTGGAAAATCCCAGTGCTTTTGGGGTCGCCACCGTGGACGAGTCTGGACGGGTCTTACAGCTTGTGGAGAAGCCGAAGAATCCACCGTCGAACTTAGCGCTGGTGGGAATTTATTTCTTTGGTCCCATAATTCACGAGGCGATCGCCGCCATCAAACCCTCTGCCCGAGGGGAGCTAGAAATCACCGACGCCATACAACAGCTCATCGACACGGATAAGCTCGTGGACTCGCGACTGCTAGAGGGCTGGTGGTTGGACACCGGTAAGAAAGATGACCTGCTGGAAGCAAACCGGGTCATTTTGGACACCACCCTGGGCAAGGAAAACCTGGGGATCCTGGACGGAAGCAGCCAGGTGATTGGTCGCGTTGAAATTGGCGCCGGGTCAACCCTGAAGAATTCCACCATTCGTGGTCCGGTGGTCATCGGCGAAAACTGTCAGCTAGAGAACTGCTACATCGGCCCTTACACCAGCATCGCCGATGGTGCGCGACTGGTGGACGTAGACCTGGACCACAGCGTAATTTTGCGCGGAGCCGTAATCGACGGAATCCATCAGCGTATTGTTGACAGCGTTGTGGGGCAGCGAGCTAAGCTCACGGCCACTCCCCAGCGTCCCAAAGCCCTGCGCTTTATGATCGGCGATGACTCCCAAATCGAGCTTGCTTAAAATGGAGAGACAGTACAAGTCTTTTGAAAAATCACTGGATATTGTGCTCTGCTTGTTGCATTTGAACCGTCTGATTTAAGGTTTCAACAGGCTTTACAAAATCTTTTCACGTAAGAGAGCCATTCAGGGGAAATATCCATGAGATACAGAAGAAGGACCCCCATGAAGAAGTCAATTCTCTGGGTTGACGATCATATGGAAAACAACGCTCTCGAAATCAATCATTTGCAGAAAGATGGGTATCGCGTTTTTACCGTGAAGTCCACTCGCCTTGCTTTATTGCTGCTAAACAAGACTTCTTTTGTCCCCAGCATCATAATTTCAGATATGGCACGCCAGGAAGGAGACACTTACTGGATAACTGCCGGTCTTAAGCTGGTTCGCTGCCTGAGATCAAGTAGGGTCAGGGCTCCTATTTTCATTTACGCATCACCTAAAGCTGCAAACCAGTTCTCGGCACAAGTTCGGGAGGCTGGCGGTAATGGCATCACTGCGTGTCCTCAAGAGCTTATGCAGTTTATTGCTCACCATGCTGATTAATGACGCCAGGATGCAACCTCATGCCTCCATTAGGTTTTAGGTTCCACACTGAGCACAGCCCCCAGTTGACGATACGAAGCAGCGGACCAATCAAACTAACTTGAGAGAAAGTAGTGGTTGCCGATCACTTAATAACGATTTGAAAAAATAATCACTGATTGGGGGAGAGCGCCCCACGATTTTTAAGGATTCTACTAAGCTGGGGAACAGTAACCCTCTACTAGCTTAGGAATCAGTCAATAGTTTATGGTCACCTCAACGGTTCAAGCGCCCCAGTCTTACGCTTTTCCTTCCTTCGAGGAACGACTAGAGGGACCTTTAACTAAGACGCAAATCACCACCCTGCAAATCAACTTGGGACGAAAGTGCAATCTGGCTTGCGCCCACTGTCACGTGGAAGCAGGACCTCGCAGAACAGAGGAATTATCGGAGTATGCCTGCGACCAGTTGGTGGAGCTGATTGAGCGGTTTGATCAAATCCAAACCGTGGATATGACGGGCGGCGCGCCGGAGATGAACTACGGATTTCGTCCCATTTTGGAGGCAGCCCGCCGCCGGGGAAAAAAGGTTATCGTCCGATCCAATTTGACCATTTACTTTGTGGATGGCTTCGGGGACTTGCCTGAATACTTTGCAAAACATCAGGCCCACGTGGTGGCCTCCCTGCCGTGCTATTTGCAAGACAACGTGGACAAAATGCGCGGACACGGGGTTTTTGACAATTCCATCAAAGCCCTACAGTGGCTCAATAAGCTTGGGTACGGGTCTGACCCCAATTTAAATATTGACTTGGTCTATAATCCACCGTTTCCTATGTCGGAGGATTTTTCCCTAACGCCGGATCAGGTAGGCTTGCAGGCGGCTTATAAAAAACACCTGAAAGAGCATTTCGACATTGTTTTTAATCAGCTTTATGCCATCACCAATTTGCCGGTGGGGCGCAGCAAGCGGTATTTCGAGCGCAGCGGTTTGTTAAATCCTTACCTGCGATTTTTGTCGGACAACTTCAATGGGGTGACGGTGCCGGGGCTCATGTGCCGTAGTCAACTTTCGGTGGATTATCACGGCAATGTATTTGATTGTGATTTTACGCAGATGGAGGATATGCCAGCGCTAAATGAAACTGGGAAAGCGCTGAAGGTGGCAGATTTTCTGGAAGCGGACAGTTTGGATTTGATCAAGACCGTGCAAACGGATGATTATTGCTATGGCTGCACCGCTGGATGCGGATCTAGCTGTGGAGGTTCGTTAACCTAAGCAGCCTATGCATTAGATGCCAAAGTCTCGCGTACTCTATGATCCGTGTCTTTTTAGTCCGTGCCCTTTTAATCCGTGTCCTTTTAATAGGAAGCAATGGGGCGAGACTTTGACTACTATTAATTTTGGAATTTAAAGTTTTGGGATTTAATAAGTAACAGTCCCTAGAGTTGATTCGAACAGCGGCGAAAACCGATTAGAAAAACTTCAGCTAAAAAAACTCCGGCTAAACGGGTAGGGTCTGCTGATTTATCAGCAGACTCTAATAAGGCTAAAAGGGGGCGATGGGTGACGATCGCCCTCTTCGTCTGTTTGGGAATTGGCGCGGCGATCGCCCTGCACTGCCATTCAGCGTGGCACCTGTTGTTTAATCGCGACGAGCTGGTGCGATGGCTGGAAAATTTGGGTCCTTGGTCGGTGGTAGGTTTTATTGGAGCCCATGTGGTGGCTACGGCGGTGGGGATACCGGGGACGGTGTTGGTGCTGGCGGGAGGGGTTGTTTTTGGAGTTTTCTACGGCACCCTGTGGTCGGTAATTGGCGCTACTTTGGGGGCGATCGCCGCCTTTGCCCTAGCCCGCACTCTTCTGCGCGATCACATTATTAAGCGCTGGGGACACTCATCACGGCTGCAAAAACTGAACCACCGGCTGGGGCGATCGCCCTTAGCGGTGGTTTTGGCGGTGCGATTTGCGCCGATTTCGCCGTTTAACGTGGTGAATTTTTTATTTGGACTAACACCAATTTCCCTGCGCACCTATGCCGTTGGCACCTTTATTGGGATTATCCCCGGCACGGCGCTGTACACCTGGACCGGTAGTTCTGGGGCTGACATGCTGTCCGGGGGAAATCCAGTACCTTTCGCGATCGCTATCAGCGCCCTGGGAATCCTATCTATTCTTCCCTTTATGTGTGGGCGCAGGTATCAGTAAGGGCTCAGTCAGTGCTAGTAAAATTAGCCATAACAAAACAAAGCTGCCCACTATGCCGCCCCAGGGACCAGCTCCATTAAGGCGTTAGTATCAAACGTCATTCATTAAGAGCGAGACGGTAAAAACCGTGCACTTTCCACCGCTTCACGATAGGGAGCCACCTCATCGTTATAGTCAATGGGCAACACGGCCACCACGTTTTCATGGGGACGAGGAATAATCACCCACGATTCCAAGGTGCCGCCGTAGGCTGTTTCCGCCGCCGCAACGCCCGCATCCATGGCTTGCTTCACTTCCGACACATCGCCGCGAATATTGACCGTAAACCGCGCACTTCCTACCCGGATGTAGCCCACAAGGGTAACGCGGCCGGCTTTGACCATGGCATCTGCTGCGGCCAAAATTGCTGGGAAACCTTTTGTTTCCAGTGAACCAACCGCTTGCGGCATGGGGGTCTCTCCTCGGCTCGAACTAAAAAATAAAACTGAACTAGAAACGGGACTGGGGGATTGGGCGGTTGTCTCTAACTACCTTGCTTCCTTAAGTCGCCCTTATTGTACGACGTGAGCAGAATTGAATTCGCTTCTCTTCCCAACCGATATTATCAGGTTATCTGATGGGTTTTTGGGCCAGTTCTAGCCAGTTTTATCGTAAGTTTTGCGGAGGGCAAAGGCAGCACCTCGTAAGGGTTTTGTCACTATATGCGATCGCCCTTCCGTTCGTTGGTTACCCTAGGACTTAACCACACGGGATGCTTAAGGAAAAGAGATCGCTATGGCGCAACTGTCAGATATTCGAGGTCATTGGGCAGAGGAGTTTATTACGGCCCTGAGCGATCGCCAAATTATTAGCGGATTTCCCGACGGTACTTTTCAGCCTGATCGCGCCCTGACCCGTGCCCAGTTTGCCGCCCTGTTGCGATCCGCTTTTGACCGCCCCAGAGTGCGCAATGCCATCACCTTCCGCGATGTGCCGAGCCGTCACTGGGCTGCTTCGGCTATTCGAGAGGCCTACGAAACTGCCTTTATTAGTGGCTATCCCAATAATTATTTTCGCCCCGACTGGAATATTACTCGGGTGCAGCTTTGGGTGGCGCTGATTAATGGGTTGGACTTGGGCGATCGCGACCTCAGCGCCAGCGAATTGCAAGGGTTATACCAAGACGCCTCCGATATTCCCGACTACGGCATCAATCAGGTGGCGGCGGCAACGGCTCAAAATATGGTGGTGAACTACCCTCGGCTGGATCGGCTGGAGCCCAATCGCCCGGCCACCCGTGGGGAAGTGGCGGCGATTTTGTATCAGGCACTGGTCAAAACCAATCGCTATCCGTCCATCGACTCGCCCTACGTGCTCGACGTGGAAGAGCCTGCGCCTCAGGTGGTTAACGTTAGCCACACTCGAGAGCTGCGGGGGGCGTGGATTGCGTCGGTGTGGAATTTAAATTGGCCGTCGAAGCAGGGCATGACCGGCACGGCCCAAAAGCTGGAGCTGACCACCATTTTGGACCGGCTGGCGTCGTTGAAATTTAACGCCGTATTTTTACAGGTGCGTCCAGAAGGGGATGCCTTTTACAAATCTAATTTGGAACCGTGGAGTCGCTGGCTGACAGGCACCCAGGGTCGGCCGCCGTCGCCGTATTATGACCCGCTGGAGTTTGCGATCGCCGAGTGTCGCAAGCGCAATATGGAGCTGCACGCCTGGTTTAATCCGTTCCGGGCGCGATCGTCCACCAATGCCCCCAAAGGCGTCGCGCCCCACATTGAAGCCACCATGCCCGATGCGGTGCACACCTATGGCACCCAGCGGTGGATGGATCCCGGATTGCGCACCGTGCGAGATCGCACCTACGAAGTGATTATGGACGTGGTGAAGCGCTACGACATTGACGGAGTGCATCTGGACGATTATTTTTACCCGTACCCCGTTGCCGACACCGACTTTCCTGATCGCGGCACCTATTACGCCTGGGGTGGCGGGCGTACCATCGAAGACTGGCGGCGACATAATGTGAACCGCATGGTGGAGCAGTTGGCCAAGGGCATCCGCAATTTAAAACCCCACGTAGCCTTTGGCATCAGCCCCTTTGGCATTTACCAGTCCGGCGTTCCCACAGGCATTAAGGGACTTAGCCAGTACGATGCCCTGTTTGCGGACCCGAAATATTGGGTGCAGCAGGGGTGGGTGGACTATATTGCGCCTCAGCTTTACTGGCGTATTGACCAAACGGGGCAAAGCTATCGCACCTTGCTGGACTGGTGGAGCAGCCTCAGCCGCAAAAATGGGCAGGGAAAAATTCCGGTTATTGCGGGCAATAATTTGGTGAAGTTGGGATCCTCCGGCTGGTCCGTCGCCGAATTTGAAAAGCAAATTGGGCTGTCTCGCGATCGCAATCGCAATGAAAATTCTGTGGGCAATATTTTCTACAACACGGACCCGATCATGGAAAATCGTGCCGGCTTTGGCGCTCGCCTGGGACGGAATATTTACAACACCCTCGCCCTACCGCCAGTGCTCAACCCCACCAGCGTAGACCCGTTGGATCCGCCGAAAGTTACCAGCGAAAGCGGCGGTCAGGTGCAATGGGACGGGCAATTTGGGGTGCGCCACTGGACCGTTTATAAACAGGTGGGCAACAGCTGGGATTTAGTGAAAATCTTGCCCCCCGATGCCCGATCAATTGGTCTGAGCGCGGGGCGCTACGCCATCTGTGCCGTAGACCGATTTGCCCGCGAAAGCCAGGGCATTGTCGTCACCCCTTAGCGCCCTAATTGTCTTCCAAAATCAAAGTGCGCTTGTCGAACATGGTCATGGCGGCGTTCATATCCCCTGACACTTTGCCCGCTAAACCTAGCTGCTTCACCGCTTGATCAAAGGTGGTGTCCCGGTCTAGTTTTGTGGCGATCGCCCGCACCTCCTCCCAGGTCACCGAACTTTCCCCAAAGGCGCGGGTTAATCGGGTGAGCAAAAATGCCTGATCCATTCCCTCCGACGGCACCATCATCGTGTGTGGAATATCGTGAACTCGGTCAAAAATCAAATACCACGCCAGGGGCTGATAGCGATTGACATCCTCAAATAAACGGCGATGATCGCCATTTCCCACGGCGCGATCGCTCTCGCTAGAAATCACAAAAATCGGCGCACAGGGTCCCTTCGCATCCTGTTTTAAAATGTCTGTGCCCATATCCAACAACGTTGCCAGCGCCGGAATCGCAAAGAAATTATAGCCAGGACGATATTTCTTAATCCGTTGGTCCCAAGAAAATCCCCCTTTCCCTCGCTGAATAAACAGGTCAATAACTTTACTGCTAGAGCTTAAATAGGCTGCGTATAAAATCACGCGATAAATATCTTGCGATCGATTTAACGCCAGCCAAGCTGATAGGGTCCCCCCCCCTGATAGCCCGCCGACAATCACTTTTTTTCCTAGCTTTTTTGCCTCTTCTAACCACTGAATCCCAAAAGACTGATAAACCTCGGCAGTTTCTGGCAGCGGCGGCAACGTCTCCAAATCCCAATCTCCCGCCACCCCATGTCCCGGCATCAGCGGCGACAGCACCGTATAGCCCGCCTTCGATAGCTCATTACCCATCACCTCGCTTTGGTAGGGCGCAGCGGTAAATCCATGGAAAAAGAGATACACATACTCCGTGGGACCGGACTGAAACCAAAATCGCGATTTACATTCGTCGTTGCGCACCGGCAGTTTTGCTTCCGTTTCCTGTGCCGTTTGGATTAGGCGATCGCGCTGTTGAGCAAAGGTTTCAGCCATGGTTAAAACCCTGGTAGAGCAATAATTAAGCCCAGCATAGCCGAGGATTTTGGGCTCCCCCGTTCTCCACAGAACAAATTAAGCAAACAAAAAAGCCCCGCCGTTAATTCGGCAGGGCTTTAATTTTCAGTGCTGGCCCTCAATTAGGCATCACTCAGATTTTCTCTAGGAGACTACTTGCTTTCGGAGAACTCAGCGTCGATAACATCATCGTCAGCAGCACCGCCGGGAGCAGCACCACCGGGAGCCTCGCCACCGGGAGCGCCGCCAGGAGCCGCACCCTCAGGAGGAGCCTCACCGCCCGCCGCTTGGTACATCTTGCTGGTGATGCCGTATAGGGTTTGCTGAAGCTCTTCGGTCTTGGCTTTCATACCATCGTAGTCTTCTTGCTCCACCGCCTCTTTCAGTGCGGCGATCGCCCCTTCAACGGCAGTCTTATCAGCTTCCTCGAGCTTATCCTTCAGCTCTTCCATCTGCTTCTCAGACTGGTATACCAGGGAATCAGCCTGATTCTTCAGGTCAATCCGCTCGCGACGCTCCTTATCCGCAGAGGCATTTTGCTCCGCATCCTGGACCATCTTATCCACCTCATCATCAGGCAAGGTAGACGCGCCGGTGATGCTAATGGACTGCTCCTTACCGGTGCCCTTATCCTTCGCCGTCACGCTCAAAATACCGTTGGCATCAATATCAAAGGTCACCTCAATTTGGGGTACCCCACGCTGAGCCGGGGGAATACCATCCAAGCGGAAGGTTCCCAAACTCTTGTTGTCGTTGGACATTTCCCGCTCACCTTGCAGGACGTGGATTTCCACGTTGGTCTGTCCGTCGGCAGCGGTGGAGAACACCTCGGACTTCTTGGTGGGAACGGTGGTATTCCGGGGAATAATCTTGGTCATTACGCCACCCAAGGTTTCCACACCCAAGGACAGCGGCGTTACGTCTAGCAGCAGAATATCCTTCACTTCACCGGCGAGGACGCCACCCTGAATCGCAGCCCCCACGGCAACCACTTCATCAGGGTTAACGCTTTGGTTAGGCTCCTTATCCAGAACCTTTTGCACCAAGTCTTTAACGGCGGGAATTCGGGTAGAACCACCGACCAAGACCACTTCGTCAATGTCGGTTTTGCTGAGCTTAGCGTCGCGTAGGGCGTTCTCAACGGGGATGCGGCTACGGTCAATTAGGCTAGAGGCTAACTCTTCGAACTTGGCGCGAGTTAGGGTCACGTCCAAGTGCTTGGGACCGTCCTGGGTCGCGGTGATAAAGGGCAAGTTAATGTCTGCCTGGGTCACGCTGGATAGCTCAATCTTGGCCTTCTCAGCAGCTTCGGTCAGACGCTGTAACGCTTGCTTGTCCTTGCGTAGGTCGATACCTTCGGCGTTCTGGAATTCACCAGCCAGGTAATCCACGATTACTTTATCGAAGTCGTCACCACCCAAGTGGGTGTCACCGGAGGTTGCCAATACTTCAAAGACACCGTCGCCCACTTCCAGAATGGAAACGTCGAAGGTACCACCACCCAAGTCAAAGACCAAAATGGTTTCGTTATCGCGCTTTTCTAAACCGTAAGCCAGGGCAGCAGCGGTGGGCTCGTTGATAATCCGCAGCACTTCCACGCCTGCAATACGACCGGCATCTTTCGTCGCTTGACGCTGGGAGTCGTTGAAGTAGGCGGGAACGGTAATAACGGCTTGGGTGATTTGCTCGCCAATGTACTGGCTGGCGTCATCCACAAGCTTGCGCAGCACCTGGGCAGCAATTTGCTCAGGGGCAAATTGCTCGCCTTTATTGGAGCATTCAATTTTGACATTGCCGCCCACATTGGCAACGTTGTAGGACACCTCAGTGGTTTCATGGGTAACTTCGTCGAAGCGGCTACCGATAAAGCGCTTTACGGAGTAGAAAGTATTTTCAGGGTTCATTACCGCCTGGCGCTTGGCGATTTGCCCCACCAGTTGGTCTCCATTTTTCGCGTAGGCCACCACGGAGGGGGTGGTGCGGAACCCTTCTGCGTTGGCAATGACGGTTGGCTTACCGCCTTCCATAACGGCAACGCAGGAGTTGGTGGTACCTAGGTCAATTCCAACGACTTTGGCCATTCTTTATGGTGCTCCGATTGTTGTTTGGTTTGGCTTTGTGGGCTTAGGCGAGGGGAGCAGGCGCTAAACTGGCGCTTTCTGATTAATTTCTAGGACAGGTTCCGTGGAAATGAATCGTAAATTGCGCTTGTGAAACCTAACGGTGGGTTAGATTGCTAACAGGTTTGGTGCTGCTGCCTGAGCTTGTTTTTTTGGTTTTCTTGCTTCCTATAATCGTTGGCGATCGCCTTTACCATGAAGGGGTATTTACCGAACACTACGAGGGTGGTAAACGGCGGGGTGTCTAGGTTGCACGGGTCTTGGAGAGTGTGATGTTGGCAAAGGTGTTGGCGGTTTTAGTGGCCCTGGGCAGCGTGAGTTGGTACGGGCTGGCGTGGACGTTTCCGGCGCTGAGCCGTCGCTACGATGTGATTTTGGCGGGGGCGGGGCTGTTTTATGGGTTGGTGTTGTGGGTCTGTGCGGGGCAGGTGACGGGGGCGATCGCCCTGGGACAGTTTGCGATTTTGGGTTTGTTGGGGGCGCTGGCTTATCAGGTACTGCAACTGCGTAGCGGCGCAACGGAGGAAATGGCGGCGTTGCCCCAGGGCGCAGGGATGTTGGCGTTGGTGGGGGCGGTGCGATCACGGGTCACCGGGCTAAAAGCTGCCCCCCTTCAGTTGAAGTTAACGGGCTCTGTTGGGGAAGAGACCGAGGCGCAGGAAGAAAAGCAGGAGAAGGGCGGGGCGATCGCTGTTTCGGATACGGGGGCTAAGTCCACTGAGGTCAAAGCTACGGAAACCGCTGAAACTTCTGAGTCAAAATCTGAGCCGAAAGCCGACGTTGATGTAACTCCGTCAAAGCCCGCTAAAGGCAAGGCAGTCAAACCTAAAAAAGCGAGTCAACCGGTTGCCACCGGGAAGGGGGTTTATCAGCGTAAGAAGGTTCGCAAGTTTGATCGCGGTGAGGGTAAGACGGGAGCAAAGTCTACTGGGCAGCCGGTTTATCAGCGTAAGAAAGTCCAAAAATTTGACGCGGAGGAAGGTACGCGGGAAAAAACACGAGAGAAAAAGGAGGCGATCGCCCAACCCAAATCCACCAAACCAGCAGCAAAAGCGCAGCCAGATGTTGCGCCTCCAGCAAAGGCTCCTGAAGTTAAAGCACCCGCAGTTGCAGCACCTAAAGTTAAGCCTGCGGTGATCGCCACTTTGGCTATTGATGTTGATGGGGATTTTTGGGAGATGGCGGCGATCGCCCCAGAGCTGCTGGTGGTTTCTGAAATGGGCGCGGCTCCGAAGATGCCTGCCGTTGAGAATCCTTGGACAACGCCGCCGATGGATCCTGAAGAGCTAACTTTTGGTGCGGCGCAGAAAATCGCGGAGGAAACGGCTAGGGAAATTGCGATCAAGTCTGAAGCCAAAAAATCCCAGCCTAAAAAATCCCAGCCCCAAACTGCTCCCCAGCCGGAGCCAGCGGACACGAACTGGCCCGACGATGGCGATACGAATTGGCCTGACGACGGAGACACCAATTGGCCCAAAAATCCGCCAGCGCAGGCTCAGCGAAAACCTCGTAGGAAATCGCGATCGCCCGTAATTAAAGGGGAAGTGGTATCGCGACTCCCCCGTCGCCCGGTAATTTTGCGCGCCGAGCTGATTAAAGACGACGACTGATGAAAAAACAAACTTCCCCCCTTACCAAGGGGAGACTGAGGGGGAATCCCTGCCATTTCTACCCAAACTCGAAATGTTGCGCAGCGAAGGAAATCAGGAGGATCCCACCACCACCCCCTTGGTAAGGGAGGCTTTTCCATGGTTCAAAACTTGAACTGGGGACGCCACTGGACAGAGAAATAAAGCCCGTTTTCCTGCCAGGTGTCACGCACAATATCCACGTCGGTGAGGGGGATGCCGTAGTCCAAGCGAATGGTTAGAAAGTCCCCCTGCTGCCACCGTAAGCCCACGCCCACCCCTGCCAGCAAGTCAGGGTCAGGGTCGGGGCGATCGCCCAAGTTCCAGCCTTTACCCACATCGAGAAACGGAATCACCTGCAATACGCCACCGCCAGCTAAATCCGCTTCTGACACCCGCCACACAGGCAACCGCAATTCTGCCGACACTAAAAATCCGCTGTCAGTCAGCAACTGATCCTGGCGATAGCCCCGCACGGAAAAGGGACCGCCGGAACTAAATTGCTCCAGGGGCACAACGGGGCGATCCGCGAGCTGAAGATCACCGCGCAGCAGAAATAGAGAATCACGACCTAGCTGGCGCACCCACTGGGCCTGTCCTTGCCAACTAAAAAATTCTGCGTCGGGGGACACTCGCCGGGTGGTGGCGTCTAGGGCGTCGATGCCCCAGGTGAACTGCGATCGCACCGCAAACACCTGTTGGGTATCCCGCTGGGTCCACTCCTGAAACAGCCCCACCTTAGTTAGCCGCGTTTCTCCATCTTCATCAGCCCCCGGCGACAGTTGAAAATCTTCTCCCAAAAGCTGGGTTTCACTGCGCAAATGGCTGAGGGTTACCCCCAAAGCCAACTCCCGGTCCGGCTTACGAAAAATGGGCTGGCGATAGGTGAGATCAAACTGTCGTGACTCCGCCTCAATATCCAGGGCGTTAAAAGGCTCCTCAATCACCTCGCTGCTGTTCAAAGCCATCCGCAGCGCAATGGTTCCATCCATCCCATTAATGGGTACTTCATAGCGTAAATCCCAAGCGTCGCTGCCCTGGGTATAGGTATAGCCCACTTCTAAAGAGTCGCCCCAACCGAGTAAATTGCCGTGGGTGCCCGTTACCTGTAGCCGTGTGCTGCCCACCGATGGCGATCGCCCATTATCCGTGGACAGCTCCAAATCCAGAGGGTTTGCCTCCGTCAACTCCACCCGCAATAGGTTCTCCCCCGGTCGCAGCCCCGCCGATAACTCCGCCGAAATTTTTTCAATTAGCGGATCCAACTGCAAAAGCTGTAGCGCCTCCAGCACCCGGTTCGTATTCAGGGGAGCCTGAAGCGATCGCCGCAGCCGACTACGCACATAGGAATCTTGAAGGCGGTCCAGCCCCACAATTTCTAGCGCCTCCAACCGCCCCTCCAAAATTTGCAGCACCACCGTGCCATCGGTAATGGTTTGCAGGGGCACAAAGGCTCCCGACGTGGTGTAGCCCGCTTTGATGTAGTGCTCGGTAATAACCGTACGCGCCTCCAACACCTCCTCAAAGCGCAGCTCCCGATTTTGATAGTCCTGCAACAGCGCCGACAGCTCCTCGTCGGAAAACACCGTATTTCCCCTAAAGCGGTAGCCCCGAATAAACACCGCCTCCCCCGCCCCATCCGCAGGAGGCTGCACAGAATCCCCAGGATCTGGCGTTTGGGGATCCTGGGGCAGGATTTCGTCCAGGGGCGGCAGGGGGCTGGGCTCCTCCGGCGGGCGATTGTCAGGCAGGGGATCCAGTTGGGCTTGGGCGATACCTTGAAAGGAAAGCGGGAGGGCGATCGCCGTACCGAGAAAAGGCGCAATCACCCGGAGCCAAACCGTACAATGCCAAAGTCGCGAGCGGGGAGAGCCAAAAGTAGCCATGGGTTAGGAGTCAGGGAAGGAAAAATAGTGGGGCGCTCTGATTTTTAACGGCGGCGTTTGCACAAGCCCAGTACGTCTTATGCCAATTCTCCAAATTAAGGCAATTTCAAATGTCCTTAAAATCCAGTTTTGCTGGAGGCTCAGATCTCTCTAATCAGATCTCTTTAAACTGAAGAATTGGTATTCAACGCCATGGCTCATTCCATGGCACGATGTCATACCCCATGACACCTTACTGTTCTACAGCACACTCCGTATTCAGGAGGAGCGCTATTGTTATTTTCCTAACAGCGCCCCTATTCTTCCAATAAATCCACCAACAGCCCAGGGGCATCGTCCATCAGGTCCGCCGCCGCGTCGCTGGAATTGGACAAAATCACGAAACCCATTTTGTGGGAGGGAATGATACCAACGATGCTTAGGAAATTATCATAGGATCCCCCGTGAAACACCACCGACACTCCCCGAATTTGCTGCACGTCCCACCCCATGGCGTAGTTGCCCCAGCGCGGCTGCCAAGTTTCCCGCAAATTAGCCGCCGATACCACCCTCTGACCGTTGGGAGCCACGCCGCCGTTCACCTGGGTGCTGATGTAGCGTGCCATATCGGTGATGCTGGCTTTTAAGGATCCGGACGGCGCCAAAGGGTCCCCTTCAATATCTTCAGACACCGTCCCTTGGGGAATGCCGCCGTCGAAGGTGTAGGACCGGGAATAGTTCCCATCGTCCTGGGCGGCGCTGGGCGACAGGGTGCTGCGGGTCATGGCGATGGGATCGAGGATCCGGGTTCGCAGCAGTTTTTCGTAAGCGTTATATAGCCCTTGCTCAGGGTTTTCGGTGGTGGCGATCGCCGCCAAATATCCTGCCAAGGCGATGGAAATATTGCTGTAGCTGAACCGCTCCCCCGGTGCACCCAATAACTCAACGTTCGCCACGTACTCCAGCAAATCCTCCGCCTCGGACTGCTCCCAATCAAACCCATCCTCCGCCGTTTCAGGAATGCCGCTGCGCATACTGAGTAAGTGGCGCAGGGTAACGGTTTTGGTGGAATCGTCCCGCCGTAGCTTAAAGTGTGGGTCAATTTCCACCACGGGGCTGTCCCAATTCACCGTGCCGTCGTCCACCAAGGTCGCCACCAGTAGAGCGGTCATGGATTTATGGGTGGAGCCAATATGGAACAGGGTGTCCGGCGTAACGGGTAAGTTTTGGGACAAATCACGACTCCCGAGCCCTGCCAGCAGTAGGGTGCGATCGCCTTGCACCAGCGCCACGGCAATCCCAGGAATTTGGTCATCCTGACGATAGGCGTCCACCTGCGTTAGGAATTTATCGGCGATCGCCTCTTGGGGGTCTCTCTGGGTTAGGTGTTCTTCCCCCGCCGATGGCTGGAACAACAGCGGGGCACAGGCGGGCAATGCCGTTACGGACAGGAAGCTTAAGCCAATAAAAAGGGATCGAAGGGAGGCAAATCTCATAGGCGAAGATTTGGAGGGGCGCTGAAAAGTCGAAGACGCGTTAAAAATTCAAAGGGAAAATGGTTTTGACACTGTTTTGACATTAGGGTGCCCAACAACCGCCCTTTCGAAAAATTCCCCCATTAAAAAATCTCCCGTCAAAACGCCCGCCGTAAAGTCTCAATCCATTTCTCAATCCATTCCCCATCGACTCCAGCCAGTTTCCAGCCAGTTCCCCGTCAATTCCCGATAAAAATTTCCAAATAAAAACGGCTGGCTTGCCGCTTCCTAGGAAACTTTTAAACCAACCGCGCTCGCTCCGTCGATGTATTCAATATCCCAAACCCGAATTTGCGATCGCGTACACGATACGTTTGCGTTCAGAAAAAAAACGTATAACTTTACTGGTTGCCCTCAATTGCGCACCCGTGAAAACTACTAATTGCCAACAACCTATTCCGCATCACTTCTCCCATTGCCGCCCATGCTTCCCGTTGTGATTGCCCCCACTGCCCGTGCTTCCCAGCTAGCCCTACGTATCCAAGCGGGCTTCCCTGGGTCAGAACTATGGACCAAGCACCCTCCCAGCGAAGGCACTGGGGTTCACAAATACGACAACCTCGGGGCGTTGGTTTCTCGGCAGTGGACAGAGCGATCTCCCCTGGTTTTCGTTCTGGCAACGGGGGCGATCGTGCGCTTAATTGCCCCACTGCTGAAAGATAAAACCACCGATCCACCGGTGATTGCGGTAGATGAAACCGGGCGCTACGTGCAGTGTTTATGCGGTGGTCACGGGGCGGGGGGACACACACTGACCCGTTCTGTGGCGGCGCTGTTGGGGGTGGAGCCGATTCTAACCACCGCCTCGGAGTCTCAAAATATTGTGCCCGTGGACACCTTGGGAGATCCCTACGGCTGGCGGCGCGGGGACGGCGATTGGTTGGGGGTGGCGCGAGCCCTCACCAGCTACGAAACCGTGGCAACGGTGCAAACCTGTGGCTGGAAATTGTGGCTCGAAAACCTACCGGACTGGAATTCTTTTGTTGCCCTCGCTCCAGTGGATTTTGAGCTAGATCCAGAGGATCCCAATCCCGCCGAAGCGGTGTTATGGATTAGCGATCGCCACCCTCCAAACTTGGGCCACCGCAATCTTCCTATCGCCTGTTGGCACCCCCGCACCCTATGGATTGGCGTAGGCTGCGAACGGGGCGCGTCGGCAGAATTACTCAGCCAAAGCATTGACACGGTGTTGCAGAAAGCAGGGCTGGCGAAAGAGGCGATCGCCGGACTAGCGTCTTTGGATCTCAAGAAAGACGAGGCGGGGCTACTGGAGCTGGCTCAGCAATGGGACGTAACCATTCAGTTTTACGACGCGGATACGTTAAAAGCCGTCACCGTACCCAACCCGTCGGCAGTGGTGGAACAAGCGGTAGGAACACCAGCGGTGGCGGAGGCGGCGTGTCAAATGGCGGCTAGCGAGGAAGCAGGCTCACAGGCATTACTGGTGGAAAAATCCACCTTCCGCGATAAAAGCGGGGCTTGCACCGTGGCCGTGGCGCGATCTCCCGTGGAATATACCTCGCGCACCGGGGAAATGTACCTAATCGGCATCGGGCCCGGCGCCCTGGATCAAATCACGCCTGCGGCCCAACAGGCCCTTAGCCGCTGCGACGTGCTCATCGGCTACGAGCTTTACCTCAGCCTAATTCGCCCCCTTTTAGACTCCTGGAAAAATCCCCAGCAGGTTACCGAAGGCACCCCCATCACCAAAGAGCGCTATCGGGCAGAGCGGGCAATTTCCCTTGCCCAAAAAGGACTAACCGTGGGCGTTATTTCCTCCGGCGACTGCGGCATCTATGCCATGGCGGGTTTAGTGCTCGAATGTTTAGCTCAGCAAAATTGGGACGGGCACACCCCCAGCGTCACCACCTATCCCGGCATCACCGCCCTCCAAGCCGCCGCCGCCCGAGCTGGAGCACCACTGATGCACGACTTTTGCGCCATTTCCTTATCAGACCTGCTGACTCCCTGGGAGGTGATTCAAAAACGCCTCCAAGCCGCCGCCAGCGCTGATTTTGTCGTCGCCCTATACAACCCCAAATCCAAAACCCGAGTCAGCCAAATTGCCTACGCCTTTGACCAATTTCGCCAGTGGCGACTTCCCGACACCCCAGTAATTGTGGCGAGATCGCTGTACCGTCCCGACGAAACCATCACCATCACCACCGTCCGCGACGTGGATCTGGACACCATTGATATGGTCACCGTCGTTATCATCGGCAATCGCACCACCTTTAACCATCAGGGGATTGCAATTACGCCCCGAGGCTACCCGTCGCCTGAAACTTCAGAGCCAGGCAAATAAAGCTAAAAATCTACGGCGATAATCTTCCGGACTTTCCCTTAAGTGGGTACCAGCTCGCCAGGGCGCAACAGGGACCACTTACCCACAGACTCGTAGAAGCTTTCACATCCCACCACGTCCCATTCCATTTCAATGGTAGTTAAATCGACGTGGCGAATATTCACATTCACCGTGGGATTAACCGCCTCAAAATCGGGGCTGTCAGTTAGGTGCGGCTGCTCATGCTGCTCTTCCACCGCGTGGTAGGTTTGGCAGCGATCAACGTACTCGCAATTCACACAAATGCACATGGGTAACTCCACGACACTCTGAAGACGCGCACCGAGGGCGTTTACTCTCAAGAAGTCCTGATCACGCGCCAATGTTGAACTATCCTAACAACTTTCCCCAAGGGTACGGGTTGCAAGAGTTACCAAGTTTAAAGTTACGACCAGCCTGACAGGAGCAAGAAAAGCGATGTTTGTTTATCCATAGCCAATAAATACGATCAACTTCGATCAACAAGAACGGTTGATGCAAAACAGTTACAGGAAAAGCCCGTCATTATTTTCCCTTTCGCCACCATTTCGCTTTCCATTGCTCCATGTTGATGGGCTTGGTTCCCATTTCTGTCGCCGCAGACCAGATGAAATATAGCGTTAAGGCGATCGCCCCAATGCCTAACCAGTACCACTCCGTCATTTCACACACAAAACTCAGCAAGCAAAAACTCAGCCCAAGCCAAGCAGTTTAGACTGAGCGCGGCGTCAACCAATTAACCTCGCCAGGAGCGAAACCAATCAGATTATTCGCAGGGTACTGTTTTTCTAAATGAGACAAAAGCTGTTGGTTAGCCTCAAAAAACTCATCAGCCAGCCTGAACTTTAGAGCGTCCGCAGATTCAGGATACTTACCGGAATTGTGGCGTAATTCAGACAGGAATTGAAATTCATCTAGCCCTAGAAAATCAGTCACCCTACCCAGCACAGACGCTGAGTATTTATCAAAAAATTCACTTTGAATAACCAATATATTCTCCGAGGAAAAATACTTTTCCCAACACAGAAGCTGTTTCAGATAAAATCCTCTTTTCACATAACTATGATGCTGATAGCCATAGCTTTGATAGTTTGAATTTTCTATAAATTTATCCGCTTCTCCTTCTAGTCTTTCATTCTCTATATCTATAGCATCACCTAACTCTAGAGACTCAAAACCCCAGCGACATTCATGGTGATATTGAGATAATGCACGCGCCACAGGATCCCTCAGCAGCACAATTAATTTGACATTTGGAACACATTCAAAAACCCTTTCTGGCACTAATGGGTGAAAAATATAATAAGGACTCGCCTCACCAGTGATCACTTTTTTCCCATTACTATTAATTAGTTCTTTTGCCCTTAGTTGCTCAAGATACCAGTCCCATCCCTTATCAAAATTTAGATCGAAAAAATGAACTTCCTTTGTCAACGATTCTTGAATCTGAAGATGCTGCTGAAGATAGTTATAAAGGGATGTAGTTCCGCCTTTCTGCACTCCAATAATCAGAAAATATGGCACAGAAGCTTGATCTGATTTAAATTTTCTTCGCCACAGCTTTTTCAACAACCTTTTAATCATAAGTCCACAACACAAACGCACTTATCTTTAACTACTTATCGAGTCTTTTGATCACCCGACCTATCCTGGCTTTTAGTCGCCACCATCGACTAGTTAAAAGTTGGTGGTGTACCTGGCGCAAAGAATTCAACTCTTCTAAAACTTTTCCATACTCCTCTTGCCAATAGTTACTTTGGGACATCGCCGTTTCAAGTTTTAGTTCAAAATCTTCTCTTTCAGTTCCTACTGCCTTAGTACTTTCCAAATCCTCCTCAATCCACTGAAGGCGATCTTTTAAAATTTGATTTTTCTCAAAATATTGATCCCGCTCCTGTTGAATGATCGCCAATTCGGCGCTAATTTTCGACACTTTCTCCGAGTATTGAAACGCCTCATCTAAAGCATCCAGGCGTTGAGCTTCCTTAGTAGAAAATACGTCCGCGAACTGAGCAGAATATAATTTTGAGTGCTTGCTGCAAATATATTGAAAAAGCCGTTTTCGATTAGCTGGTAAATTACAGCCGCTCACCATGGAATCAGGGCGCGATCGATACTGAAACGCCACTTGATTCACATAGGCAAACTGCCAGCCCGCCTCCACAGCTCCCAACCAAAAGTCCCAATCTTCGTAGCCCAACTGGTCGGGAATTTCAGAATCATAGCCCCCCACATCTTCCCAAACTTGCCGCCGAAACAAGGCACAGGCGTCAATATAGTTTCCCAATAAGAGGCGGCTCACCCTAAACTCCGCCATTTCCACCCACTGATTCTGTTGACCAAAAACTTGGCGATCGCCATAAACAACACCAATTTCTGAATCTTCTTCTAACAGCACCAACGCCTTTTTTAGAAATCCTGAGACCAGTCTATTATCCGCATCTAAGGGCAAAATATAAGGGTACTTAGCCTGTTCAATTCCGAAATTTCTAGCCCCAGACAATCCTCTATTTTTAATATTAAAAACTTGATGGCTTTCCCGTTCCAACTTCTCCACTATCGCCAAGGTCACTGAGGCCGTTGAACCATCGTTGACAATAATCACTTCCCCAACTAACGGTTCATTTTCTGCGCTAGCGATCGCCTCTAATAAGAATTGACCATGGTTATAGCAAGGAATAATAACGGAAACATACGGCTCTGATTCTTTATCTACACTCATTTAACAGCGCCCTACCGTTGAAACCGATCAAAAAAGCGGCGCTTCAAACGCACATAGCCACGGGTAACCCGAGATTGTTCATAAACCCTTAGGGCTGATTCTAAGTAATGGAGTCGATCGCCCAAAACCTTAGAATCTTGGGAATATTGTCGCTCTTGCTGTAACTTTTGGGCGTAAAGAGACAGCAAATAACGCTCTGGAAATTCACTTTCAACAGGAAGTTTTTCCTGAAGATCAAAGTTAAGGGGGGCATCAAAATTTCGGCTGGATGGCAAGTCGGAATGATAGTCCAAAAGTCCTAATAATGCAGAATACCGTGGGGCGATCGCGTTAAGTCCCTGAACCAAGTTTGAGTTGATACTCATTTCTCCCATAAGCCCTGGCTCAATTATCGTTGCTGAGTCAAGCTGGGTCACGGAAGATGCATCTAAGCCAAGCTTGTGCACAAGAGCTTCTCCGATAAAGTTCGGACTTTTCAACAGGGAATTAATATTAAATAAAACTGATTGACTTGAGTGGCGACGATAGAAATCTAACAGATGCCAATTGTAGAAAAACCAAGCTCTAATGCCCATATCAGCATTATCTAAAAAGTAAGGATGTCCAATTCTAAAAATCGAGTCTGCCACATCCCAAGGCAAACGATAAACCAACACAAATTTGGCGTCGGGAAGGAGATCTTTCCAGAAATCAAGCATCAGTGTGGTGCGGGGATCTTTCCAGCCCCAGCACATTTTTTCCTGCCGTTGATAAATTAATTCTTGGGCGTCTAACTGGGCATTTTTCCAGTGACTCCGATCTAACCTTTCTTCTGCGGTCCACCCCCAATCTGTCCATGCCGGTTGGCGATCGCCGCAGGATTCTTGTAATAACTTCCGCTGAAACTCTAGGAAGTCAACGTCCTCAAAATACCCTCGCCGATTATGCTGATCCGCAGAGAAAAGATTGCTGCCAATATCAATTCCACATTGTTTAAGGATTGACGCCGTTAAGGACGTTCCCGAACGATGCATGCCCGTGACAATTATCGGTGAATGATTGATTATTCTGGGAGCTGACATCGACTTTACGGCTCTTCCTAAAAATCTCTACAACCAACTTTTACGATTGATTCTAATCTCTAGTCAGGTCTAACTTCTAGAGGAAATTTTAAATCCAATAAACTGCATTGAAATGTGGCTACACACCAAACTTTTCCATTGAAGCATCTTCATAAACGGTTAAATCTGGATCCACTAAAAAATCAACTATTTCACTGCCCCAAAACACATCTTCCGGTTGTTCGACCCTAAACATCGCAGCATCAACCTGTCGATCTAAAAAGCTGAAATGATCATCAATTGTGCCTGATGCGCCTGCATTCACGAAGTAAGTCCCTGTATTTAGCAAGCACTTAAACCTAAATTCGACTTTTGCCAAACTTCCGGCCTTGATAACGTCCACAGAGTATCGTTTGGCCACTAGGGAGGCGCCGCCCAAGCCCAACCCGCGTACAGTCTTAATCAACATTCCGAATCGCGCTTGCTTCACGTCCTTATCAAACTTCACGGAGTATCGATACAGATATTCTTCACGACCAATTAAACAGTTAACCTGCTTGCCTCGAAGGGTGGTGATGATCGGGTCAATGATTTTTGCACCATTGGATTCATAGTGCTCCGTTGTTTTAGGTTTTAGGTCAGGGTCAAAGCTGGCTTCTAGGCGATCGCCCCGCCCATTTATCCCAGAAGACGCGCCGGTCCCGTTCGAAGCATTAACCGATTCCACTGTGGGCAATGGAAATTGGCTAAACGGCAGCTCTAATTTTTTGGGAAATCCATTGGCATGGGCAATTTCTCTTACGATTTTCGTCTTTCTTTGTTTTTTACCTGCCGGTGGTGCCTTCGCCAAGCTGCTATTGAGGCGTCTAATTTGATCCTTTACCGCATCCGCTTTTTCAGGGGGAGCATACAGAAGTTTTTGATATTTATCAACCACTAGTTTTGGTCTTCCATCTAATAGCAATTCGCCCTGATCGAGCAGCACCGCGCGATCGCACAACTCCACAATGGTGGAAGCACCATGGGATACAAATAGAATGGTGCCTCCCTCATCACGAATCGCTTTAATGCGGGCAAAACATTTACGCTGAAATGCTTCGTCACCAACGGACAAAGCTTCATCCACCACCAAGATATCTGGATCCGTATGGACCGCAACGGCAAAAGCCAAGCGCACAAACATACCGCTGGAGTAGGTTTTTACCGGTTGGCTGAGGAATTCTCCAATGTCAGCGAACTTAACGATGCGGTCATATTTCCCTTCAACTTCTTTTTTACTCAGCCCCAACATTTGGGCATTGAAAAATATATTTTGTTCGCCGGTAAATTCAGGATTAAAGCCGCTGCCCAACTCTAACAGTGCCGAAATTCGCCCCTTTAAATCAACACTCCCTCGGGTGGTCTGAAGGGTACCCACAATAATTTGCAGAAGGGTGCTTTTCCCCGAGCCGTTTCTACCGACAATGCCTAGGGTTTCACCACTAGAAATTGACAGGTTGATATCTTTTAAAGCCTGGAATTTTGGAGCAGGGAATCGCCCTGGAAACATGAGTTCCCTTAAGCGCTCTGATGGATTTTCATAGCGTTGAAATTCCTTGGAAACATTATTGATTTGGATAACCGTATTGTCCATGGATAATCAATAAGAGGTCCAGAAGTTAACGGGGGACAGGGGCATCAAGCCACAAAATTGACAGCGTTCACAAGGCTTTTCTACCAGTTTCTGGAAGATTGTAGAACCTACAAAACGTCGGAGAAGCTGGGACGTAACGCGCGGTAAGTTTTCCAGCCAATGCCGAAGAGAAGGGTCGATATGCCGCCAAGAAATATCCACTGGGACAGGTGATTAACGCTGCCCACAATCAGTAAATCTCGGTAAACTTCGGCGATCGTTGCCACCGGATTTAGCCAAAATACCCAGTCACGCCAGGCGTTGGGAATAACAGAGACAGGATAAACCAACGGCGTTAGGTAAAACCAGAGGTTAATCACAATCAAAATTAGCTGGGGCAAGTCTCGGATAAAAACGGTCAACCCCGCAAGGAGGTAGGCCAGTCCGGTGGTGAATAGAAGTTGGGGCAGCCAAATAAAGGGCAGTAAAAATAGAGTAAGGGGCAGGGATTGGTCGCCCAAAAAGTCCATAATCAAAAGCAGCAGTACCCCTGGCAGGCTTTCAATAAAGGCCGTGGCGACGGGGACAAGGGGGAGAAGCCCTAAGGGAAAGACAACCTTTTTAACCAGGTTAGGCTGATTGAGAACGGCGAGGGAAGACTGGGTAACGCTGGCGATCAGGGTGTTCCAGGGGAGCAAGCCAGCGTAGAGCCAGGTGCCAAAGGTGAAGTTGCTTTCGGGTACGTTGCTGATATTCAGCTTGACCTGGAGGATGACGGAGAAAACGTAGGTGTAAATGGCGATTTGGGAGAGCTGGTGCACCAAAGACCAGAAGGTGCCCAACATTGAGCCGCTGTATTTTGCCTCCAGGTCGCGGATCACGAGAGATCGCAGCAATTCCGCATTTTTTCGCTGGGCAGTTATGTTGGTAAGTCGGCTTAGCAAGGCAGGAAAACGGGTGCTACTGTCATGGGCGGTGTGCGTCACTGAACACCCCCTATGGGGCGTTGAATGGATGCATGCCGAGAGCAATGGAATCTTAAGCAGTATACAGTGGGCGATCCCTTAGATTCCCTAGACCCTAAAAAGCCCCCAAGTGTTGCTTGCGCGAAAACTTGAGGGCAATAAGTTTAGTGTTGGCCGTGTGGCAAGTACTGACACATGCCAAGAAGGCTGGCGTTGATGGTATCCAGTCAGCCCTTATTTATCCTTAGCCGAGGTGCTTATCTAAGGTTTCTGCCAAGGTTTTCTGGGGCACTGCGCCGACAACCATATCTGCCTGCTGACCATCTTTAAAAATCATCAGAGTAGGAATACTGCGAATTCCGTATTTGCTGGCAACCTGCGGGTTCTCGTCGGTGTTCATTTTTAGAACTTTGACGCGACCGTCGTACTCTTCTGCGATCGCCTCCACAACGGGGGCAACCATCCGGCAGGGTCCACACCAGGGGGCCCAAAAATCTACCAGAACCGGAACGGAGCTGCCAATGACATCACTGTCAAAGGATTGATCGGTAACTTCGCTAACTGCGGCTGACATGCCTTTAATTCCTAGAATGTGACTGTTCTTTGGTGCCCCAGTATATCAAAAATCGATCCGCTGGGCGCCGCAAGAAACCGCTCCCAACATAAGTTCACAGGGGCTTATCCCGCTACGGGGATCGCCGCTTCAAGCTGACGCACCACGGTCCAGGCAGAGTAGCTTACCCCTGCGGTGCCCTCGCCGGGATGGGTAGAATCACCCACCATCCATAAGCCGGGGATCGGGGTGCGGTTGCCGTAGCCGAAGGGGCCAAAGGTGGACAGACGCATACCCACACCACCGACCATGCCGCGATCGCGCCCGGTAAAGTCCACAAAGCTGCGAGGGGTGGCGGCTTCCTGGTAAACGATAGTGTCGGGGGTCAGGTGGAAATAGCTGCGGAGCTGGGCGATCGCTTGGTCGGTGTACTCGGCTTTTAAGCGGGCATACTCATCGTCGGAGCATTCATCCCAACGCTCGATGTCCGTGAAGGATGAGGCAATTAAGGTTGCCTTTCCGTCGGGGGCACGACCATCGCCGGGGTTGCTAACGGACACAAACAGAGAATTATTCTCGCCTACGGGACCATCGTAGTCATACAGAAACTGTAGATGGGGTGGGCAATTCTCAGGAATGGCAGCTTGCTCCACGCCCAGGTAAAGCACAAATGCGCCAGATGGATTTTCTAAGCGCTCCGTACGGGCTCGGTAGGCACTCCATAGTCCGCCGCCCACAGGGGATAGCCCCTGGGGATTATCCACTAACTTCACCAGGTTTTGCACCGGCACGTTAGCAACGACGGTGTCGGTCTTAACGGTGTAGCTGGGCTTGTGTTCCGCCTTAGATTTTGGTGACGAATTCAGGGGCCGCACCGTTAAACCGGTAACGCGACCGTTTTGCACTTGAATCGATTCCACCCGGTGCCGCAGGTGGAGCTTGCCGCCGTATTGGGTCAGCGCTTCCGTGAGGCGATCGCTCAACACCTGCATACTGCCTTCCAGATGGTAGAGCCCCAGGGGTGCTTGGGACACGCCCAACGCCGTGGCCGCATACAGCAAGGCCGTTTCATCAGCGTCCACCTGGGAATACAGCTTGAGCTGAATATCCATAAAGGTTTTGAGACGGCGATCCCCTTCCAGCCCGTATTGGCGCAGCAAATCACCCACGGTGGAAAAGGTAAAGGGCACCGTCACCAGGGTTTCCGGGCGCAGCGCTTTAACCAACTGCCACGCATCCCAGGGATGGTAAGGCGGCAAAATGGGGTCCCGCCCTTGAAACTCCCAACTGCGGCGAAATAGAAGATTCAAGGTTTTCCAAAACGGCTCACTGCCAGGAAACTGTCGCTGTCGTTCCGCCTGCCACTTATCGGGGTCGCGCCACACAGAAATAGGTTCCGATTCTCCAGGAAGAAACACCGCACAGGCTGGGTCACAGGGGGTCGCCTCTGGCAGAGGAATCCCCAGCTCTTCAAAAATCCGATGGTGAATTCCCCCTGGCTCCAGCCCCGCCACCTGGGTTGCCCCCACATCGAAGGTAAATCCTCGCCGCTTAAACGTGGACGCACACCCCCCAGGCATAATGCCCAGGTCAAAAACATCCACCTTGTAGCCCCGCTTAGCCAACAAAGCCCCCGCCGTCAGCCCGCCAATACCTGCGCCAATAATCACAATGGATTTCGATTTATCGCCAGACTTGCCCGACGATCGCCGTTTATCAACGGGGGGGCGATCACCAGAGGTGGAGCGGGCGGGGGAATCAGCTAAACCTGGAGCCATGGGGAAATTAGAAGGGCGTCAAAACTGGAAATATATCTTTACATTCTACGTCCAATCCATTTATCTCGCTTTCCAGGTGCCGCCATAGCGATAGTGGGGGCGATCGCTGCACTGTTTCTGACACTCAGGGCACACCAACTGCCATTCCTGAGACTCGTCATATTGAATGCGATAGCGCACTAGGCTGGGGGTTTGGCAGCTATCACACGGGCGGGGCTTGGGGGATTTGGTTCGGCGGCGAGGCATGGCGAGACAGCACGATAATTACAGCGCAACAATTCGGTTCATCGGTATGATCCCAAAAGCAATGCCCCGCCCGTAACCTTTCACGTAACTTTCTTGAGGACCTTCTATGCTTTGGCAACGTCCCGACGGTCGCCAGCCCAATGAAATTCGCCCGGTGTCCTTCCAGCGCGGCTACACCAAATACGCAGCGGGCTCGGTATTGGCGTGCTGTGGCGAAACTAAGGTGCTGTGTACGGTGTCTGTGGAAGAAAGTGTGCCGCGCTGGCTGAAAGACTCGGGGCAGGGCTGGCTAACGGCGGAATATCGAATGTTGCCGGGGGCCACTAGCGATCGCAACCGCCGGGAAACCCTCAAACTGTCGGGACGCACCCAGGAAATTCAGCGCCTGATTGGGCGCAGCCTGCGCGCCGCCGTAGACCTCGACGCCCTCGGTGAATTTACTCTGCTGGTGGATGCGGACGTCATTCAGGCCGATGGTGGCACTCGCACCACGTCTATTACCGGTTCCTATGTGGCGCTGGTAGATGCGCTGAATTCGCTCAAAAATCGCGGGTTGATTGAGGCACTGCCCATTAAGCAGGCGATCGCCGCCATTTCCGTAGGATTAATTGAAGACCAAGCCTTCGTGGATCTGAACTACCCCGAAGACTTTGCCGCCGATGTGGATATGAACGTGGTGATGACCGGCAACCTGGACCTGATTGAAGTGCAGGGCACCGCCGAAGCCAATCAGTTCAGCCGCGCCCAGCTCAACGATCTGCTAGATGGTGCAGAACTGGGGGTTAAGGCACTGCTGGCAGCCCAAACCATCGCCCTTGAGTCCCCTTTACCCTAGGTCCCGTCACACAAAAAACAGAAACAGCCGTGATAGTATTCCCTGTGTATCCGATGTTCAAGGGATCACTGGTCGCCACTATCTTCACGGCGTATCAACGGTGCCAATTTAACGTTTGTTTTGGGCTTTTACTAGTGTTCGAAACCTAGTGCCTAGGTAATTCCTCCCTGGAAAGACGAAAGGCAGAAAGAAGAATTCACTTGCTCCATAACTGAGTCACCAAGCGGCACCCATTAAGCGGCATACATTGTCCATCCTTTCCCTAGCCATCCCTCCCCACCGTCATGGAAACCTCCAGCGCCCCCCAAGCGCCCCCTACCCCAAGCTCATCCCCAGAAGCGGCGATCGCCCCGGAACTCAAGCCAAAGCGACGCTGGTTCTTTAAGCGCTACGGTTTCTGGCTCGGCATTGCCTTCCTCAGTAGCACCAACATTTTGGCTTGGGGGGGATGGAATTCTTTGGAAGCCATGGTGGACGAACTGCCGGAAACCAAAACCATTCGCACCTTTTCCCGCGACGGCACCATCACTATCCGCGCCGCCGACAATTCCATCCTTCAGCAGCAGGGACCCGCCACCCGTCAAAAAATCACCAAGGACAAAATGCCCGAGCAGCTCATGCAGGCATTTTTAGCGGCTGAGGACCGGCGTTTTTACGATCATAACGGCGTTGACAATCAAGGAATTCTTCGGGCCGCAGGCGTAAACCTGCGAGAACGAGATGTGGTGGAAGGGGGCAGCACCGTCACCCAGCAATTGGCGCGAATGGTATTCCTCAGTCAGGAAAAAAGCGCCATTCGGAAGTTGCGTGAAGCCATGTTGGCTTTGAAAATTGAGGACGAAATGTCTAAGGACGACATCCTCAATTACTACCTCAACCTGGTTTATCTCGGTTCGGGAGCTTACGGTGTTGCCGATGCCGCCTGGGTATATTTCCAAAAGGGCGTAAACCAGCTCACTTTGCCAGAGATGGCCACCTTGGCGGGATTGCCCCCTGCGCCAACGGACTATTCCCCCATCCAAAATCCAGATGTTGCCAAGCGCCGCCGTAACCTGGTGCTAGACGTGATGGCAGCGGAAGGCATGATCACCAGTAGCGAAGCTGAATCGGCGAAGGCGGAAGATTTGGCGCTCAACCCGCAGCCCCCCAGGCGGCTAGAGGTGCGTGCCCCGTATTTTACGTCCTACGTGTTGCAAGAGCTGCCTAAGTATATTTCCAAGGACGATATTGAGCTGGGGGGGCTGGTGGTGGAAACCACGCTGCTGCCCAAGTGGCAAGACGCAGCGATCGCCGCCGCAGAAAAAACCGTAGCCCAGCGGGGCAAATGGCAGCGCTTTGAGCAGGTGGCGATCGTTTCAGTAGATCCCCGCAACGGTGAAATTCGCGCAATGGTAGGCGGTCTGGACTTTATTGACAACCAGTACAACCGAGTTACCCAAGCTCGCCGGCAGCCTGGCTCCACATTTAAAGGCGTTGTATACGCGGCAGCGGTGTCGGCAGGTCTTTCTCCCTATGCCCAATACTTGGATGCCCCCTACAAAGTGGACGGCTACAAGCCGAAGAACTTCAGCGGTAAGTTTTCTGGCTGGCAAAGCGTGGTGAAAGCCCTTACCAGCTCCACTAATATTGTTGCCCTCAAAATCATGTTGGATACGGGCATTGATCCAACCATTGAAATGGCGCGCAAGATGGGTATCGAGTCCACGCTAGAGCCCACCTATGCCCTGTCCCTGGGAGCCTATGAGGTGACCCTGTTGGAAATGGTGTCGGCATTCGGCACCTTTGCCGCCGATGGTAAGCATTTTCCACCCCACGGAATCCGGCGAATTCGCGATCGCAACGGCAAGATTTTATACGAGCACGAAACGGAAGCCACGGAGGCTATGTCAGAAACCGATGCTCGCATCATGTCGTGGATGCTTCAGCAGGTCGTTTCTCGAGGGACCGGACGACCGGCCCAAATCGGACGACCGGTGGCAGGGAAAACTGGCACCTCAGACAAGGCGAAAGACCTGTGGTTTATCGGCTACATCCCCCAGTTGGTGACTGGCGTATGGCTGGGCAACGACAGCGGCCGTAGAACCTGGGGGGGCAGTGGTGCGGCAGCAGCCACCTGGAGAGATGTGATGCTTGAACTCGTCAAGTCCTTAGAGGTGGAACCACTGCCCAAGCTGCCCAGTCTACAGGGGCGCAAATTCCAGCCGAAAAAGCGCAAAGGTAAAACCGTCGGCGAAGGCACCCGCGAAGATAAAGATTGGGATAACAAGGACAAGAAAGACACTGACAACCAGGAGCGATCGCAGCCAAAGCCATCCCCTAGCAATCAGCCAGCACAGGAAGGTGGTCCAGGGAGCGACCCTCCCAAGAGCGACACGGTTAATCCCCCGGCGTCTGGAGGCAACCCTTCCGGCGGAGGCCCGTCCCCCGCCCCTAGTGGCGCTACAGTGCCAGCACCGATTGCCCCACCTCCTCCTGTGGCTCCACCGCCTCCTGTGGCTCCACCGCCCCCTGCTGCACCGCCTCCACCAGCGGCGCCTCCAGCAGCAGCACCCCCACCAGCAGCTCCTCCAGCAGCACCCCCACCCACCTCTAACGAGGAGTAATTTCAACCCAGGGATAGGTCCAGTAGCACCAACACTTTACGATATGGTTGAAGGACTGAGATGGTATGAATGCGTACGGTGACACGCTGTGCTTAAGACGTGTCACCTATTGAGCATCAAGAGTGTTAAGTGATGGGGAGTACACGCCCTTGTAAAGTAAAAAATGCTAGAGGGCTGAAACCCCTACAGCTAGAGGCTTTGAAACTTAATAGTCACGCATTCGACCATTCCAGCGTTTAAGAGTAGAGGAATTAGAAACCATGTCAGCTTTCGCAGCCTACGGCTCGGCAATTTTCGCCATTGGCAATGCTCAAACAGGAGCATCGTTTCCAGCGGCATTTACAGCAGTTTATGTGGTCGGATTTTTGGCTGCGGTGGGTATTGGCTCCGTTGCCTGGTATAACTCGAAGCGCCCTGCTGGCTGGGAAGGTCGCGATCGTCCCAATATCGTTCCTGAAGTAAAAGGTGACGCCAGCGTTGAAACGTCCAACGAAGAGACTAAAGACAGCTAAACCTTTGACAACGTGACAATTCGTCAACGCAGCCCAGCGAAAGCTTTTACCCTTGATTTATGAGGAGGCTTTCCTGGGGTTTTTGGTCAAATTCAAAGGATTGACTCGGGAATTTTTTACTGGCTGCCCTGACAAAGAGCGTACCTGATCATCAGCCTGAGCCACCTGCTCCCACTGACGACTGACGTTATTACCTAGCGGCATGTGAATATTGTCCAAGGTGGTGCCACTCAGGGCGCGCACGTTTTGCCTTCCACCCTTGGCATTTACGGGAATAGAGTGTTGAATCTGTTGAAAGCGGGCGATCGCTGCCGAAATCTGGGACTTCTCTGCGCTATTGTCCACTCCAATAAATAAGCTTTGCAGCGCCTGCAACACCATTCCCTGTTGATAGGTATCCAGCCGCCCGTTTAGCGCTAGCCAAAATAGTTCTTGAATCACCACTGGACGCTGATGAGACGGAGAGATCAATAACCGATCTAACAAATGCACAAAACGACTAATTTGCTCTTCCTGTTGCCGCGTTTCCCGTTGCTTCAATAGCGTTAACACCATTGCCAAGGTCAGGGCGCTTTGTCCCACCACGCCGGCCACTAGCCACGGGTTGTGGAAACTATTCCACAGAGCCAAGCCACCGTAGGCAGCAATTGCGATCACGCCTCCAGAAGCCACGGCGACGCCAAGCTGACGCTGCTCTGGTCGTAAGTTAAGCCGCTCTACCTGCACCTTCAAGTCATTAACAATACCCGGAGTCTCTCCGCCTTGCCCCTGCCAGACCCACCATCCTAGGGTCCCCCCAGCTAAAATTGCCATCGTTACAGTGGGATCCATAACAGCAACCACTGTCCCAACTCCCGCCCATGGCAGCAAACGCACCAAACGACGTTTGTTTAGAACTTTTGGAATAGAAGACTTTTGTAAAGCAATGCTCCCACGCACCAGCGGAGCCTTATTTCCACGTTTTACACGTCCTTTGTCAACACCACCAGAAGACAGACTCCACTGAATCTCCTCAACTAAATAGGCTAACTGGCGCATGGAAAAAGCTTTTAGTGCCACGGTTTGTACCAATTGGTCATTGGTGAAAAATAAATCGCCCTTGGGTCAGCTCTCAAAATACAACTCAAAGAAAAACCGTCAAACGTCCGAGGTCTAATGAGATTAGGTTTGCCCAGTAGCACGACCATAGTAAACGATTTACTGAACCACAGGTAGCGCGAGGAACGAGGTTTAAGACACTGCAAAGTGCTCTGAGAAAAAAACAGGGGAAACAGTGTTGGGAAGGTAGTTTAGCCCAGTAAAAAGCGGAGTCGTCTGCCAATGAATTTGGCACTGACGCCCCGCTTACGGTGACACATCTCTCCACTACTCTCAATAGCAATGTCGATAGTCCACGGGTTAAAGTTCCAGAGTCTTCAACCGCGACCCGCGATCAACTATTGGATTAAGAGAACAGACAGCGATCGCTGGGCAAAGTCGTTCAAAACATTGGCGCAGCAATAGCAATAGCAATAACGTCAAAGGGTCTCTGGCAAATACCAAAGACCCTTTGAGAGAGTTGAGCGTTATGACGACCGCCAGAGAAACAGCTTGTCAGTCAAAAGCTCGCTACAGCTAGAGGTTATCCAAACTTGCCCGCAGTTGAGGCAATCAGGAACGCCGCGTAAGTCAGAACAAAGCCCACGCTGAAGTGCGCAAGTCCCACAACACGAGCCTGAACAATGGATAAGGCAACGGGCTTGTCCTTCCAGCGAACCAAGTTTGCCAAGGGAGTGCGCTCATGAGCCCAAACTAGGGTTTCAATCAGCTCTTGCCAGTAACCACGCCAGCTAATCAGGAACATGAAGCCGGTTGCCCAAATCAGGTGGGCAAACAGGAACATCCATGCCCAAACTGCCAAGTTGTTCATTCCGTAGGGGTTGTAGCCGTTGATTAACTGGGAAGAATTCAACCACAGATAATCACGGAACCAGCCCATCAGGTGAGTGGAAGACTCATTGAACTGAGCAACGTTACCTTGCCATACAGCCAAGTGCTTCCAGTGCCAGTAGAAGGTTGTCCACGCAATGGTGTTCAACATCCAGAACATTGCCAAGTAGAAGGCATCCCATGCAGAGATATCACAAGTACCTCCACGACCAGGGCCATCACAGGGGAAGCTGTAACCAAAATCCTTCTTGTCAGGCATTAGCTTGGATCCACGAGCGTCCAAAGCACCTTTCACAAGCACCAAAGTGGTGGTGTGTAGACCTAGGGCGATCGCATGGTGAACCAAGAAGTCGCCAGGTCCAATGCTCAGGAACAAAGAGTTGGTTCCACTGTTGATGGCGTCAAGCCAACCCGGCAACCAAGCTCCCGTAGAAGCAAGACTGTCAGGATTAGAAAGCAAGGCATCAAAACCATACAGCGCCTTACCAGAAGCCGCTTGCACAAACTGGGCAAATACTGGCTCAATCAGCAATTGCTTTTCGGGGGTGCCAAATGCAACAACCACGTCGTTGTGCACATAAAGTCCCAAGGTATGGAAGCCCAAGAACAGAGAAGCCCAGCTTAGGTGAGAGATAATCGCTTCCTTATGCTGAAGCACTCGGTCCAGAACATTGCCCTTGTTAGCAATAGGGTCGTAATCACGAACCAAGAAAATTGCACCGTGGGCAAAAGCGCCAACCATGATGAAGCCGGCAATGTACTGGTGGTGGGTATACAGCGCCGCCATCGTCGTAAAGTCCTTTGCGATAAAGGCATACGGAGGCAAGGCATACATGTGCTGAGCAACCAAAGAGGTGATAACACCCACACTAGCCAGAGCCAAAGCCAACTGGAAGTGCAAAGAATTGTTCAAGGTGTCGTACAAACCTTTGTGCCCATTGCCCAAGCCCCCTGCGGGAGGCTGGTGAGCATCCAAGATTTCACGAATGCTGTGACCAATACCAAAGTTGGTGCGGTACATGTGACCAGCGACGATGAATAGCACAGCGATCGCCAGATGGTGGTGAGCCATATCCGTCAACCAAAGAGACTCGGTTTGAGGATGGAAACCACCTAGGAAGGTCAAAATAGCTGTACCAGCGCCCTGAGACGTGCCGAAAATATGTTCAGCAGTATCGGGGTTTGCCGAATATGCTCCCCAATTCCCGGTAAAGAAAGGCGCTAAGCCCGCCGGGTGAGGTGCAACGGACAAAAAGTTGTTCCAGCGCACGTGAATCCCGCGAGATTCGGGAATCGCCACGTGAACTAGGTGTCCCGTCCAAGCCAAAGAGGACGCACCAAACAAACCAGCTAAGTGATGGTTTAGGCGAGACTCAGCGTTTTTAAACCACGCCAAGCTAGGACGAAACTTGGGCTGGAGATGTAACCAACCAGCAAATAGCATTACGGCAGACAGCAGCAGCAGGAAGATAGATCCCTGATACAGGTCGCCATTAGTGCGCATACCGATGGTGTACCACCAGTGATACACGCCAGAGTAGGCAATGTTGACTGGACCTGATGCTCCAGCCTGGGTGAACGCATCCACCGCCGCATCCCCAAAGTGGGGGTCCCAAATCGCGTGAGCGATCGGGCGGACATTCAGCGGATCTTGGATCCACTGCTCGAAGTTACCTTGCCATGCCACATGGAACAGGTTGCCTGAGGTCCACAGAAAGATGATCGCCAGATGACCAAAGTGCGACGCAAAAATCTTTTGATAAAGATTTTCTTCCGTCATGCCATCGTGGGTCTCAAAGTCGTGAGCCGTGGCAATCCCGTACCAAATCCGACGGGTGGTCGGATCATTGGCTAAGGCTTGGCTAAATTTTGGAAATTTAGTAGCCATAAGTCCTTAAACGTTTAATCCCTTAAAGTTGCGATTAGCGAAAATACCAATCATCAGCCCACCGCCAAGATCCTTGCAAGGAAGAAAGACCAAGTGGTCACAATCCCTCCAAGTAGGTAGTGAGCAACACCAACAGCACGACCTTGAGTAATACTCAACGCGCGAGGCTGAATTGCAGGAGCAACACGAAGCTTGTTATGAGCCCAAACAATCGACTCAATCAGCTCTTGCCAGTAACCGCGACCACTGAACAGGAACATCAAGCTGAATGCCCATACAAAGTGAGCACCTAGGAACAGCAAGCCATAAGCGGACAGTGCAGATCCGTAGGAGGTAATCACCTGAGAAGCCTGTGCCCAAAGGAAGTCACGAAGCCAGCCATTGATGGTAATTGCACTTTGGGCAAAGTTACCAAAGGTGATGTGATTGACGGTGCCGTCAGGAGTAACGGTGCCCCACACATCCGATTGCATCTTCCAAGAGAAGTGGAAAATCACAATGGATAAGGAGTTGTACATCCAAAACAGTCCTAGGAAAACGTGATCCCAACCAGATACCTGGCAGGTGCCACCACGACCGGGACCGTCGCAAGGGAAGCGGAATCCCAAATTACCCTTGTCAGGAATTAAGCGAGAAGAACGAGCATACAGCACACCTTTCAGCAGAATCAACGCCGTCACGTGAATAGTAAAAGCGTGGATGTGGTGCACCATAAAGTCCGCAGTTCCCAACTCAATGGGCATCATGGCTACTTTTCCGCCCACAGCAACCACGTCGGCGCCAAAAGCATGGCTAACGATCGCGCCCGCATTGGGAGCAGTATTGCCAGGGGCCATCGAGTGCAAGCTCTGAACCCACTGGGCAAATACAGGCTGCAACTTGATTGCGGTGTCAGAGAACATGTCCTGAGGACGTCCCAAGGCACGCATGGTGTCATTGTGAATGTAAAGACCAAAGCTATGGAAGCCTAGCCAAATACAGACCCAGTTCAAGTGGGAAATAATGGCATCACGGTGACGTAAAACGCGATCCAAAAGATTATCAACGTTCTGCGCCGGGTCGTAATCGCGAACCATAAAGATGGCAGCGTGGGCACCTGCACCAACGATGCAGAATGCGCCGATCCACATATGGTGGGTAAACAAGGAGATTTGGGTGCCGTAATCCGTCGCCAAGTAAGGATAGGGAGGCATCGCATACATATGCTGCGCCACCACGATGGTTAGGGATCCCAAAATTGCCAAGTTTAGAGATAGCTGAGCATGCCAGGAAGTGGTAAGGATTTCATAAATTCCCTTATGGCCTTCGCCGGTGAAGGGACCCTTATGGGCTTCCAGAATTTCCTTCATGCTGTGACCAATACCGAAATTGGTGCGGTACATATGACCAGCAACAATAAACAGAACAGCCAAAGCAAGGTGATGGTGAGCCGTATCCGATAGCCAAAGGCCACCAGTTACAGGATTCAAACCACCTTTAAAGGTTAGGAAGTCTGCATACTCACCCCAATTCAAAGTGAAGAAGGGGGTCAGTCCTTGGGCAAAGCTGGGATATAGCTCAGCCATAAATGCCTTGTCGAAAAGGTACTCATGGGGCAAAGGAATATCTTGAACAGCTACGCCACTGTCTAATAAGGCATTAACGGGTAGTGCAACGTGAATCTGGTGACCTGCCCAACTTAGACACCCCAGACCAAGGAGGACAGTTAGGTGGTGGTTCATCATTGATTCCACATTCTGGAACCACTCCAATTTAGGAGCAGCCTTGTGATAGTGGAACCAACCGGCAAACAGCATCAAGCCGGCCATTACCAGTCCACCGATCGCCGTTGCATAAAGCTGGTCGGTATTGGTAAAGCCGGACGCCCGCCAAAGTTGGAACAAGCCGGAGGTGATTTGAATACCGTGGAATCCTCCACCTACATCACCGTTCAAAATTTCTTGGCCCACAATCGGCCAAACCACCTGAGCACTAGGCTTAATGCTCGTGGGGTCGCTTAACCAAGCCTCGTAGTTCGAGAACCGAGCGCCATGAAAATACATGCCGCTAAGCCATACGAACACGACAGCAAGGTGACCAAAGTGGGCACTAAATATCTTTCGTGATACGTCTTCTAAATCACTGGTGTGACTATCAAAATCGTGAGCGTCAGCATGAAGGTTCCAAATCCAAGTGGTGGTTTTGGGTCCCTTCGCCAAGGTGCGATCAAAGTGTCCAGGCTTGCCCCATCGCTCAAAGGAGGTGGGGACCGGATTTTTGTCTACCTTGACTTTTGCCTTCGGCTCCGGAGGGCTAATCGTCATCGAGACTCTCCTCTCTTAAAACAAAGGTCGAGGATGTAGCAAAAGCTGCATTCCTTTCATATTTACTAACGCAAATATTTCAGTTCAACGAGACTTGCTAAGCATCCAGGAGTCCCTAAACCTCGCCGGAAGTCAACGGATATGTGACTTTACGCAAGATTGAGGGGAATTTCTCTTTTGAAGATTATAGACGTTTACAGACTGGGTATTTAGCCCCCTTGAACATGGTTAACAATAGTTCAAGAATCCTAAAGCCCTACGGAAGCGGGGTTCTAAGGGATTTTAATTTTAGTTATGTCACACATGGGGGGACGATAAGCGTTCCTAAACTTACCTTCTTAGTACGAGGCTTAATGCCGTGCCAGAGCTTGATTTCAAAGGATTAGCCTACATGTGCAAAAAGAGCGTTTAGGTATTGATACTTATGTTTCAAAACATTACCAACCCACGAATCCTTCTTGCGAGAGCTCGATAAACGGATGTTCTGAGAAGGCTCTGTGGGTTGAATGGACTGACCTGATGCTCTATGGGCTGATCTGGCTGTCAAAAGTTATCGTCACCTCAATTTCAAACCCAGGGGGTGCCGGGTCCCGGCCCCTCGAATTCCAGGGTTTGCAGGACCTGTAGCCTTAAGTCTCTGAAGTCTCTGAGGCTTCATCGGCGGCATACGCTCTGGGTCAAGAGCGGTACGTGAAGCGCGTTAACTGCTGGCACGTAGCCGATCCAGAACGGTGCGGTCTTCCAGGGTGGAGGTGTCGCCAGAAATATCTTGACCACTGGCCAGGTTACGCAACAGACGACGCATGATTTTGCCTGATCGCGTCTTCGGGAGGGCGTCAGTGAATCGGATTTCGCCGGGGCGGGCGATCGCTCCAATTTCCTTACCCACGTGCTTTTTCAAGGTGGCTGACAACTCATCACCTGCGGGCTCGCTCCCTTCCAGGATCACAAAGGCGACAATTTCTTCCCCTTTTACCTCGTCAGGCTTGCTGACTACGGCGGCTTCGGCAACGGCGGGATGAGACACCAGTGCGGATTCGATTTCCATGGTGCCTAGGCGGTGACCGGACACATTAACCACGTCGTCCACGCGTCCCATGACCCAGAAGTAGCCATCCTGGTCGCGGCGGGCTCCGTCTCCGGCGAAGTAAAAATGCTGGTCGCCCTTGGGGGGAATGCCTTCCCAGTAGGTTTTGCGGAAGCGATCGCTATCCCCATACACATTGCGAATCATGCTGGGCCAGGGGTGCTTGATGACCAGATATCCCCCTTCGTTATCGCCCACGGGGTTACCTTCTGCGTCTACGATGTCGGCGATGATGCCGGGGAAGGGTTTTGTTGCAGAACCGGGCTTGGTGGCGATCGCCCCAGGAAGGGGGGTCAACATAAAACCGCCCGTTTCCGTTTGCCACCAAGTGTCCACGATGGGGCATTTTTCGGCGCCAATCACTCGGTGGTACCAGATCCAAGCTTCGGGATTAATGGGTTCGCCCACAGTGCCTAGAATTCGCAGGGACGACAGGTCTCGGGAGTTGGGATGTTCATCGCCCATTTTGATAAAGGCGCGAATGGCGGTAGGGGCGGTGTAGAAAATGGTGACGCCGTACTTTTCCACCACGTCCCAAAAACAGCCAGGGTTAGAGGGGCGCGGTGCTCCTTCGTACATTACTGTGGTGGCACCGTTGGACAGGGGACCGTAAACGATATAGCTGTGCCCGGTGATCCAACCCACGTCGGCGGTGCACCAATACACGTCGGTGTCCTGAATATCAAAGGCCCATTTCAGGGTCATGTGGGTGTACAGGTTATAGCCCGCCGTGGTGTGAACCACGCCCTTGGGCTTTCCGGTACTGCCAGAGGTGTAAAGAACAAACAGCATATCTTCGCTGTCCATGGGCTCCGGGGGACAATCGGCAGAGGCTTCCTTTTTCAGCTCATGCCACCAGTGGTCCCGACCGGATTCCATGGTGACCCCTTGTTTAGTGCGCTCCACCACCAACACGCTCTCTACGCTGGGGGCAGCATTGTCCGCGATCGCCGCATCGACCTGGGGCTTCAGGGGCACCACTTTATCCTTACGAAATCCGCCGTCCGCCGTAATCACCGCCTTACATTGGGCATCGTTCAGGCGATCACGCAAAGCTTCTGCACTAAACCCGCCAAATACCACGCTGTGGGGGGCACCAATGCGAGCACAGGCCAACATGGCGATCGCGGCTTCGGGAACCATCGGCATATATATAGCTACGCGATCACCCTTGCCCACACCCAGACCCTTCAGCATATTGGCCACCTGGCACACCTCCCGGTGAAGCTGGGCATAGGTCAACGTGCAGGAGTCTCCCGGCTCGCCTTCCCAAATAATGGCCGCCTTATTTTTGCGCCAGGTTTTTAAATGGCGGTCCAGACAGTTGTAGGTAATATTCATCTGACCGCCCACAAACCACTTGGCATTGGGGGGCTGCCAATCTAAAACCTGATCCCACTCCTTAAACCAGTCCAGCTCCGTTCCCGCCAACTTTGCCCAAAATGCCGCCGGGTCCGCCTTCGCCTCGTCATAAAGCGCCTCATAATGCTCTGCCCCCTTCACATGAGCAGCCTGGGAAAACTCAGGGGCCGGAGGAAATAAACGATCCTCATGAAGAACGGACTCAATATTTTTTTCTGCCATGGGTTTATCGAGAAAAGAGAAACACTATGTGGACTTTCTGGCGCCTCAGGGTATTCAGGGGACTAAACGCAACGTTCTGAGCTGCGCTATTGGCCACCCCCAATTGGCTGCAATGAAATTAAAATCATTTTTTTGCATTAAGGGGTGACGCGATCGCCTTAAAAAGTAACGCGTTACAGGGTCTATGGCGCACCACTTTTTAGTTACTCAGTAACAGTTCCTGAAAAATCCCCCAACAAAATGGCGAACCTGGAAGCTTTCTAGAGCATAGCGGCTCAGTTTCGCTCACCTGGGCGTTGATAACAGACCTTTAACACCAGCGCCACAACTCTCTTTTGAAGGAATCAACGCCCTAAACCTTGACAAACCGTAAAGCACTATCGGCAGCAATTATCATTAAGCGATGTTTGTTGCAAAAACATCCCGTTGTCCGGTAGTATATTTTCAACAAGGGACGCTTATCGACAACAGCAAGCAGGTAATGTCATGTATGCCTACACTGCCCAATCACTCAAAGCAGAGCTAAATGAACGTGGCTGGAGAATGACTCCCCAACGGGAAACAATTCTGGACGCATTTCAACATTTAGACGAAGGAAAACACCTGAGTGCCGAAGATTTGCACGAGTGTTTGGAACAGACTGGGCAAGGCATTAGCCTTTCCACCATTTATCGCACCTTAAAACTGATGGCGAGAATGGGTATTCTGCGCGAGCTGGAGCTGGCGGAAGGGCATAAGCATTACGAGATTAATCGCCCTTATCCCCATCACCACCATCATTTAATTTGTGTGAAATGCAATAAAACGCTGGAATTTAAAAACGATACAGCGCTGAAAGCTGGGGTGCGCCAGGCAGAAAAGGAAGGGTATCACTTGCTGGACTGCCAACTGACAATTCATGCGGTTTGCCCGTCATGTCAGCGTTCCATTGTGCCGATTTAGGGCGTGAATCAATTAAGCGCCAGAAGCCTTACATAGTGAGGATTCCACGCCCTTTAAGAACTAAGCATATTAGCTTGCATATTAGAGCGACCCCCTGTGATTACTGGCTTTGAGACTTCGGTAACGACAGATCCCTACTTTAGATAAGCGTTCTAGATGTCAGGAGAAAAAAGTCAGGGGAACAAGCAAATACAGATAAAATAAGTCCCCTTCCAGTGAAGAACGCCAGAAGGGGACTTATTTTATCTATCAATGCATCAGCCAATGCATCAGCCGATTTCCCACAGCCGCCATCTCTTTAAAAGGGTGGCAGCAGTTCCCGGCTTTAGGATTTAAATGCTCAGTCTCAAAGCCTGTTTAGTTCTGGGACCAGCGATTCCGTCCGGGCGTAAACCGTTGGCACGTTGGAAGCGAATCACGGCGTGGCGAGTAATGGGACCGTAGTAGCCAGTACTGCGGAAGTTGAAATAGCCAAGGGTCTTTAGGCGATTTTGTAGGGCCACAACGTTTTGGTTTTTACCGCCTACGCAAGGGATACGACAGCCCCCTGAGTAAGCTGAGCCTGACACTTTCCGATGCCCGACGCGCGTGTAGTAGTTGCCACAGGCAGAGCCAGAGGTGTACACCGGAGCGGGACGGGACACCGGACGGGGACGCGAGATAACCTGCTGTTGCTGATTAACGACGGGACGGGGAACCCCTTGGGGCACGGCGCGAGGCGGGGCAGTAAAGGGAGCGCCGCCACTGCCAGCGCCACTGTAAAGGGCTGATCGGGTATTGCCCCCTACAACGCCATCAATAGCTAAACCGCGATCGCGCTGAAATGCCCTAACCGAGGCAAGGGTGCTGTTGCCAAAATAGCCATCGCTTTGCCCTTGGAAATATCCCAACAGCCTTAGCTGGGTTTGAAGTTGAGTCACCTGGGGCGATCGCATTCCATATCTTAGATATCCGCCGCTGCCGGGCAGCCTTTGGGGAACGCTACCATACTGCACAGCCTTGGGTCCTACGTTGGGAGCGCCGTTAGTAGTGGAAACGGGGCGACGTACATCTTCACGAAAAGCACCGTCGCCGCCAAGGAAGCCCATTGTTGCCCCATTAGCCACATCCGCAAGGGACGTCGGACGCTCATTATTGATTTGAAAATTGGGAAGGGGTTTCAGGCTTGACTCGCTCTTATTGCCCTCGGCACCACTCATGGCGCGTTCAATAAATTCAACGCCGCTGTTCCCAGAAGCGTTCGTTTGGGCGATCGCCGCCGTTCCCACAACCCAACTGCTGGTGGCAACGCCCACCGCCAAAAAGCCCACCCATCCAGCACTGGATAATTTGGGCTGAGAAAGGGTTCGACACCAATTAGGCAGGAAGTTCGATAGCACCACCATAAGTTCCTCAGAAGCGATCGCCGGATCGCTTTGGGGATTGTGGGCTAGCGTCATATGGGGATATGCCAAAGTTTCCATCGGTGCCTCGCGATGACCCAATTGAGAGTTGAAGGTTGAAATTTAGCGACTGGCAACGGTGTCACAGGTGTTTAAAGACACAAGGATCACCTCTACTATGTCGGGGATTTATATAGTTCTAGCGCGTCACGTTGGCAATCTAGACAAATTTCGTTAAGTATTCATTAGGTCATTGTTGGCGACAGTCTAGGTAAGAAGAGAGTCGTAGGGATATGGGTAAGGCGGGGGGCGATGAAGGAATGTTGCAAAATTTAACAAACCCCGATGTTTCGGGCATTGCTGGCGTCAAGATTCCCGACGTCGCCCAAACTTTTGTGCCGAGAGCGGTGGATGCGGAGTCTGGGAAAAATTCGGCGGCGCAGTTTCCCCTCGGAGGGTTGGGGGCAGCTTGGGTAGTGCGATCGCCCGACGGCTCCTTCCGCTTCCGATGTCCTCTTTCAAAGAATCAGCCCAAAGAGACAATAACCGCATTTCCCATATCCGGTTGTCAGTTTTCAGTTTTTGAACAGGTGGAAGGGAAAGCGTCCAAAGCCTATGCCCTTGCCCCCTCGCCGTCTCAGGATCAATCCCTAAGTCAATGGCAGTGGTATCCAGCGAGCGACTCTGGCGCAGATAACGGCACGGCGAACGCAGTGATACACCATCTCTACCCGCGCAGTTGGTATAGCTACGGCGGCGTGTTTCAAAGTCAAATTTTGTGCGATCAATTCTCGCCGATTTTGCCCGGTAATTACCAGGAAAGTAGCTACCCCGTCGCCGTTTTTGAGTGGCGTTTTTACAACCCCAATGACGTTCCCGTCACCCTTAGCGTGATGTTGAGCTGGGAGAATCTAATTGGCTCCGTGGTGGGCGATCACAATGGTTCACCAACGCTGAAATTCAACCAATCCGGCGGCAACTTTAATCGATGGGTGGAAGATTTTTTCCGGGTGGGCTGCACCCTGATGAACACCCAAGCCCTGGGGAGCGAGGGCTACCTCACCACGAAAGAAGCGCCTCCGGTCAATCAAGGCCAGTGGGCAATCGTCACGGCAGAAAACCCGGCGGTGGAGGTGTTCCACCACACCCGGTGGCGACCAGACGGGGACGGGAGCGACCTGTGGGATAGCTTTGCCGGAGACGGGTCATTGCCCAATGAAAACGGAGAAGCGGCAACGGATCCAGGGGAACGTCTGGGGGCTGCGATCGCCGTTCGATTTACGGTGCGTCCCGGTCGCAGTCGCACGATTCCCTTTATTTTGAGCTGGGATTTGCCCACCTCCAGCGTAGAGACGGCACCGGTGGGACCTATGCCCTATCGATTTACAGACTTTTTCGGGCGCGATGGGCAAAATGCTTGGTATATGGCTCGCACCGCCCTTAAGCATTACGACACCTGGCGCAGCAGCATTGACCAATGGCAGCAGTCAGTGGCGATCGCTGGTTCCTTATCAAAGGCTTCAATCGCTGACAATGCGGAAGGAGCTGACGATGCGGAAGGATTAGGCTCAATAGCAAATCTAAGAACCGCCGCTATTAATGGCTTGCACCAGTTAGCCAGTGATTTAGCCCCCTGGACCGCGGCCGATGAGCTCCATCCTAGGGGGCAGCTTTGGACAGGTGATCGCTCCAGATTTAGAGACACTTGGGCATTGCACAAACTTTGGCCCGATCTGGAGCAATCTCAAATTCGCAGTGCCTTAACCCAGTCGCCGAAAACCCTAACTGAGGCAGTCCACCTGATATTGCGCCTCCACCGTAGCCATAAAGCAGATCCGAATTTTATCGAGTTGGCAGAGCTATGGGCAGTGCTCACCGGCTCTCTGGAGTCTTTACTGGGGGAGTGGCTAGACAACTCCACTCAAAGTGACACCGGTGTGATCGACTTAGTTGCCCCGGCATTGGAAGCGGCGATCGCCATGACCCAAGATTTGCTCGACCATCAGGTTGAATGGCTCTTTCCCGGCCATACCTCGCCGGTCTCTCCAGCACAATTAGCAACATCCATAGACACTTACACCCAACTGCGGCAACAGGGAGACAATTTCCCCGCCCCATCACCGAAGGTCTCAGATTCAATGTCCACAAACCAAGGCATAGAACTTTGGGGGGGTGGGGTATCTCTGGAGAGTCAGCAATAAACCCCGAAGGTAACGCAAAATGTAGGTTAACTTCGGTTCAAATGGCTAGTTAGTTAATAGCCAGGACATACAAGTTTCCATCGGAGGATGCGGCGGCGTGCTGAACATCGCATCGTGGCTGTATACCCACTTAAGCTATTTAATTGTTTATCTAGGCTGTTGATCCGGCTAAATTTATCAAACTGGATTGCTTCCCGTTCCACGATCGCCCCCATGCGGTTTCCGTGCGCTCTACCGTCAACCCCCTGCGGTTGTCGCCTCGTTTATTCCCTTTTCTGCAATGCAGTCAGCCTCCCTCAGCCATTTAATTTGTCCCAACCCATCCTGTCAGGCACCCAATCCTGTGGGACAAGCATTTTGTGGATCCTGTCAAACGCGGCTATCGGTGGTGACCCTTTACGCCCCTTCGTTGGAAGACTGGGCGGGCCCCCAAAAGAATCGGCTGGTGGGCGATCGCTATCGATGGTGTGGGCGGGGCGTTTTTGTGGACCACAAGCCCGGGCTAGTCCCTGACGCTCCTGATGAAGTGCCCACGGGAATCGCGGTGTATTTGCGCCTATTTGAACAGCGCCCTCAAGTGCCGATCCCCTATGGTCAAGTGCAGGTGGATGGGCGATCGCGCTTACTGCTGGAGGATGCTCCGGTAACTTTAACGGGGGAAATGCGTCTGCCGGATATTCGCCAAGAATGGAGTCAGGCAACCACCTTGCGGCAGCTTAATTGGCTGTGGCAAATTGCCATGTTGTGGGATCCCCTCCAGCGGCTGCAGTGCGAAGGCACATTGCTCAATGCCCAAAAAATTCGCATTGAAGGCAGTTGGGTACGCCTGCTATCCCTGGATTATCAGCCGTCCAATCGCCCCCTGAAAGCAGCGGACCTGGTGCGAGAATGGCTCGCCTGGTCCAGCAAAAGTCGTGCCCCCCTAAAACAGGGGCTGACCCAACTGCTGGGACAGCTTATGGAAGAAGGGCACAGCAGCGGCACGGCGATCGCCCAGATATTAAAGAACTGGATCGTGGAATGGTCCGCTGGACAGCCCCCCTGCAATAGCACCGTCGCCGCCTTCACCGATCTCGGTCCCAGTCGCGATCGCAACGAAGATGCCTGCTACCCTCCGTCCAGCAGCGGCACCACTGCCCCTGGCGATCGCACCCTTGCCATCGTGTGCGACGGACTGGGGGGGCACGACTCGGGAGAAGTCGCCTCCATGTTGGCGATTCAAACGATTCAAACCAAACTGGGGCAACATCTGACCCGTAGAACGGGAGCGCCATCGAGTATGGACAGATCTGCCACCAGGGGCACATACACAGAGACCCTGCGCGAAAGCTTTTTGGACGCCAACGGTCAAATTTCTGCCCAAAACGATAAAGAAGCGCGGGAAGAGCGTCAGCGCATGGGCACCACCGCCGTGGTTACCCTCCAACAGGGGCGACTCCTATACTCCGCCAGCTTGGGGGACAGTCGCATTTACCGCATCACCGCCCACAACTGCTACCAAATCACCACTGATGATGACCTCGCGTCACGGGAAGTGCGGCTGGGCTATGGTTTTTACCGGGATATTTCCCAAGCGCCCACCGGTGGCGCCCTGGTACAGGCTTTGGGCATGGGGTCATCGGAATATCTATCCCCAGGCATTCGCCCTTTGGTGCTTGATGAGGACTGTATTTTCCTATTGTGTTCCGATGGCGTCAGCGACTTTGACTTTGTGGAGCGTTACTGGCGCGACATTTATGGCTATGTCAGCCAAGGGCAATCTTTAGATCAGGTTGCTCAAAATATTGTGCGCCTCGCCAACCAGGTCAACGGTCACGATAACGCCACCGCCGCATTGGTGCAGGTACAGGGTCATTTGGAACAACTCCACGAAACCGATGTGCCGTTAACTCTGCCCGCCGCGATCGCCCCGCCATCGGGCAGCACCAACATCAATAACCCGTTCGTAGAGCCCGCCAATGCGGTGGCGCCGGACACCACCACCACCACCTCAGTGTCCGGGCGATCGCCAACCTCTCATACGCCCACCCAACTTCCCCAACCCGCACCGAAGTCTGGGCGATCGCCCCTGGTTATCGCCGTGGTGCTGATTGCCGCCGGGCTTCTAGCGGCACTGCTGTGGCCCAGCCTACGCAATTTAATTGAGGCGAATCGGTCCACCGCCCCTGCTGACACCAGCGAAACATCGCCGTCACCGCCCGCTGCCGATCCTAACGCTGCCGCGGCGAGTCCCTTCAGCACCAACAGCATTGTGCAAACCATTGCGCCTTTGCCAGGAACAACAACCTTGCGCCGTCGCCCGCGTATGGATGCCGGCTCTACGATTAACCTGAGCACTAATCAGTACTTGTTGATTGTGGAAGTAACCAACGCCCAAGACAGCACGGACCTATCGGCAGAAAGCTGGCTTAAGGTCAGCATTTGTGGCGCCATTGCCGTGGACAATCCCAACGTGGTCGTTGAACGCGAGCCCCCCGTTTCAGGATGGATCGAACGGTCCGTGTTAACCGCGATCGCCCAGCCCATTGCCGACCCCGACCCCGCCGTTACGGAAGCTTGCACCTATGCCCAACCACAGTCGTCGCCACCTTCTACGCCGACGTTGGCACCGTAGCGACTGACCCAGGTAAATCCGCAGCGGGTCAGGGGTGATCGCCAACTGTTTAACTGTTTTCGTTAGTTGTCTTTTCTGTGGGTACATGCCTCCGAAACACAAGGCTTTCAGACGGCACCGATGATGCCCGCCGGACACCACAAATCACCAAGAACACAGGCTGCGTGAACCATTGGGGTGAATTTCAGCGATAATGCCCGTTGGCGAGCCAGGGAAAAAGCCCCATGAAATACTTCTTTTTGTCCGAGGGATGGAGCATTGGTCGAGTTTGGAGCACTGATGGGCTATGGAATGAAGTTGCCTGGCGTCGCTCCCCGACCATTGACCGCATGAGCGTTTCCATTGTGGAAAAAGGGGAAGCTCTCTGGCTTTACCGTGCGGAAAAAGAAGTCGTCATGTTGGAAGTGAAACCCACCGAAGCCGCCGGGTCCCAGGCGATCGGTCAGGTGGTGCTTAAGCGCTTAATGGACGCTGATCAGGTCATCGAGCGCCTTGCCCAGAGTCGCGCCTGCTTTCAAGCGGACACCCTTTAAAGTTTCTAGCAAGTCCAGCTGCGCCTTGTTACGCATTATTTCGTCCTGTTACTTCTTCAGGTCCTAGTAAAAACCTATTTTTCGGCACCGGTTTGCAACGTGTAACAGCAGGATTTTGCCCAGGATTTCAGGGAAACTTTCGGCGATCGCCCCATGCTAGTTCGCGCCTGCCCAACGCCTCCATCGGTCTAAGTCTGCTTGCGATCAGTGTTGCGACTCGTTACACTTTCCTAAATAACTGCCTTTGTGGACTCTTATATAAGACCCATATCTAGAGGTGTTGAGGCTCATGCTCATTCGCAAGCTCTTTTGCAGTAAGCCCTCGAATAAACGCTAAGTTTCATGCCTTCAGTACCGCACACATACCAATAAAGACTTAGGAGGAGAGTAGTCAATGGGACTACCGTGGTATCGCGTGCATACAGTCGTCATTAATGACCCCGGGCGACTGATTGCCGTTCACTTAATGCATACCGCCTTGGTGGCCGGCTGGGCCGGTTCCATGGCGCTATACGAACTAGCCAACTTTGACCCCAGCGACATGGTGTTAAATCCCATGTGGCGTCAGGGAATGTTTGTGCTTCCCTTTATGGCTCGCCTAGGGGTAGACAAATCCTGGGGAGGCTGGAGCATCACCGGCGAATCCGTAACCGATGTTGGTTTCTGGAGCTTCGAAGGTGTTGCCACCGCCCATATCGTTCTATCCGGCTTGCTATTTTTGGCTGCCGTTTGGCACTGGGTTTTCTGGGATCTAGAGCTGTTCACCGACCCCCGTACCGGTGAGCCCGCCCTGGACCTACCCAAAATGTTTGGTATTCACCTGTTCCTATCTGGACTTCTTTGCTTCGGCTTTGGAGCGTTCCACCTCACCGGTCTGTGGGGACCTGGAATGTGGGTTTCTGACCCCTATGGTCTTACCGGCCATGTGCAGGCGGTCGCACCGGAGTGGGGACCCTCAGGATTTAATCCTTTTAATCCTGGCGGTATTGTGGCTCACCATATTGCAGCTGGTATCGTCGGCATCATCGCTGGTCTATTCCACCTCAGTGTTCGCCCCCCCGAGCGCCTGTACAAAGCGCTGCGTATGGGTAACATCGAGACGGTACTGTCCAGCAGTATTGCTGCGGTGTTCTTTGCTGCCTTCGTGGTGGCTGGAACCATGTGGTACGGCAACGCTTCTACGCCCATTGAGCTATTTGGTCCGACCCGTTATCAGTGGGACAGCGGTTACTTTCAAGAGGAAATTGACCGCCGGGTTGAGGCTGGCATTGCTTCCGGCATGAGCCAAGCGGACGCCTGGGCGACGATTCCCGATAAGCTGGCGTTCTACGATTACGTTGGCAACAGCCCCGCAAAAGGTGGTTTGTTCCGTACCGGTGCCATGGTTAGTGGTGACGGTATTGCTGAGGGTTGGTTAGGTCACCCGGTGTTTACCGACTCTGAAGGTCGTGAGCTAACCGTTACTCGCCTACCGAACTTCTTCGAGACTTTCCCCTTGATTTTGCGGGATGAGAATGGCGTGGTTCGCGCAGATATTCCTTTCCGTCGTGCAGAGTCTCGTCAGTCTGTGGAGCAAACCGGCGTAACCGTTCAGGTTTACGGTGGTGAGCGCGGTGGTGAAACCTTCACCGATCCGGCTGATGTGAAGCGCTGGGCTCGTCAAGCTCAATTGGGTGAGCCTTTTGCCTTTGACCGGGAAACCTTGGGTTCTGACGGTGTATTCCGTACCAGTCCTCGCGGTTGGTTCACTTTTGGTCACGCGGTCTTTGCTTTGCTGTTCTTCTTTGGTCACATTTGGCACGGTTCTCGGACCTTGTTCCGCGACGTATTCGCCGGTGTGGAAGAGGATATGATCGAGCAGGTAGAGTGGGGCGCCTTCTTGAAAGTGGGTGACAAAAGTACTCGCCGTAGCGAAGTTCAGCAGCGCTAAATTGGTTAGCTAGTAAGCTGATGCTTAATGCTGGAAAAGTTGAGATATTTTCTCGATGATGAAAGGGCAGTCCTATGGGGCTGCCCTTTTTAGGTTACTGGTGCGAAAAGCTTGCAGTGCGTAAATTGCTGGCGCGATCGCCCTCTTGCCTTGGTAAACTAGCGTTAAGCTCTGAGTCCGTTTCCAGGGCGTTTTTTGAACATTTCTAAGGCGAATTAATTTAAGGCGAATAATCATGGAAGCTGCTGCATATATTTTGATTTTGGCGTTGGCGCTCGGTACGTTGTTCTTCGCGATCGCCTTCCGCGAGCCTCCCAAAATTGGAAAATAATTTGTTGATTTAAGGCACTGCTTAAATGCTGCCTTAACGTTCTGATAGCCCCTTAAGTTGCTTAGAGCTTTTCCGCTGAAAGTCAGCGAGCGTTGATTGTGAAAGTCACAAAAGGGGCACAGAGGCTGCAGATTCTAACAGAAAGCTAGCAACGGCTTTAGCAAACTAGGGCATTGAGCTAAGCGACGTTTCAATAGGCGCGGTTTCTTTTCCGAGGCTACTGGCGAGGCTCATTTTTTATGCAGTGCCCATTTTGCCAATACACCGATAGTCGCGTCCTAGAATCACGTTCTGCTGAATCCAAGAAAAGCGTTCGGCGACGAAGGCAATGTTTGCGTTGTCAGCGGCGATTTACCACCTACGAGCGCACGGAATTTGTACCCATCGTGGTCATCAAGGGCAATGGCGATCGCGAGTCATTTGATCGATCAAAGTTGCTGCGAGGCATGATTCGAGCCTGCGAAAAAACGGGCACTGCTGGTTCTCAGCTAGAAACCATGGTTGATGACATTGAATCGGAGCTACAACAGCGAGCCGTTCGGGAGGTGTCCAGTCGCGAACTAGGGGAGTTAGTTTTGTCGCGGCTTCAGAACGTCAGTGAAGTTGCGTACATTCGGTTTGCATCGGTATATCGCCAATTTCAAGGAATTCGAGATTTTGTTGATACCTTGGATCGCCTCCAAGCAGCGAGGGATACGGAAGCGCCCCAAAACTCAGCAAAGTAAGATCAGGTATTTTTAGACACAAATCACACGGATCAGTAACGTCCAACTCTAATTGTGGACTAGGGACCTGCATTCTCATTGCGTTGAGCAAAGTCAGGTGGAAATTGATCTGAACCTTACGGCGAGCTGACAGAGAAAACAAAACAGGCAAAGCAGGAAGCTTTAAGCCAGATAAGTTACAACCAGTAAGTTACAAAAGCTCAATATTTAGACCGTTAGGGTGTCAAGCGCCTGCGACAACGAGGGTCCCTAGACTAATCTTTAGGTACGAGTTTTTAAATATTGATATTGCGATTGTCTAACTGCGTCGGCAGGAGGAGTGTGGGTGGATACTTTACTGGCTCTTATTATTCCCCTTCTGGCGGGAGCAGGCTATTTTGCTGGTTCCGCAAGGGTTATTGAACAGGGGAATAAAGCTCTGGTGGAGCGTTTAGGGCGCTACCATCGTTTGCTGGATCCCGGGCTTAATTTTGTAGTGCCCTTCGTCGATTCCATCATTGTGGAGACGGTGCGGGAGCGAACCACGGATATTCAGCAACAGTCGGTGATTACCCGCGACGAATTGAAGATTGAGGTGGATGCGGCAGTTTATTGGCAAATTGTTGATTTAAAGTCGGCATATTACAACGTTGACGATTTATCCGAAGCCCTAAATAACTTGGTGCTATCTGAGGTGCGAGCCCTGTTTGGTCAGGTGGACTTAGCTCAGTCGTTTTCACAAATCGAAAGCATTCAGCGGATGTTGCTGGAGCGCTTAGATGAAGTGACCACCACTTGGGGCATCAAGGTGTTACGGGTTGTCCTACAGGAAATTAAGCGTCCGCCAGAGTTGGATGAGGCGATTCGCCAGGAGAAAGAGGCCGAAAGTAACCGACGGGCTGCTATTCAAAAGGCGGAGGGCGATCGCGAAGCGGCGATCGCGGAAGCGGAAGGACGTAAACGGGCGGCGATCGCGGAAGCGGAAGGGATTGTGCAGGCAACCCAGCTGATTTCGTCGGCCCTCCAAGGGAAGCCGGTGAACAGCCAAGTGCTACAGCAGGTGGTGCAGTTTTTGGTCGCCCAGCGCTACGTGGATGCCAACCAAAAGTTGGGAGAGAGCCCCAATTCAAAGGTGTTGTTTATGGATCCAAGGGCTTTGAATGAGGCCATCACGGATTTGGTGTCCGGTGAAGTGTCAGGCGTTGACGGGGCTGGACAAACTTCGCCCAAAACGATTCCCCCCGGAATGAGTCCGGAAACCAATTTGGGTGGACAAGGGTCCATTGCGGATTCCAGCATTGGCGATGCTTCCTTGTAAGGGACTAGTCAGCTAGAAATCGGGCTGCCCCAAAGCGATCGCCCCATTTTGTCCACCAAAGCCGAAGGCTAAACACAATACGGCGTCTAGCGATTTTCCTCGAATTTGAGTATTGCTGGGCAGCACAAAATCCAAGTCAAAAGCAGGGCGCTGCAACCCAGTACAGGGGGGCAGTGCCTGGTTTTTAAGGGCCAGTAAACTCCAGGCAATTCCCAGGGCTCCTGAGGCTCCAAGGGTATGACCGGTAGCTCCTTTGGTGGAGCTAACGGCAACGCCCTTAGAAAACCAGCGCTGAATAATAGACGCTTCCTGTTTGTCATTGCGCCGGGTTCCCGTGCCGTGGGCGTGCACATAAGCGATCGCCGCCTTTAGCTTTTGAGCATTTGGGTTTGGGATGTTTGGGTTATTAGACGAATCTCCGTCAATACAGCGGGCAATGGCGCGATCAACTCCCGTCAATGTTTCATCGGGAGCGGTAACGTGGGTACCATCAGCGGTTAGCCCTAGCCCCAAAATTTTCCCGTACATCGAGGCACCCCGTTCCAGGGCATGGCGCTGGGTTTCCAACACAAAGGCCGCGCCTCCCTCCCCCAAGGAAAGTCCCTGACGATGAATATCAAAGGGATACATACCATCTTTGGCGATCGCCCCCAGCCGGGAGAATCCCGAAAGGCAAAGGGGGGTAATGGGAGCATCAGCAGCAATCACCAATACCTGATCACATTGGTTTGCCCGCAGCATCAACAGCCCCTGCATCATGCTCCAAAGACCAGTGGCGCAGGCAGCCATTGGTGCCGATAGAGGTCCTTGAATTCGAAAATGACGCGCTACGGCGATCGCCACCTCCTGGGGTAGCGCCTGATAAAACCAAGGGCTCAAATCCACATCGTCAGACCACGAACCTTGGGCTAAACGCTGGAGCGATAGGCGATCACACTCTTGCTCCAGCCGTCCCTGAAATCCGCGACTGGACCCAACCACAAGCCCCATTTTTAAGGGCGTACCAGAATTCTTTGCACCGTTAATATCCCCTGCGGCATCCCACAGCTGCGCATCATCAAGGGCTGATTGGGTCGCATTAATCACTAGCTCATGTAAATCTGCGGGCTTTTTGCCGATCATCGCCAGAGGATAGGGCGGCAGTTCAGGAAAGGGCTGGCTCATTATCAAAGCACTATCCCCTGCCAACAGATGGTTCCAGGACTGGTCAAGATTCCCGAAAGCGGTCGTCACGCCCAGCCCTGTCACCACCACAGGATCCTCAAAACCCAATGGCAACGCCTACTCAGCCGATCCAGGCTGCTTTAGATTATCCAAACCGTCGGTCACAACAGCCGATTCAATGGAGTCCCCTTGTTGAATCTCGTCTACCACGTCCATGCCATCACCAGTGACATAGCCAAACACCGCATAGCTACCGTCCAAAGGCGCTAAATCTGCCAAGGCAAAGTAAAACTGGGCAGACGCAGAGTCGGGAGCTGGCGATCGCGCCATGGCCACCGCACCACGAGTGTGGGGCAGTGCCGGGGCAGGAGAGTTGAACGTGGCGCTATACACAGGCACGTCAGCACCTTCCGGCAAAATTTCTAGGGGAATTAACCGCGCCGCGCCGGTGTCAGGGTCTCGAAAACTGCCGGTACCCAGCGCATTTGCAGGCACATTGGGATCTTTACTCTGAGGGTCACCCCCTTGAACCACAAAGGGCGTAGGCTGGCGCACAACCCGATGGAACACCGTACCGTCGTAAACCTTACGCTGCACCAGGTCCACAAAATTCCCCGCCGTAATCGGAGCCGATTCGCCGTCTACTTCAATGGCGATCTCCTTACCGTTAACCGCAAGAACAACCGTAGCTTTCCCCTCTAACTGAGGCAACCTGTCTGCCCCCGGCGGTAGTGACGCTTCAGCTGCCACCGCAGGAGCTGCTGCCCCCGCCTGGTCCACATCCGTCGCCACGTCGTTCACCTGACTGGATCCGCAGGATGCCAGCGAGATTGCCAGCATCAGGGCGATCGCCGCCATCCCAAACCGCTTAAATTTCATGATTCCAACCAACTTTGTCCCAAGCCCATACAAACTTCGCTTGCCTACCGGTTATAACCCCTCCAAAGGCACCTCAAGGAAACGGGCGAGCTCAGCCCCCTGATCTTCAAGACTGGAAAGGCTAATGGGCTGTCCCACACGAGTTAAGGGCAAATCCCCCCGTCCTTTTACGCGCAAATAAAGCGCCCGCTTTGGGTTGATCCCTTCCTTAATTTCAATGCGCACTGCCGTTACATCTTTCAAATCGTAGGACAGTTCCACCTTACGGTTTTTTCCCGGATATCCCCGGCGCAACAATGTTGCCGTGCCTTCTTTACGATCAAACAAATTGTAGCCACCCCCCACATCCCAGCTAATTGCCAACCAAAGGTAAGCAGCCAGCAGAAGCCCAGCGGTGCCATAAAATCCCATGGCTATGCCCTGTGGCACAAACACCAACTGGGTGGGGTCAGACACAATAAGCAAATTGACCTTCAGCAGACTGGACAAACTGGATAAGAAAAAACCCAGTGCTCCCATGCTGACAATACTTGCCCAGAAATAATTACTGAAGCGCCGGGAGCCAAGAATCTCTTGGCGCAAACTGGAATCGCGATCGGAAGGGGCAGAGACAGCCATAGGTCGTTTTTAAAGGGTTGCTGATCGTCTTAATAAACGGTGTTTTTGTAAACGCTATTTTCAGAGCACTGCTCGTGACCAACGCCAAACTTAGTTCAATAGATTTGATGTTCTAGTCAAAGTCGCGCCGTTAGCGTCATCAAAATTCTACGGGATTTTATAGAAGGGTTGCTCAAGAAAATCAATCGAACGAGTAGGTGGACTGCTGGGAGCCGATCGCTGCAACATCGCTAAAGATGCCCTAGAAGTCACGAAAGAAAGCGTGAGAACCGTCAAACCTTAAGACAAATAAAAAACAAATGAGAAACTCTGTATCAGATTGCAAAGGGCTTATCATAGAGTCAATTAATCAGAGCACACCAATAAATCCATGAAAGTGGCTGCATCGCCGACCCGTGGAGCATTCGAAGCGATCGCGATGCAGTTATTAGTTAGGTGTGGTAGGTTAAGAAAAATTAATTGCCCGGTACATTTGAACTTCTGGTTTATTTTGCTGGGTAGGCATTTTTCAAATAGTTGTCTAGGTCTCGTAAGGGACTGTGGCAACGCACTTTTCAGACAAGTTCGAGAGGATCCAAGTTAATGACCATCGCAGTTGGACGCGTGCCAGCGGAGCGAGGGTGGTTTGACGGAGTCGACGACTGGTTGAAGCGAGATCGCTTTGTGT
>CALGDE010000104.1 GCA_937883785.1 uncultured cyanobacterium
ACAAGCTAGCGCTTTGGCGCTGTTGTAGAGTAGCAGTCATGGTTGAATAATTGCGTTTTCAATGTTCATAACGGATTGCTCCGTTGAACCTATATTAATCGACTCGTTTAGTTTTGTAAAGTTATTACGACTTTTTTTGGGGGTAAATCATCCTTTTTAACCCTGAATTGGGGGTTTTATGAGAGGGTTTTGGGGGATTATGAGAAAACTGTTACGGGGCTAACGGGCTTGGTTACTGGGTTGAGGGGGTTGGGATGGGGGTGGTGACCTACAGTCCGGCGTTTACGATAGTGCCCACTTACGAGTGCTTTAACCGGTGTGATTACTGCAATTTTCGCCAGAACCCAGGTCAAGGCTGGAATTTGGCGGGGGAAGAGGTTCGGAAGTCCCTTGCGTTGCTACACAATCAGGACGTGTGCGAAATCTTAATTCTGAGTGGGGAAGTTCATCCTCGCAGTAGCGATCGCCCCGCATGGTTAACAAAAATCTATCAGGCGTGCCAAGTTGCTTTGGAGATGGGATTTTTGCCCCACACCAATGTGGGTCCGCTGAGCTGGGCGGAGATGATGGCGCTGGGATCGGTGAATGTGTCTATGGGACTGATGGTGGAGCAGGTAACCCCTCGGTGGCGGGAGACAATCCATCGATATGCACCTAGTAAGGATCCGGAGCTGCGGTTGAATCAGCTACGGCAGGCGGGGGTGCTGCGGATTCCGTTTACGACAGGGATTTTGGTGGGGTTGGGGGAGTCGGTGGGCGATCGCCACACTAGCCTGCGAGAAATTGCCAAAATTCACCGCCAGTACGGTCATATTCAGGAAGTGATTATCCAGCCCTACCAGCCTGGGTCGGGACAGGTGAGTTCTTGGGCAGGATGTTCTATGGGGGAGCTGGTGGAGACCATCGCTATGGCGCGATCGCTGCTCCCGATGGATATTGCTATTCAGGTACCGCCCAACCTTTTGATGCAGCCACAGGATTTAAAAGCAGCATTACGGGCAGGAGCGCGGGATTTGGGGGGTATTGGTCCGGTGGATGAGGTGAACCCGGATTATGGACATATGACTTTGGCGCAGATGGCAGCCCAACTGTCGCGGGAGGATTTTAGGCTAGAAAAGCGGTTGCCGGTGTATCCCCAATATGAGGACTGGCTGCCGATTTCGATGCAAAGAGCGATCGCCCAATGGAAACAAAGGGCGTAGGCTAGGGCACATACCAAATAACTTTGGCGGTAACTCTAGTCTTCTTCTTCCACCACTTCACCGGTGCCCAACACGTCCTTCAGAGCTGTGCGGGCGGCTAGATGGCTGCGGGTGGATTCCAGTAATTCTTCTTCAAAACGTAGGCGATCGCCCGTATCCTGACACTCCAACAGGGCCTGCTGTTCACCGGCAGCGCCATAAAGCTTGCTAGCAATCCAGTAAGACAATTCCAGGGGCGTCGGCGGAATTTCCTCAGGAATATCAATGACCTGATCCGTCAGTTTCGCCGACAAACGCACCACGTCTTTCAGCAACACCGTCAAATCCTTGGCCAGCGGGCGCAAGTTTTCCTGGGTGGGCTCATCTTGAATCCACTCCACTAACCCAACGCGATAGGGCTTGCGGCGCACATATTCCAACACCCGGAAGCGCTGTTGCCCCAGGGTCATAATCTTCATACGGTCATCTTCGAGGCGTTGACACCGTAGAATTTCTGCACAGCAGCCCACATCGGCGACTTCTCCCGTTTGCGGATCAATAAATAGCACCCCAAAGCGGCGATCACTCTGAAGGATGGTATTCATTAGGATCCGATAGCGAAACTCAAAAATATGGAGCGGGAGAGGCTGCCCCGGAAAGAGTACGACTTCCGGCAAGGGAAACAGCGGCAGTTCACGAACGGCAATTGAAGATGATGATTCCATTAGGGAAACGCTAGGGCAAAACTTGGAGCACGATTAATCGAATCACAATTCAAATTAATCTAATGCAAAAAACAAATGCAAGAAAACAATCGCAGGCGCAAATAGCTGCTGGTGTCAGAAACCAACAATTGTTCCAGTGTTACACATTCGGGGGCGCTGTGTGGGCAGGCGATGATTGATGGGCAACCAGGGGGGAAAGGCTCGGTTGCAGATGAAACGGGTTAATACCTCCACGATGGGCCGCAAGGAGCCCCAACGCCTCCAAATATGACCGCGCGGACCACACCGAAAGATTTAACGTTTTTGGAAAAGCCTGCATCTGGGTGGCATTGTCGGCAACGGTGATAATCTTTGCCCCCGTCCCACTCCAGTGGAGAACCGCCGCCCCACCACAGGCCGACTCAGGCACAATCACCGCGTCCACCTCCCCCGCTGCAATATCTCCAGGGCGACGACTGCCTTCTCCTGTGGAAATATCCACAAACTGCGGTGCCCGACTTAATCCCGCCAGCACACAATTTAAAAAGGTATATCCCAGTTCTTCAGCGGCGGCGCGGGGGACCACATCGGGACTCAGATCCCAAGGAGCGAGGGCTGGGGCATGGGCGCAGGGAATGCGAAACTCGCGCACAACAGCATGGCTTAGAATTGCTTCCGCCCCCGCAATGGGGTCCACGCCATTACCACTGCGATAGGCTTGGTCCGCTGCCGTCTCCTCATCGGGAAAACGGGCCACTACAGCGATCGCCCCCGCCCCCAGCTCAGAGATTGCCGTGTCTGCCGCCCGCAGCAAACTATCTAAATTTTCCACGGTGCCCCAGGAGGCTCCCGAGGGCGATCGCGACAAACTGACTCCCAACGGCTGGTCCGTTACTAAATACGGAGTCAAATCCAGCCCCAACGTAGCTCGTGCTGCATTGGCGGCCTGAAGCTGTCGTAGCCATAAATCCGGCTCAATACCGGCATCCAAAATGAGGGTAATGGGATTTTGATGCACCGGTCGCAACGCCCAACGCCCCGCCGCCACTTGGTCCAGCCCGTATCCTTCCACGTACAGTGTGGAATCCATAGGCCAATACAGCTGCGCCCCGTTCAGCACGTTGGGGTGGGTGATAGTGACATCGGCGATCGCGGAAATCGCCCGAGCGATGGGCAATGCGTCGCCAGCGTAGCCCCCAATAGTGGCACCAATTCCTGTAGGCACAATCAGCGCCACCGTATACGGACGATCAAAGGAACGATCCCCCATTCCTGCCTTGGACAATATCAACTCCTAGGTCAGTAATTTATCCATCAAGAAATATTGATTTATTGCTATTTCTGCGGTGAACCTTCTTGGGTATTGGTGCTGACAATAGCTTCCACCGTGGCGGTTTGGGTGTCGGAATCAGCTTTAGTAATCGCCCACCGAAGAGGCTCACCACGCTTTGCTAACTCAGTTTCTACAGCACGGGGCAAGTCAGCAGGGGATTCCGTCAAATCAATTTCAGCTTCAATAAAATGCAAGGTCATGATTTCGCAAGACTTATGATTGAGGTCTCAGTAGCGGTCGAGTCCAATATATCGGTCCGGCGATCGCCCCCGCCAGAACTACAAAAAGATCAACAATTCACCATGCCGATCACTCTGCGGTGGGGCAAGGAGGAAATGACACAGGAATCAAGTGAATAAGATGAGTCGTACGCTCTGTCAGCTTGGTATCCCGTAAATTGTTGTAGGCCCATTCCAACGCCTTAGCATCCAGAGCTTTATAGCCAGAGGATATGACGATTTTCGGAGACTCCCCAGGAACGAACTTGCCATCAGAACCGCCCAGAATCGCGATATAAGCCGGGTCTGGATCCACAGCCAGCGTGCATCGTAAAGCTGAAGGCATGGGAAGAGTCCACCCCTCATTTTCGCTGTGTTGCAGGAAATGGCTGCTTCTTTCTGCGTCTTCTGACTTAAACCCTTCGTTATCACTTTCTTCCTCCTCAGCCTTAACCACGTCAACTTTCGCGACCCAATCCCTCAATTCATTTTGAGCGATTTCAGCCAGAGTGAACGGTAGTGCACCTTTGCGGTCTGTTGACGAGATTCCATCATGGCTAAAGGGGTCACCTTCCATTAGCTGAGCAATGGCCTCGCGCAGAGCTGGCGGCATCTCAGTCGTCACATCAGACTCACGTCCTTCCGTGTTACCCCCTTCCGTATTGCCCCTTTCCGTGTCGCCAGTGTCCCCGCCGTTGCCCGTCTCGTCGCCTTCGCCGGTCTCGTCGCCTTCATCGCCACCGTTTTCGTCATTCCCCGATGCTGTCCCATCGTCCTGGGTACCGCTATCGCCAGATCCTTTATCGCTATCGTCGTCGTTGCTGGGCAATCGCCCCCCTTCAATATCCAGTCGTCGCTGGGCTCGGTTGAGCTGTCGTCGCCATCGTGACAAAAACTCATCTTGAGACTCACCGGCATCAGAACTCCCAAAACGCCAGCCTCCCCGCGATCGCCCCGACGACCTACTGGATCCGGAACGCCGGGAAACACTCCTCTCTGAATTAGCTGCTGGAGGCAACTGATCAGGATCCGTCGGTGAAACCGCCTGACCTCGTGATGTAAACCAATCCCAGCCAGATCCTCCATCGGACTCTTCAGGAGCTGAGGTCAAAGCCTCATTGCGCATTGATTCCGGCAACTGCGTCAGCTCTGCCTCATCTAAGGTCACCACATCAACCGAATCAGGCATTCTGGGCGGTTCCGTCTGAACCCAACTAATTACCGACGGCATCGCCAACCCATGAATACCAATGGATACCACCGTCCCCAATCCGAAAGGGATTTGCTGAAATGCGCCCACAACGGCCGCCGCTCCCCCCTTTCCCAGACGACTTAGGCGGCGTAAAACTGACTTGTTTTTTTTCGGTTTCATGTGAGTTTTACCCCGCCTGTTCCAACTCTTCTTAGCTTCGCCGTCCACTGTGGGGCTGCTGCGTTCAACCTAGCGCAGCGCTATCACCTAATTGGGTCTACTTTTTCTGTTTGAGGTTTGTACCTTAACTCGTTCTTCCTATTTATCTGTCATTTTAAAGATGGCGAGGAAATGTAAATCCGGACAGCGCCGGAAAAATAATTGTCATCTCCAGGAAGCGTCCCCTATCCCCATTGGAGCCCTACGTAGCAAGAAATTTTGACTTCGTCCCAGAAAATAAATTTGGAGCTGCACGCCTGATGACGGGGGACTTTGAAATTTAGTTCATGACAGACCCTAGACGAACTCCTGGCTTCGATCCTATGATGTGCTTCTGTGGTTTTTCCAAGTGTCATGAACGCCCAAGCAATCATTCGCTCTATTGAAGAAGAGCAATACAAGAGCGATCTTCCCACAATCTATGTTGGCGACACCGTTCGCGTCGGCGTGGTCATCCAAGAGGGCGGCAAAGAGCGGGTTCAGCCTTACGAAGGCACCGTCATCGCTATGCGCAATGGTGGAATTAATGAAACCATCACCGTCCGTCGCATTTTCCAAGGCGTCGGCGTTGAGCGAGTGTTTCTAATCCATTCCCCTCGCGTTGCCAACATCAAGATTATGCGCCGTGGTAAGGTTCGCCGTGCCAAGTTGTATTACCTGCGCGATCGCGTTGGTAAAGCAACCCGAATTAAAGAGCGCTTTGATCGGAGTAAGTAAGCTGTCAGCCCTCGCAATCCCTCCGGGTTGGTGATAGTCTAATTCTGTTGAAAGCTGTGCCGTGCGTCCTTAGTTCAGTTGGTAGAACGTCGGTCTCCAAAACCGAATGTCAGGGGTTCGAGTCCTCTAGGGCGCGCTCAGCTCATCAACAAGGATTTTTTAGAATATTAAGGTCAATTTTTGAACACTTCAGTGTTCAAGGATTTGCTGTAAAGCTTCTAGAAATCTGAGAATTAGCTCAAAAGCTTGACCCAAAAGCCTACCGCAGGAAATTTGTTTTCTGGCGATAAGTTTTTGGGTCAGTTTTCTTGTGTGACCAGCCCTTCGGTAGGATAGAGCGAGAGCGGTAAATAGTTAGATTTTCCTGAGCCGTGCCAAATTCGTTTTGAAGCGGGACAAAGGAGTTTTCAAGCTGTTTGTACTTCTGGGGCTTCCTTAAGCTTCGGTTTCTAAACGTCAGCTTGACTTATTAGAGAAAGATCGTTCCAAATCCTGGTTCTTAGCATTAAAGAGTTCAAAATTCAAGTGATCTTGGCCTTTATGCCCAAGCAGCTCTAGTTTCTGAATCCTGCCGAACCAACGTCGTTCCAAACCTTACGAGGTTATTAACTGTGGCAAAGAAAGCAAACGCCTCTGCCCAGGCGAAAAATAGCCCGCCCCCCATTGCATTTTTGCAGGGCACCAAAGAGGAGCTGGGTAAAGTGGTTTGGCCCAGTCGCCAACAGCTCATCAGCGAATCTGTCGCGGTGATTCTGATGGTGACCTTATCCGCCACCACAATTTATCTCTTAGACAATCTCTTCGGCTGGTTAGCTAGGCAGGTATTTGGATGAACGATCCCGAAATTAATGTTGCCTCTGAACAACAAGATGTGACGGTGGCAACGCCGGGCAACACCCGTCCCCGCTGGTACGCAGTGCAGGTGGCGTCGGGCTGTGAAAAGCGCGTCAAACTCAATTTGCAGCAACGTCTAAGCACTTTAGATGTGGCCGACCGGATTCTTCAGGTGGAAATTCCCCAGGAGCCGGTGGTGAAAATGCGCAAAGATGGCAGCCGGCAAAACGTGGATGAGAAGGTTTTCCCCGGCTATGTGCTGCTGCGGATGGTTCTCGATGATGAAACGTGGCTGGTTGTGAAAAATACCCCCAACGTGATTAACTTTGTGGGTGCTGAAGAGCGTCGCCGCTATGGGCGAGGTCGGGGGCACGTTAAACCGTTGCCTTTGAGCCGCAGTGAGGTGGAGCGCATCTTCCGCCAGTCGAAGGCTGAAGAGCCGGTGGTCAAGATTGATATGGCCGCAGGTGATAAGATTGTCGTTCTGTCTGGACCGTTTAAGGATTTCGAGGGTGAGGTTATCGAGGTTAGCCCAGAGCGCAGCAAGCTTAAGGCGTTGCTGTCGATTTTTGGGCGCGATACACCCGTGGAATTGGAATTTAATCAAGTTGAGAAGCAGGGGTAGTTAACCTCCCATGGCAAAAAAAGTTGTCGCAATTATCAAGCTGGCGATCGATGCTGGAAAGGCGACGCCAGCTCCCCCCATTGGTCCCGCGCTAGGTCAGCACGGGGTCAACATTATGATGTTCTGCAAGGAATACAACGCCAAAACTGCCGACAAGGCGGGCTTTGTAATTCCTGTAGAAATTTCGGTGTATGAGGATCGGAGCTTTACTTTTATCCTCAAAACGCCGCCTGCATCTGTGTTGATTCGCAAGGCTGCTGGCATTGAAAAGGGATCTGGTGAGCCGAATAAGGTAAAGGTGGGTTCCATTACGACGGCTCAGCTTAAGGAAATTGCTGAGACCAAAATGCCGGATTTGAACGCCAATGATATCGAAGCGGCGATGAAAATTGTGGGCGGTACCGCTCGCAATATGGGCATCACCATTGCCGATTAGGTTCGGTTTTCGATTCAATTGTTTACGTTTTTTCGTTTAGTTTTCATCAGTTAGGGGAAGAAGAGATCCTTCGCTATTACCCCAGGAGATAACCATGGCAAAGAAATTATCCCGCCGGATGCGTGAATTGGCGGGCAAGGTGGAAGAGCGGGCTTACGAACCCCTCGACGCGCTGACCTTGGCAAAGGAGACCGCGACGGCAAAGTTTTCCGAAACGGTGGAGGCTCACCTGCGTTTGGGCATTGACCCCAAGTACACGGATCAGCAGTTGCGCACCACGGTGGCGCTGCCGAAGGGAACCGGTCAGACCGTGCGAGTGGCGGTGATTGCTCGTGGTGAGAAGGTGGCGGAAGCCACTGACGCGGGAGCAGATTTGGCGGGATCTGAGGAGCTAATCGACGATATCCAGAAGGGCATGATGGATTTCGACGTGTTGGTGGCAACGCCCGATATGATGCCTAAGGTGGCTAAGTTAGGTCGGCTTTTGGGTCCCCGTGGCTTGATGCCGTCCCCAAAGGGTGGTACCGTAACGTTCGACGTGGGTCCGGCGATTGACGAATTCAAAGCAGGTAAGCTGGAATTTCGTGCGGATAAGGCGGGAATCGTCCACGTGGGCATTGGCAAGGCGACCTTTGAACCGGCTGATTTGCTGGAGAACTTGAAGACGCTGCAAGAGGTGGTGGATCGCAACCGTCCCTCTGGTGCTAAAGGTCGTTATTGGCGATCGCTTTACGTTTCAGCCACCATGGGTCCGTCCATCGAAGTGGACATCAACGCCCTGCGTGACCTGAAGCTAGAAGAGCAAAACTAGGTTCGGCGCTAAGTCCAGAGACAAATAAGTCCAGCGGCAAACAGGTCCAGCGGCCAAAACGTTAGAAACTGAGAGGTTTCATAGAATATTCCAACTCCCAGGCAAGCTTATTCGCTGCCACAACTGAATAAAGCTTGCCGGAGATAGCGGGTGCCATTTTGGCTTAATGTCCCGCAGAGGTAAAGGCTTAAACGATCCAGTTTTAGGATTTAGCTGATGGATTTCAGTTAGAGCCCCAAAGAACTGCGACGCTTTAAGACTGATTTATCAACCCCGGCTTTTGCTGGGGTTTTGTTTTGGTAAATCGGTTATTTAAATCGACCAAGGAGGTGAATTTATGGGTCGAACTTTAGAAGACAAAAAAGCCATTGTGGAATCGCTGAAGGCACAGCTTAGCGAAACTGATATGGCAGTCGTAATCGACTACAAGGGGCTTTCGGTTTCGGAAATCACCGAGCTGCGCCAAAAGCTTTCTGAGGCCGGCGGCGTATGCAAGATAACCAAAAACACCCTGATGCGCATTGCCGTTGATGGCGATGAAAACTGGCAGCCAGTATCCGAATTTCTGAAAGATTCTTCGGCATTCCTGCTTTTACAGGGAGATATTGGTGCCGGAATTAAGGCCTATCAGGCATTCCAAAAGGCAGCGAAGAAAAGTGAACTTCGCGGTGGCGTTTTGGAAGGTCGGGCTTTAAGCGCCGACGAGGTTAAGGCCATTGGAGATCTGCCGTCCAAAGAGCAGCTTATTGCTCAAATTGCCGGTGGCATCAATGCCGTTACCACCAAGGTGGCAGTGGGTATCAAGGAAGTTCCCAATTCTTTGGCTCGTGCACTTCAGGCGATTGCCGACAAAGACGCTGCCTAGGGCGTCAAAAAACCGTCTTCAAGGTTTACAAACTGGAGTCATTTGCAATTGCCATTTGATGTCCTGGCTGTAATAAACGCAGCGAAAACTATTAGCAATTATTTAGTTCACATCGCAAGAAATAACATACGAGGAGAGACTTATGTCTGACGCAACTGACAAGATTCTAGAGCAACTCAAGTCTTTGACTTTGCTAGAAGCTGCTGACTTGGTTAAGCAAATTGAAGAGGAGTTCGGCGTTAGCGCGGCGGCTCCTGTGGGCGGCATGATGATGGCTGCTCCCGCTGCTGGCGGCGGCGGTGGCGAGGAAGCTGAAGAGAAGACCGAATTTGATGTGGAATTGACTGAAGTTGATTCTGCTAAGAAGATCGCAATCTTGAAGGTGGTTCGCAACATCACCGGCTTGGGTCTAAAAGAAGCCAAGGGTGTGGTGGAGTCTGCGCCTAAGGTCATCAAGGAAGGTACTTCCAAGGATGATGCTGAGGATATTAAGAAGCAGCTAGAAGAGGCTGGTGCCAAGGTTACTATTAAGTAATTTTTGTCCTGGTTTCTGTTAGCTTGAACGGTTTGATTTCCAGATCAATTCTTGGCAAAAACTGTGCAAGTTAAGCTTTAAGGCTAGCTTTGCCCCGATCGTCACTGCGGTTGGGGCACTTTTTATGGTTCACTTTATTTTGATATGAGTATTGTTAAAGCTATTTTTCCCGCAGTTTAATGTGCGCTGTTAGTTTAGATTCTTCGTCCGCGATCGCCCCAATTTCGGATCCAATTTTGGATATTCGAGATGTGCACGCGGGGTATGTGCCGGGGCTTAATATTCTCCAGGGAGTCAACCTGTCGGTGGCTCCGGGGGAGTTGGTGGCGATTATTGGTCCTAATGGTGCGGGAAAATCCACGTTGGCGAAGGCGATCGCCGGACTACTTACTCCGAACCAAGGATCGATTACGTTTCAGGGGCAAAATATTGGGCATCTGCCGGCCAACGAAGTGGTGCGTCAGGGCATTTGCTATGTGCCGCAAATTTCCAATGTGTTTCGTACCCTGACGGTGGAAGAAAATTTGGAAATGGGGGCGTTTATTTTGGAAGTGCCCCTAAAGCCCCTGAAACAGAAAATCTTTACCATGTTTCCTCGCCTGGCGGAGCGACGTACCCAACAGGCGGGAACCTTGTCCGGGGGGGAGCGGCAGATGTTGGCCATGGGGAAGGCGTTGATGTTGGAGCCGAAGCTGTTGGTGTTGGATGAGCCGTCGGCGGCGTTGTCGCCCCTGCTGGTGATGGGGGTATTTGAGCAAATTCGAGCGGTGGTGGATTCGGGAACGGCGGTGGTTTTGGTGGAGCAAAATGCTAAGCGGGCGCTGGAAATGGCTGACCGGGGCTGTGTGATGGAGGCGGGGCGCGATCGCTTCACCGGTTTAGGGAGGGAGCTGCTGAATAATCCCAAGGTGGCTGAGCTGTACTTGGGCACCAGCGCGGTGTCTTAGGAACGCTGATGTTGGCTATTACTAACCGCACGGCGATTCCCTTGGCTGAAATTGAGCTGACGGCGGTGCGATCACAAGGGGCGGGCGGTCAAAACGTCAATAAAGTTGCCACTGCCATTCACCTTCGTTTTAATATTCACGCCTCTTCGCTGCCCACGTTTTACAAAGAGCGCCTGCTGAAGCTGCGAGATAATCGCATCACCAAAGACGGCGTTATTGTTATCAAATCCCAGCAGCATCGCACCCAGGAGCAAAACAAACAAGCGGCTCTCCAGCGCCTGCAAAGCCTGCTGCGCAGCGTGACCATCACCCCGAAAAAGCGTAAGCCCACCAAGCCTTCCCGCAGCGCCAATCGAAAACGGCTAGACCGGAAGGCGAAACATTCCCAGCGCAAAGCTCAGCGGGGCAATATCAAAGATATTTGATGGGCACTTGAGGATACTGGAGAAGTTATTTGAAAGGTATTTGATAGATACGTCAGCGATCGCAACTCAGGGGATGGGGCAATAGGCTACAGTCGAGCTGAGGTTTGATTGAGCACAGACAGGATATCGGCGATGGCAGCAGCATCGAAGTCGGCATTGGGAGCGTGGACTCAGCGGGCGATCGCCGCCGGACTGCTGGGGGGACAAACCCTGGTGCATATTGCGCGGGGAAAGATTAATCGCCGCAATACCCTGGAGCAGATGCAAATTGTGGGTCCTGACTCGTTAGGGATTATTTTGCTGGCGGGCATTTCCATTGGCTCGGTATTTACTATCCAGGTGGCGCGGGAGTTTATTCGCTACGGGGCGACGACGGCGATCGGTGGCGTAATGGCGGTGGCCATGGCGCGGGAGTTGGCGCCGGTATTTGCAGCGGTGGTGTTGGCGGGGCGAGTGGGCTCAGCGTTTGCAGCGGAAATTGGCACCATGCGTGTGACAGAGCAAATCGATGCACTTTACATGCTCCGCACGGACCCGGTGGATTATTTGGTGGTGCCTCGGGCGATCGCCTGTTGTGTGATGCTGCCGTTGCTAACGCTGTTGGGATTCCTTGCCAGCATTATGGCGGGATTGATTATTGCCTGGCAGGGCTTTGATATTTCCTATTTTTCGTTTCTGAATTCGGTCAAAACCTTTTTGGGTCCGATGGATTTGGTTTATGCGTCCATCAAAGGCATTTGCTTCGGAGTGTTGATTGCGGTGATTGGCTGTAGCTGGGGGCTGACCACCAGTGGCGGCGCGAAGGGGGTGGGGCAGTCCACAACTACGGCGGTGGTGACCGCATTGCTGGCGATTTTGATTGCCAATTTCTTCCTGTCTTGGCTGATGTTTCGTAATAGCGCGGCGTTGGGATAGGTGTGAAGTCAGTTCCAGCCGTCGTTATCATCCACGTCGGATCGTGCTTTAGCACTTTCCGGCAGCGGCCAATCCAAATCTTCGCCGCCAATACTGAACCGCCGAATGGCCACCAATTCTTTGCTTAGGCGCTTAAAGGAATTAATAAGTACGTCCAGGGCGATCGCATCACTGGTGCCCATATCGAACCACACCCGTGCCCGAGTTCCCTCAAACTCGAGATCCCCCATATTGTGCATCAGAGCAGGCAACGCCTCCCCATCCTGGGATTCGCTGTAGGACATATAGCTAATTTCCAGCCCCACCTCCTGCGCCTGCATATTTTCCGCATTAAAGCCCCCCAGCTTGCCCAGATAAAACCAGGAATCAAACACCTCTTCTATATACTGCGTTTCCAACGGAGCCAACACCGTTTCAAACTCCAACCAAAACCACACGTTAAAAGGATTGAACTCACGAAATTCCACCTGCACGGTTGGCTCCTGGCTTAGCTAGCTGCGTTTTGTAATGCCCCCGCGATGATACGACACTTGGCGGCACAATCCGGCTTAGGTCAGGGGCTCCCATCAATTAAATCTCCCAGTCAATATCCGTCAGGGTTTTAGCCCCTAATGTTTTTTGTTTAGCGTTTTTTATCTTAAAAAGCCGAGTATTCCCTACAGATAAATCTTCAGAAGCGCAGTGATGCCATGCTCCAAGTACACGCCTGCTCCCCAGGTAGCAATATCCTCACCTATAGGATCGCCCCTCTCCGGGCCCCACAGTGGGACCATTGGGGAATTGCAGCACCCACCGTTTCAATTTTGATCAATTCACAGGACGATAACCATTCGGTCTTCCGGCTCTGGTTAAATTCTCACAGGGGACTACCATATAAGCGGTTTAGGGGGTTCGCCCTCAAACCCACTACCTCGCCCTTCCCTTTAGCGTTCCTCGTTAATTTCAGCGCGCCTTCCCAATCAAATTTTTGACAAGATAGCACCGTGTTTAACACCTTAAAAGCAGACTTCACCAATATCTTTGACCGTGACCCCGCTGCCCGGAACTGGCTCGAAGTGCTGCTGTGCTATCCCGGGCTCCAGGCGATCGCCCTTCACCGCATCGCCCACGCCCTGTATCATCTGAGGCTACCGTTTATCCCCCGGTTTATTTCCCACCTTGCCCGCTTCTTCACCGGCATCGAAATCCACCCCGGCGCAACCATTGGCTCGGGGCTGTTTATTGACCACGGCATGGGGGTAGTTATCGGCGAAACGGCAATCTTAGGGAACGATTGCTTAATTTACCAAGGAGTAACCTTGGGGGGCACCGGCAAAGAATCTGGCAAGCGCCACCCCACCCTGGGAGACGGCGTTGTGGTGGGTGCTGGTGCCAAGGTGCTGGGAAATATTGAAATCGGCAGCGACGTGCGCATTGGTGCCGGATCGGTGGTGTTGAAAAGTGTGCCGTCCCACTGCACGGTGGTGGGGGTGCCCGGTCGAGTGGTGTATCAGTCCGGCGCTCGGGTCAGTCCCCTGGATCACAACAAGCTGCCCGATTCGGAAGCGCGAGTGATTCGGGCGCTGTTAGATCGCATTGAGGCTCTGGAAAATAAGCTGACGACCCTGGAAGAGGATCGCAAGTCGGAGCGAGAGTTACTGTCCCAGGCAGCTCAGCGACTAGAATTATGCGATGAAAAAGCGGCAGCCTTTGAAGCCCTATTAAATTCTGCGGAAGAGGTGCCCGAGCGGGCGATCGCCACTGCCGTTGCGGAAATTGCTGACCATATGGATTTGTCAGAATTATCCGAAAAACCATCCCCTGCCTGCGAAATTCGCGATCGGGCCATCACCGAATACCTAGACGGCGCGGGAATTTAGGCATTAAGCATCCAGCTTGGGCCAAGTGCTGGGATCCTTTGCCCAGGTGTCCAACGGCGGCACATGGGCAAGGGCATCTTGCAAAGGCTCGTGGAGATGACCGTTGGTGGCCAGCAAACGTCCCGAGCTAACGTCCACGGGACCACCGTCGTAGGCTGTCACGTTGCCTCCCGCCTCTTGCACCAGAACAATACCCGCCGCAATATCCCACACCGACAACCCCCGCTCCCAATATCCATCCAAGCGACCGCACGCCACATAAGCCAAATCCATCGATGCGGATCCGCCCCGCCGCACCCCCTGGGTCATATGGGTTAGGTAGCAAAATTCAGCGTAATTATTGTCAGTGGTTTCCCGGCGATCGTAGGCAAACCCAGTCACTAATAAGCTTTTTGCCAAGGTAGGCGTTGAGGAAACTTGGATAGACTGACGATTACGCGTCGCCCCCAGCCCCTTCGCCGCCCGAAATAAATCCTTGTGGAACGGGTCATACACCACTCCCAGCACCGGCTCGTCCCGCCACAGTAATCCAATGGATACGGCGGAGAAGGGATATTGGTGAGCAAAATTTGTGGTGCCGTCAAGGGGGTCGATCGCCCACACCAAATCCCCATCTTGATTCCCCAACAGCCCCGACTCCTCTGCCACAATCCCAATATCGGGACAGTGACGCCCCAGCACCTGAATTACCGCTTCTTCAGCGCTGCGATCTGCAACGGTCACCAAATCCCCGGAGCGCCCTTTTTCCTCCACCTGACCCGCCAGCTTGCCCCAATAGGACGACAGCACCGCACCACCATCGAGGGCAGCTTCTGAGGCAATATCCAGCAATTGTTGAAGCTGCTCGGGGGACGTAGAGGAAGTCATAGAAGATTTAAAAGTGGATGGACAGAGCGGACGCTATGGAACACTGTTTAAACGAAACTGATCAGGGGCAGTGCGCATCGGCTGAGACGGATTCCAAATACCGCGCTGCAATGTGCGAGCTTCTCCCTGAGCGTGACGTAACTTTTGTTCGTAGGGTGACCCGTTAGCCTGCTGGCTAACTAGGGCTAAACCGTCCTGAACCAGGGCTTCATTAATTAACCGATCTCCTTGCCAAACATAGGCTAGCAGACGGTTATAGCGATCGCGAGGCGGGTTGGCAAATTCCAGACGAACCTCCTGCCCCACTAGCAACTGCCCCAAAACCCGACGGGATTCCGGTCCCCAGGGATCCTGTTCCAACCTAGGGGCATCAATCCCCAGCATGCGCACTGTTTCAGGAACTGCGCCCGGGCGATCCAGCCGCTGTACCTCCAGCGTATTACCATCAATCACCTGGCTCACCTGGGCTTGGGGCGATCGCTCCTCCTGAGCCGATTCACAGGCGATCAAGCCAGTTACTAGGACCGCGATCGCCAAACCACGCATATCTTTTACATTCACGGTTCACGTTTGCAATTCACACCCTCGACCGCCCGCTACCAACACCGAACCCAATCTACTGAGATCGGCTATTCATCCTCAATGGGGATACCAAAGGTCACCTTACCGCGGCCAAAGTAGCGACCAAACTGCAATTCATAAACCTCATCCTCATCCTGAGTTTCCACTTCCAGATCTGAACAAGCATGGCTTACACACAACAACGCATAGCCTTTTTTGCGCAAATCCGGCGACAACCCCATGGCTTCCGGCTGCTCCAAGTTCCCCGACAAAACCCGAACGGCACAGCTTGTGCAAGCACCATTGCGGCAAGCGAAGGGTAGCTTTGCCCCTTGATTCTCTGCCGTGTGCAAAATGTAGCGATCTTCCGGCACAGAAACTGTGTAAGTCTCCTTCGATTGGCGGTGCTTGATCTTGACCGTGTGGGTGCGATTCGGGTCAAAATTAAACTGGTTTTTATCCATCGGTAAAGCCCGTTAGCTCGGGTATTTTGGGTGTTTTTAAACGTCAGGGAAAACGGAAAGAACCAAAAAGGCGAGCGGGTAATTTGAGACTTGCGAACTAAATCACAATTATTTCAAGTAATTTAGATTTTAATGTTCTAAATCTTAATGTGGTCGATCTTAACGTTCTGGCGGCACCCTTCTCAAGGAAGTGCCATAAAGCAACACTCAGAAATATTTTGACGACACAGACCTATGGCACAGGCTTAGATCCCCCTGTTTCAGAGCAACCTGTTTCTGTTTTAGAGCCACCTGTTTCAGAGCAGTCTGTTTCAGAGCAGTCTGTTTTCAAATTGCCGCCGCACGAAATTCTCAGAGATCGATTCAATCGATCCAACAGCGTTAAAACACATCCATTGCAGTCAGACGCCCCACGGCTGTCCCACTGCGATAAAGGCACTATGGGGCTGGAAAAGTAAGCTGGAGTTTATAAGCCCAATGGCGCAGGACTTCATGATTTTTGACGAGGGTTCCGAGAAAATCCCCAAACCCCTTTCCACGCTGACCAGCCCCTGCTATTATCAATGTCCGAGCAGAGCTTTCAAAGCCGTCAGTGTGAGCAAAATTCCACGGATATATTTTGATTGTTCTCCCTCCAGGAGAGGTGGCCGAGTGGTTGAAGGCGCAGCACTGGAAATGCTGTTCAGGGGCAACCTTGACGAGGGTTCGAATCCCTCTCTCTCCGTTCCAAAATCAAGTTCAGAAATCAAGTTCAGATGCGCCAGGAAATCACCTCGGGAAGCAAGCTGAATTTGCAAGTTTTACAACGTTTCATCACTGGGCTTTATAAACCGTGGTGGCGAAAATTTCCATCTGTTAGGTTGCGGTAGAGCACGTTTCTTTACTGGGATAGAAATTATGTCTATGCCGCTGTCACCGCCGCCCCCACCGGCGATCGCCCCGCGCCAAATGACCCTGCTTCGCATTGCTGCTGCCATGGCTTGGGCCGACGGCAACTTGGCGGAAGAGGAAGTGGAGGTCATGTTGAAAAAGCTGAGTGCGGTATTCGCGAAAAATGATGCCCACCGCTCAACCCTGCAAAAAGATCTGCGGGAGTATTTGGTGCAAAATATTCCTCTGGAAGAGCTGGTGCCTCAGGTGACGGATCCGGCAGAGCAAGAGCTTGTGTTGCGCCTGGGCTACGAGGTCATTGCTTCTAGCTCCCTGTCTCCCAATGAGTCCATGGTGAATGAGGACGAGTCGAAGGCTTACTCCAAGCTGGTGGCACTGTTGGGGTTGCCCGCGACAGAGGTAAAGCGCATCGAAGCGGAGGTGCGTGACCAAAGTAAGTCTGAAGAAGATATTGTGGGGGCGATCGTAACGGCGCTTTCTAGTTTTGCTCGCGGTGGGGAGACATCTAAATAATCTTCGAAGTCCCTGGGCGTTGCCGAAGCGGACTTAAAGTTACACTCCACGTTGCGTCGATTAGGGCAATCTGCCTTTTGGCGCATCCGCATCTTCACCAATTTGTTGAGAGTTTGCCGTGACCCAATTGCCCCAGTCGCCGGTTTTGCAGCGCCGTATCCTGTCTAACGGTTTAACGGTTATAGCCATTGAAAATCCGGCGGCGGAAATTGTGGCGGCGCGGATTTTTGTGCGAGCTGGCGGTTTGCGAGAATCCCAAGCTCAGGCGGGGGTTGCCCACCTGTGTGCAGCGACTCTAACCAAGGGAACACAACGGCTATCGTCGTTGGAAATTGCGGAGCAGGTAGAATCCGTGGGGGCTTCGCTGGGAGCCGATGCCAGCACTGACTATTTTTTGGTGAGCCTAAAAACGGTGCGCCAGGATTTTGACGGAATCTTAGAGCTGGCGGGGGAGGTTTTGCGATCGCCCTCTTTTCTACCGTCACAAATCGACCTAGAGCGCAAATCCACCATCCAAGCGATCCGGTCCCAGCGGGAACAGCCCTTTTCCCTGGCATTCCAAAAGCTACAGGAAATTACCTACGGCGATACCCATCCCTACGGTCGCTCCACCTTGGGGACGGAAGAAACCTTAGAGGCATTAACGTCGGAGGATTTACACGCTTTCCATCGAGCGTTTTTCCGTCCCGATAATGCGGTGGTGTCTGTGTCTGGATGTTTGCCTGCCGAAGAGGCGATCGCTCGTATCGAGTCAGTGTTAGGCGACTGGGCCGCGCCGGAAGGGTATATCGCGAATCCGATATTGCCAGCGATCGCCACTGAGCCCCATCCCACGATGGTGTCCCAGGAAACCCAACAGTCCATTATTATTTTGGGCTACTTAACGGCGGCGTTGGAAACTGACAGTGGCACCGATAACCACAGTCAGTATTTACGGGATTACGGAGCGCTGAAGTTAGCGAGCACCTACCTGGGGAATGGGTTATCTAGCCGTTTATTTGTGGAACTGCGAGAAAAGCGAGGGCTAGCCTACGACGTGTCGGCGTTTTATCCTACTCGCCTGGAACAGTCCATGTTTGGCGCCTATATTGGCACCGCGCCAGACAATACGGCGATCGCCCTAGACGGATTACGCGCGGAAGTGGATCGACTGGCGGCGGAACCGTTGACGGCAGAAGCGCTACAGGTGTCGAAAAATAAGCTATTGGGTCAGTATGCCTTAGGTAAACAAACCAATTCCCAGTTGGCTCAGCTCTATGGCTGGTATGACGTGCTGGGGCTGGGCGTTGGCTTTGACCAGGAATTTCAGCAGATCATCAACCAAGTCACCATTGACGACGTGCAGCGGGTGGCTCAAACGTATCTGGCTGCGCCCTATGTATCCTTGGTGGGGCCGGCGGCGGCGGTGGAGCCTGTGTTAGCTCAGGCGGCGTAAACGATTGGCGAGTAGCCAGGACAAGCCATGACCTCAGCGTTGCAGGGAGAGACAGGAGATATTTGGGATTTTGACCGGTGGTTTGAGCTGATTCGAGAGCTGGTTATGTGCCATTCCCCCAGCGGTTTGGAGGGGGAAATTGATGGGGTGCTGCGGAGCCGCCTCGCCAGTTTGGGACACGAGGTGGAGCAGGACTGGGCGGGCAATATTTACGTCAAAATTCCGGCGTCCCCCGACCATCACCGCGAGGAAGCCCTTCCCATTGCCATTACTGCCCATAAGGACGAAATTGGGGCGATCGCCAAGTGGGTGGAAGACAACGGTCGGGTTTCCCTGCGCAAGTTGGGAGGCAGCTTTCCGTGGGTGTATGGGGAAGGGGTAGTGGATTTGCTGGGGGACCATAAAACGGTGTCGGGGATTTTAAGCTTTGGCTCTCGACATGTGTCCCCGGAATCTCCCCAAAAGGTGTTTCAGGATACGACAGCGGTGACCTGGGAAACGGCGTGGGTGGAAACGAAGCGATCGCCGGAAGAACTAACCGCCGCTGGGGTACGACCGGGAACCCGCGCTGTGGTGGGAAAACATCGCAAAGCGCCGTTTCGCCTGAGCCCCAACTATATTGCCAGCTATGCCCTGGACGATAAGGCAGCATTGGCGATTCTGCTAGCGTTGGCGGAAACCGTGACCGCGCCTTGGACGGACGTGTATTTGGTGGCGTCGGCGAAGGAAGAGGTGGGGGCGCTGGGAGCGATGTATTTTGCCAATCAGCACCGGCTGGGGGCGCTGCTGGCGCTGGAAATTTGTCCCCTATCGCCGGAGTATCCCGTGGAGGATGGTCCGAAGCCGGTGATTTTATCCCAGGATGGCTACGGCATTTACGACGAGGAGATTAACCGGTCTCTACTGGCGGCGGCAAAGTCGGCCCATGTTCCGGTGCAGACTGCGATCTTGAGCGGTTTTGGTAGCGACGGGTCGATCGCCATGAAATTTGGCGCGGTACCGCGGGCGGCCTGTATCGGCTTTCCCACAGAAAATACCCACGGCTATGAGGTGGCTCATTTGGGGGCGATCACCCACTGCGCCAAATTGCTCGCCGCCTACTTAACTAGCCCACCGCCGCTGTAGCCTTTTCCCAGCGCCCCACCGCTGTGCCAATGGGGGCAAGGTCCGCCATCAGGGCGTCGAACTGGTCGGGGGTTAGGGATTGGGGTCCGTCGGACATGGCTTTTGCTGGGTTGTTGTGTACCTCAATCATCAGCGAGTCGGTGCCTACGGCGATCGCCCCTTTCGCAAGGGTAGGCACAAACTGGGACCAGCCAGTACCGTGGCTCGGGTCTACCATAATCGGCAGGTGGGTAAGGGTACGCAACACGGGCACCGCGCTGAGATCCAGCAAGTTGCGGGTGTACTGCCGGTCAAAGGTGCGCAGCCCACGCTCACAGAGAATTACGTTGGAGTTGCCCGCTGCCAGGATGTACTCCGCAGCCATTAACCATTCATCGATGGTGGCGGACATGCCTCGCTTTAGCAGCACGGGCTTATCTTGAGCGCCCACCTTTTTTAGCAGGGCAAAGTTTTGCATATTGCGCGCTCCCACCTGAAGCACGTCGGCAACCGCGCCAATTTTTTCCACGTCTGCCGTATCCATCACTTCGGTGATAATCCCAAGTCCAGTGGCGTCCCGCGCCGCGGCCAACAGGTCTAGTCCACTTTCGCCATGTCCCTGGAACGCATAGGGAGACGTGCGCGGTTTATAGGCACCGCCTCGCAGGAATTTTGCCCCTGCCGCCTTGACCCGCTGGGCAATTTCCACAATCATCCCTTCATTTTCCACGGAGCAGGGACCAGCCACCACAGCCACGGGATGATTTTCACCAACAGATATGACGCCATTGCCCGTGGGAATTTCTACCGTGCTGGCTTCACCGTGGCGATAGTCGCGACTGACCCGCTTAAAGGGCTTTTCCACTCGCAGCACCTGCTCAATCCAGGGGCTAATATCCTTAAACTGCGCCGGGTCAAGGCTGGCGGTGTCCCCCACCAGTCCGATTACCACCTTATGTTCACCAATAATTTTTTCTGCTTCTAAGCCGTCTGCTTCCACTTCTTTTGAAATGCGGCTAATTTCCTCAGCGGGTGCACCGCTGCGCATCACAATAATCATGAGGGTTCCTCCGTTTTTGGACGCTGAACACCGTATGAAATCTCCAATCAATAGAATGACTAAGGCTCTCGCTCGCCACTTTGCAAGCCAATTTTGCAAGCCAATAAAAATGGAGTGATCGCCCGATCACTCCACCTGGAACCTGTGCATCAAGTTCACTGTTAAGATTTCAAACGTTAGATTCAGCCTAACGTAGGAACTTTGTTTTGATATGTGCCCAGGGCACGGAAAACCGTCAAGATCCCCCTTGCGATCGCGATGCCTTCCACGCATCAGCCAAACGACCAAAATTCACTTTCGCCTCGGAAACCCCAAGGGCACTGCCCTTATCGTTTTCATCCCAGGAAGTGGATAGCAAACCATAGCTCAAGCCAATTACACCTAGCCCCAAACCGCCCAAACTCGTCAGCAACACAACGACGTTAGGTAGCTCGATATCAGTGTTGACGTTGATAAAGTAGCCTGCAATAAAACTCCCAAAACCAATGGCGGTGGGTACTCCCGAGAAAACTAGCATTCGCTTTAACATGCGATCGCTAACCACCTTGGGAATAGCCATTTCTTCGCGGGTGTAGGTGCGACCCCGCTTCCCGTCTCCTTTGAACCCAGCCTTTTTAGTTCTCCCCTTAGCATCCGACTTATCGTCCTTATCCTTCTTTTTGAAGGTGGTAATCGGATTTAGCTTTCGAGGAATGGGCTTTTTAGACTCAGCTTTGTCCTTGGCAGTGCCAGATTTCTGTGACTTTGCCTTGGCTTTCGCTTTTTTTGCCTTGCCCGACTTATTCGGTTCAAAGGGGAGGCGATCGCCACCTTTAAACCCCTTTGATTGGGAAGAATCCTCAGCCACGTTTCTCTCCTAGGATTAAGTCTCCGAGATGACGCGTCCGATTAACCACGGATGCCGAGCTTTTTGATGAGCTCTTGATACTTGGTGCGGTCCTTGCTCTGTAGGTAAGCCATTAGGCGCTTACGGCGTCCAATAACTTTTAGCAAACCACGGCGGGAAGAGTGGTCCTTTTTGTTGGTTTTTAGGTGTTCGCTAAGCTGCTTCACCCGAGCGGTTAACATGGCAATTTGCACCTCAGTGGATCCGGTGTCAGTGCCGTGAACCTGGTACTCGTTGATAACCTGTTGCTTGACGTCCTGTTGTAGGGGCATGAGAAAAAACGACTGTACGAAAATACGCAAAAAATAATCGCCTGGAAACACTTGGTCTCTCGGCGGCTCTTTAGTGTATCACGGCTCTTTTTCGCTCGAAAATGAGATTTAAATTACTCCTAACTTTGCGGGTGGCGCTGGCGCAGAATAAATTCAGCGATCGCCAAATCCTGGGGCGTGGTTACCTTCAAGTTGGTCTCCTCCCCTTCCACAATGCGTACCGACAGCCCGCACTTTTCAAACAGCGCCGCATCGTCCGTCACCGCCCATTTTTCCCGCACCCCACGACTATGGGCATCCTTCAGGGTCGCCACCTCAAATCCCTGGGGCGTTTGAGCCGCCCATAGCTTGGACCGGTCTGGCGTTGAGGCCACTTCTGGGCGATCGCTCCCGTTTTTATCAAAGTCTTCCACCACTTTTATGGTGTCCTTCACCGGCACCGCCGCAATTAATCCAGCGCACCCTTGGAGCACCGATGCACAGCGGTCAAATAACTCTGCTGTGGCCAAACATCGGGCACCGTCGTGAATTAACACCCGCTGCGCTCCCTCCGGCAGCCGTTGCAAGCCGTTATACACCGACTCCTGGCGCGTATCACCCCCTTGGATAAACACCACCGGCTTGGGTGCCTTCAATGCAGCCACAATCCCCTCAAAGTCAGGACGGTCAATAGGCTGGCAAATAATACCAATCCATTCAATGGCGTCTGAGGCGATCGCCGCTTTCAGGGTCCACCATAAAATCGGCTGGTCTAGCAGGGAAAGCAATAGCTTGTTGCGATCGCCACCCATGCGCTTCCCGGACCCCGCTGCCGGAATCAGTAGGTACATAGGCTACTCTCCAGCTTGGCTGCCAGAGGATTGAGACGGCAACGGCGGATGGAATACGGGTTGACCGTCACTCCCTAACAAGGGACTCACTTGGGTTTGCCCTTCGTCCGTCAACACCACCTTAAACAGGGCGAGAGGTTCATCTTGCTTCGGCCCATTCCCCCTGGGCTGCACCGGGTTAAAGAGGATCTTACGTAGGGGTAAGCGATCGCTGCGAAATTCTTTAGCCGGTTGATTCACCGGTCGGTAGCCCACCACTTTGCCATCGGCGGCAACCCCCACTCGAAATTCCAAATCTTCCTGCACCGCCTCGCGATCGCTCCACGCCGCATTAATGGACTGGCGCAAAATTACATTCAGCTGGCTAAGGACCTCTGGGTCGTAGATTTTTGCCTCGCCAGATATTGGTGCGGCTTCAGTGGGCTGTTCTATGGGGGAGTTCGCTGATCTCTGAGCAACGGGAGTGGTTCGCTGAGGGACAGAGGACTGGTCGGAGTCGCCTGAGCCGCTTTCTCCATCGGAGGAGTCATCAGAATTATTAGTATCGGACTCTTCGGCGTCTGGGCGATCGCCAGCGGGGGCTTCCAGGGGCGTAATCGTCGGCTCGGGGTTTGCCTGAGGAGGTTGCTGATCGCCGTAGCCGGGCACCGTTAGGGCAGGCTGATTTAGCTGGTCCACCTCGTCAGGGGTCAGCACCCGATCTTCGGGACGCTCCACCGTCTCTGGGAAGGGCAGCAGGAACATCACCCCCGCCGCCGCCGCCAACGTGGACGTCCCCAGGACTGCCGGCCACACCCGATCCGCCATGGAGCTGCGACTAGGCAGGTCCCGCCGAGACACCGACGCCAAGCCAAGCATTACGTCGGGCAAGGTGCGCGTGTCCGCATAGAACTGATCCACAACCTCCACCACATCAAAAAGTTGGAGGGTACTAAGCTCCAAATCCAGCGGCGGCGGTGCCTCTCCCCCCTCCGTCACTGGAGGCGGCTGAATCCACAAACGATGTTGCGATCGCCCTAGGGGATAAATCTGCATCGGTCCCGCCGCCACATCAATCGCCGGCTTTTCTGCTGCCGTAGCCACAGCAGTGCCCCCACCGCTGGGCTCGTCTTCCAATTCATCTTCCAGCTCGTCCGGCTCGTCTGTGCCCAATAAATCGGGAGCGTCAGATAGCTGGGGCGATCGCACGCCACTAATCACCTGCTGACCGTAAAGGCTTAAGGATCGAGCAAACAGCTCAAAGAAATCGCGATCACACTCAAAACCTTTCCCCATCATCGGAAACTGGCACTTTGCCTGAAGCAGCACCGACAAACAGGGACGGCTTGCCCCGGTTTCTCCGGTGGTATCCAGCCCATCCAACGTCAAAATGCAGCTTGGCAAACTGTACTGGCGTCTAATATTCAAGCCACTTCTCCATCAAACAACCCGGTCCATAAGCGCTGATCGCCAGCGGTGCCGGTACAAAACAGTAAACACTCCAGCAACTCCAACGCCAAAGCATCCAGTTTTTCGTCAGTATTGTACGCCGCCACCGCCGCTCGATTGAGGTTCATCCGCGCGCGAAAATGAGCTCGGAACCGTTCTAGATAATCCGCCAGACGAAAATGATGGTTCAACGGCAAACCGCGCGATCGCAACTGGTCTCGCCCCATCACCAACTGGCGCACCAACACCGTCAACTGCCTTGCCAAAAAGGAAATAATCAGCACCAGCGCTTTTCCCTCTTCTAAGCTTAAGGGTCGTCGCTGATGGGCATCCCGCTGAGCGTTTGTGGTGCGCAGCCGCCACAAATGGACGCGCCCGTGCACCACTGATTCTAAATTCAGCTCCTTGGCTGATCGCACAATGGCCTCTGCCCCCCCTAAATCCAGCGCCTCGATCGCTAACAACAGCAAATCAATCTGTCGAGCCACCCGTCGGGGACACTCTGGACGAGATAGCGACGGCGTTTCCAAGCGGTCTAACATTACTGATGCGGGCGACTCTGCCTCAGCCGACGGCGAAGAGGGCAAATCTGCGGACATAACGCTCATAGTATTAAGGGTTCAACCCCAGTATTCCCTGACTTCTCTATGGTTACGACAAAATTGCGACATTTGGCGAAGGTTTTCCCGGCTGTTGGTGCAGTTGTTTCATGAATCGTGCTGCAAAAAGCACTTAGAAACAAAAGCTAACCGACCGTAGAAACCGCGTTAACAATACCCAAAAAACGAGTCAGGATACTCTACGTTGGTGTAGCAACCTCAGCCGAGTTTAAGCCCCTGTCCATGGATTTGCAATCAACGATTCGCTCTATTCCAGATTTTCCCAAGCCGGGCATCCTTTTCCGGGACATTACAACCCTATTGCAAAATCCAGCGGCGTTACACGGGGCGATCGCCGGAATGACCTACCACTGCCAAATTCTGGAAGCGGACGTCATTGTGGGAATCGAGTCGCGAGGGTTTATTTTTGGACCGGCGATCGCCCAGCAGCTTGGCGTTGGCTTTGTGCCCATCCGCAAACCAGGCAAACTCCCTGCCGCCACCTACACAGTGGATTACGCTCTGGAATACGGCACCGACACCTTGGAAGTGCACCAAGATGCCTTTGAGGCGGGTGCGAAAGCCGTCATCGTCGATGATTTGATTGCCACGGGAGGCACCGCAGCAGCAGCGGCTCAGTTAGTGACCAAGGCAGGAGCAACATTAGCTGGATTTAGTGTTTTGATTGAGCTAGTGGACTTGGGGGGGCGATCGCAACTTCCCAACGTGCCCGTAAAAACCTTGGTGAGCTATTAGGGGCTGGCTGCCATCTCTTAAGCGCCGAAGCATTTTGAAAAATCTAGGGGCTGTCATCATTTGGCTGTCATCATTTAAAGCCCAAAGCCTCTGAGCGTAACGGTTTCAGCTCTAGATAAAAAAGGGAGCGTACTCCCCACCGTGTAAGGCTTATGGCACTTAGTTGACGAAACGATTGATCACATGCCCTAGCGAAAGAAGCATTTCAAGCCGCAACCATGCCATTACCCTCGCTCATCAAACCGGGAGTAAAAGCTACCTTTGTCTAGCCAATATTGTTTCAAGGTGTGGGTGGGCGTATTTAGGCTTGCTTTCACTTGATACAGAACCACTTTGCGATGGGTTCCCATCCAAATTTTTCGAATGGGACTTACGGAAATAACCGTTCCCCCCAAACATTCCACACAATCCACGTAACGATCCACAGCAGAATTTTCCACCGTGTGGAACAGGTAAAAATTACCGGAGCAAATTAAGTGGCGACTGCGAATCCAGGCTCGCAGCTTTTTCTCGGCAGCGGGAGGCAGCACGGCATTCCTACCTCGCTGCTGGGGTCAATAGTTCCTCAAGGGATGGAACTTCGTGGGCGAAACTTTCCCTTTTTTCGAATTTCAATGGTCCCGCCGCTGACCCCCAAATGTGTTCGTCGGTGTCCACGTCAAAGCCGCGATCGCGACTTACCCAGGAGGTTTCTGTCAGCTCCACCTCACTGACCAAATAAGTGGTTTTCCCGTTGCGGGGAATCAAACATTTTCGCCCCGGTTCCACCTCGCCAATAAAGCGATCGCCCTGCTTGCGGAACACCATGGCACAGCCACAGCGAGGCACCAAACAATCGCGGGTAATAGAGCCCATAATGTCTGCATTGCGCGACGCCCCCGCGTACATCACCGGGTCGTCCAGCCCGTAGTTCTCAATAAACACGCTGCCATCGTCTCGGGCGACTAGCTTGTGAACCCCCTGACGGTAGGGAGTCCACAGGTCGTAGTCATAGGTTTGTTCAGAATAAAATCCCACCGCATTGAAGAAACCAAAGGGCAGCGGTCGGAAGAAAATACGAATGTGAGCAAAAGTCTTGGGGTCGTCAAAGGACTGCTTTTGGTTGCTAAAATCACCGGCCATTTGTCTAGCCAAATCAACCAACGTAGCCATTGGCGAAGAAGAATCACTCATAACCTACACTTACTATTCCAAATCGCCGAAAATCTTTCACTGACTGCATTTGCGCAGCCCTCTTTAAGATTCTTTAATCCTTGTGTGGGGTTTGGACGAAATCGTAACGAAAAGATATTTTTTCCGCCTCCCACGCGCCAAATACAACAAAAGCGTTATCCAGTTAGCCCATATTTAGTGGTCAATGAAACAATCTTCTGAAGTCCATTCCATGGGGCCCAGCTAGATAACGCTATTGGCTCAGCGATCGCACTTCCGAAGCAAAAGAAGTGGTCAACACCCCTGTGCCACTGCTAGTCAAAATATTGGATACCCGTAGCCGTAAATTCTGAGTGGCAAACCAAATCCGCTCTTCCGCCGCCGCTTGCTCGTAGGGGGTCACCAACACAAACATCCCCTCTTCCGTAAACCGATACTCTCCCACCGCCGGCATTTTCTCTGCATAGCCCTGGGAACGGAGTAACTGTCCTCGACTTGTATTCTTTAAATCCGGCACCGGCACCAGCAAACAGCTACCAGTAGTTTTCTCATCCTCATCCCAGTCCGATTCCGCATCCCACTTCATAAAAAACGGGCTGGTGGCTAACGCCGGATCAACGCCATTGTTCTTACACAGCTCAATCACGTCAGCATCATCGGCGGCACGGGCAGCAATATCCACCACTGATCGCACCTCCTCAAAATGCTGAAACGCCAAGTTATGACCGCTTCGCTGCGATCGCCACCGCCCAATGGACTGAGCCACAAACGTCTGAATATCCATCCTTATATTCGTTTCCATCAAAGCTCAGTTCTATACCCTTCAACCAAAATCAAACGCTACTCAGGGTCAGGCGCCTCAGACGCAGAAGCTTCAGCAGCCTCAACGCCAGCCACATTTACCCCTTCAATTTTCCCACCCATGCGAGAAATATTTTGCATCGCCTGCGCCATGCGCCCGTAAGGAACACGCACCTTATAATTTCCAGTTTTGGAAATGGACTGATTGCAAAAGCCAGAAACGGAAATCGTCACCGTTCGGCTGCCATAATCACCCGTTGCCACTTGTCCCGTTGCCAACATTCCAGACATGTTTTGCACCTAGGTAAAGGTTTTCACTCGATCCAAGCCGTCTACGGAGAGGACAGGGTTAGAAAGCATAGTCCTGATTAAAGGAAATTAAAGAACACGCTTCACTATTCCTGCCCCCGCCTAAGCCAAGTTCCTGAGGCAAAGTTTCCCAAGCCAAATTCACTCACCCCAGGCACTTAGACTAGGCTTCGCTAATGCTGACAATCGTTGCGCCAGCTCGCTGCAAGCTTTGAATCCGCTGAGACAGCTGTTGATAGTTCACCTCATAGGTGCGACTGCTCAAGCGGGAAACAGGGGTTACGCCCCCTTTAGAGACCTTGATGCGGAAACGCTTACCCGTATTCGCTAAGGTTCCAGCGCTACCAGTGGTGGCAGTAATCTTAGTGGGCAAATTAGCAGCCAAATCGGTCACCAGCTTAGACTTGCCGCTCACATCATTGGCGGAATTGCCGCGGCTTACGGCAAACACACGGTTGAAGTCAACGTTCTTGGAGCCCGCTTGGGTTTGCGCCGCACGAATGTAAGGCACAGTATTTTCCCCAAAGCTGGACATATACTCGTCGCTGTCCACATAAGATGCGATTTCGGAGTCGTAGCCACCTTCGTTGTAGATTGCCACGTGCTCAGAAATCTCAGCCTGATCCCGAGGGGCACGCCCAAGAAAATGCTTGATGTTGAGCTCGATAAACCGATATTGAGAGGAAGACTCAAAGAATAGTCGGCGATATAAATCCGAGCTGCCCACAGCACTAACAAACTGGCGCACGGTAATATCGCCATTGCGCAACAGAGACTCAGCACTGTCCAAGCGCTCCGACTCCATCAAGTGACCGTTACCTAGCACCTGGCGGTACACAGAACGGATCACATTCTGCAAATCATCCTCAGTAAAGTTGGGACGCAACTCCACCGGATCCGATGATTCAATCCATAGGGACATAGCTTTTCTCCTAAAAACGTTTTGAAAACATATACGCAGCGTCGCAGTCCTAGAATGCGCTTTGGAAGTAGAAGAACTGATTTTCAAGCAGCATTCTCTGCCCCTGAGACGCCGACAAAAAAACTGCCAGTGTGCAGGTGGATCAAAGATCCTCGAACACACTGACAGGTTCGTAAAAGTTAGTTGATTTCGGTAATGCTAACGATGCGACCGCTAGTCTTATTGATCCGCTTGATCTGAGGGGTCATATTGTCGCCATCAACAATATAGGTGGTGCTAGCAAGGCGACGACGGGCACCAAAGGTTTGACCAGACACAACGATTTTAAAGCGCTTTCCAGCGGCATCAGCGGCGCCGGTACCCCGTGAGCTGGGGGGCTTAATCTCGTTGGAACTGTTGTTGGCAACGGAGTACAAGTTGGAGTCCTTCACCGCAGAGCTGGTCTCCGCCATACCGCGAACCAAAGCCGACATGCGGTTGTAGCCCACTTGCTTTTGCCCCACCTGACTGGAGGTACCCCGGAAGAAGGGCACGGTGTTTTCGCCGAACGCTTCTTGGTACTCATCACTATCAATGTAGGAATCGATATCCGCCTCAAACCCTTCGTTGGTATAGGTTTGAACGTGCTGGGAGATTTCCGTTTGATCCAAGGGAGCCCGCCCCAACAGATGCTTAAAGTTCAACTCCACAGATCGGTAAGAGGAGGTGGAACCAAAGAAGCGATTGTAATAAAGCTCAGATTTGGCAATGACACGAACAAATTCACGCACCGAAAGGCTGCCATCAGCCAGCATTGACTCAGCAGAAACAAGGCGCTCGCTGTCCATAACGTAGGCATTGCCTAGCACTTGCCGATAGACAGCGCGAATAATTTGACTGACATCATCCGGTGAGGCACCGACGCGCAGTTCTGCCACTGGTAGGGTACTAACCATTAAAAATATTCCGAGTGAAAATTGGATTAATTAAAATCTGAAACCAGAAGACACTTTTCCACTGCTCTAGACAGAAAAATTAACGTTTTTACTGTTATTTGAAAGATGCATGCGGCACTTACCATTTTTCCGGTTTAAAGGAATCGCTAGCACCGCTTTAGGGGCGAAACAACCAACCTCAAACATTTCCGAAAAATGGAAAAGCATCAATTAATAAAACGGGTTTTTTAAAACATACTTGTAGCGATCGCCCACGACTGCCCATAACAACTTTTCCATGCGCAATCGTGGAACACTGTCTTAGGAAAAGCGGGGGCGATCGCTACAAAAAATCTAGGAAACCGGCGTAATGCTAGCAATTACACCACCTTGACGGTGAATGCGCTTGTACTCGTCAGACAGACGATCTAAGGGCACCAAATACACCTGGTTGCTGCGGCGAAACTTGGAAACGCGGTTAACCGCCTTTGAACGGTAAGCCGTAACCTCAACGCGGAACACCTTGCCTCCCTCGCTGGCGCCAACTCCATGGCGAGAACGAGCAGAAACCGCAGGGTCTTGGAAAGACCAGCCCGGGGTTGCGTCAGAGGGAGCCACCACTGCCAAAGGAGTCCCTTGGATAGAGGACTTGTACACTTCAGCAGACTTCCCTATGATGCTGCCTTTGTAGTCGCTGCTGGACGCTCCCCGCAGCATCTTGAACATGCGAGTAAAGCCAACCATGTTCTTACCGGTTTGGGTTTTATAGCCGGTGTAGAACGGCACGGTCATTTCGCCGTACTTTTCCTGGTATTCGTCGCTATCAATGTAAGCGTCGATATCCGCTCCAAAACCCTCGGTATCAAGGATGCCGCTGTGATACTTGGTTTCCTCAAAGTTGTCAGGCGCCCGACCCAACAGATGCTTAGTGGTTAGCTCTGTGTAGCGATAGCGGGGGCAGGTATCAAAAAAGCGAGACCGATACGCATCAGACTTAGCCACCTGGCGCACAAACTCACGAACACTGATATCCCCAGACTTGAGCTGAGTCTCAGATTGATAGGGACGCTCACTTTCCATCAAGTAGGCGTTACCAAAAACCTGGCGATAAACCGCTGCGATAACGGCATTCACCTCTTCCTCAGAACGACCGGGTAGAAGTTCGACAGGGGGCGTTTCCTCAAAACGCGCGACGCCTAGTCGAGATGCAGGACCAAAAGTCATGCGGACTGTCTCCTTAAATGCGTTTTCTTTAATCAAGATTCGAACATTGAAGCTTCAGGGTCACAAGAAACTTGAAACAATTTGAAGGAGCAAGCTTCCACATATTTCAAATTAAACTCTAAAGTTTTTTCCTGTTCCCGAATCAGTGCTGTGTATATAAGGGTTCCTCAACAGGCTCCCTTCAAGTTTTTCAAATAAACTAGTTTTTAACCCAAGGTCAAAACAAGTTGAATTTCCATCAAACTTGAAGCAACTAATCGCTTCCGCTGTGGCAGGTGCCAGATAAAATCTGCTCCAAAACTTTCATCAAAAGCCTGAAACAAATGCTTATCTTGCCCACGCCAACCGGGCTCTAAGGATTTGTCCTTCTTACCCATCATAGGTAGCGAATTGATGAGAATCCCTTAAGTTTTATTACCGTCACCTATCAATTCAAACTAAATTTGAATAATCCCAAAGGTTCCTAGGACTACGGCCACAAGCAGCCCTAGCACGAGGCTGACGCCGCCAAAGACGATGATTTTTCCCAGCACCTGAGCCGCCAATGGGTAGGGAGGCTTTTGCCATTCCCAGCGGTAGGTGGGAGCGTTGGAATCCTGGAAGTAGCCCAAATCCTCAAGCTGCTGGCGATGTTCATCGCCGTAACGGGGCATACGTGCTTTGGGGAGTTCCCCTTCAAAGCGCTGGGGCAAAACCCGACGCCGCTGAAAAGGCACCATTGAATCCCCAAAATTGGCTTCGTATTCGTCACTAGTCACTAGCTCACGAATAAAGCCCTGTAGCCCTTTTGTGGCAAGGACAATGGACCATGCCAGCTCTTCCCGCTGGCTATACACGTCACGCCCGAGGATGCGCTGTACCGCTAAGCGCACAAAGCGATAGTTATTGTTGCACTCGTAGTTTTGTTCTCGAAAAACTTGGGAAGTGGCTAGCCCTTCCACAAATTCTCGCACGGAGATTTGTCCGGCTCGCAGTTGGGATTCCAAATTTTTCTGGCGATTGTGGGCCAGGAACTGCTGTTCGTTGAAAATTTGGCGGTAAGCGGCAGAAATAATGAGGTTAATGTCCCCTTCGTCCAGGATTCCCCCTGATTCAGGGATGGCGGCGGTTTCGTCCCCCGCAACCTCAAAGCCATTTACCCGGTGGTTGCGACTAGACGGGTTATAGGTGAGTAATGGCAGCGTCATTTTTATTACGCTTGGTTTCAAAAAGACAGGATGATGTTTTGTTTCCACGAACGGCGATCGCAATCAATTAAATTCCAAAAATCATCGGCTTAGAGGATTTAGGGGATTTTAATGGGGCGATCACGCATCAATTTCCACAGATCAATAGCGAAAACTAAACGGACTTAGGTCACAGGGCTCCAGACTTCAAGGGCACAGGCTTGACGGTGTTGACAACGCCAAGGACCTATTGCGCTTCTTAAGGACTGGAACTTAGGGTTTAATTTTCAGCTTTAAATAGCTAAAGAATTCTTGTTATTCAATTCTTGCAAGCTGCTAATCTTCACCGCCCAAAGCCCGACAGTATTGCGTCCACGCTAGGAGTAGCGGGGGCACAGGGGTTTCGAGTCATTCTATCTGGTGGGGTTTTGGGGACTCTCTGATTGTTACGAAACTTTTAACGCCGTCACTCATTAAAGGAGCAGAGCTACTAAGAACTGGTCGCAACTGTCCTATTGGAGCAAGAGCGCCATGGGACTGTTGTGAAATGATAAGGAAGTTGGCGATCGCTTAAAGGACAGTTTATGAATCTCGAGGACATTAAGCAGGCGTTGACGGACGGGGATCCTCCGGCACGGGTTAAGGCCATGCGGCTACTGCGGGATTATCCAGCGGAGGTGTCGGTCCCCCTGTTGGAGGGCCAAATGGGACACGGGGATTTTTTGGTGCGCTCATTTATTGCCATGGGACTGGGGCTGTATCCCAGCGATCGCACCGTGAAAACCCTGCTCCAGCTATTGGACGACGGCGACCATAGCGTGCGGGCAGAGGCGGCGGGCGCCCTGGGGCGATGCAGCGAGGGGGTGATTCCCGATTTGGTGGCAGCTTTCCGCCGAGATGACAACTGGCTGGTACGGCGCAGCATTTTGGAGTCGCTGGTGGAATTTCGTCAACCAGCGGCATTGATGGAGGTGTGTGAGCTGGCGATCACTGGGGATAACGTTAGCGTTACCGAAGCGGGAATTGATGCGCTGACGCTGCTGAGTCAAACGGAATTTTCAGACCGGGCGCTAGATCTGCTACTGCCCTTCGTGTCCGACGACTGGTGGCAAGTTCGCTGGCGTACGGCTCGCGCCTTGGGATTTTTTACGCAGGAGAAGGCGATCGCCGCTCGGCAGTTTTTAGCGAAGGACGATGACCATCGGGTTGTGGGGGGCGCCATGGAAGCCGTGATTGTGCCCGATGGCGATCGCGGTGATGCCGATGGCTAGGGGCTGTCATCATTTAAGTCTCAAAGCATTTAACAATGGGGGTTTCAGCCCCTAGCACTTTTTGTTTTAAAAGGGCGTGGACTCCCCACCACGTAAGACTTCTGGTGCTCAATTGGTGACACGCCTTAGCAGGATTGAGGGGGTTAGGAATTGTCCACCAAGCTATCGCGGGTGCTGCGGCGGGTGAAGCCGTTCCATACGTCTAGCTCGTCAGGCGATCGCCCCAGCAAGGTTGCCCGCAAATTCTCCGGCAGCCCCTGAACGCGATAAAAGTCTGCACCGGTAATGCCTTGGGGGTTTTCCATCTGCACCCCTGTCAAATCCGCCCCGCGAAAATCCACCTGATCCAGTTGAGCACTGTTAAACCGGGCATTGACCAAGTAAGCGCCCGTAAAGCTAGCGCGGCGCAGGTCTGCACTGCTGAAGGCCGCGTCTGCCAAATTTGCTCCGGTGAAATCAGCACCGCTTAGGTACGCCCCCAAAAAATTTGCTCCAGACAGGTCCGCCCCGCGACAGTTCACTGTGTGCAGGTATGCGCCTCCCAGCTGCGCCCGGGGACCGATCGCCCCACAACGACGATGGTTAAAGCCCTCCGGCCACTGGGTTTCTTGGTCATACAGCGCCACCGTCAGCAGGGTCTCATCCAACACCGCCCCTCGCAAATCTGCCCCGCGAATATCCGAACGATTTAGGGATGCTCCCGTAAAATTCGCCCCTTGCAGGTCTGCCCCACGCAGGTCTGCCCCACGCAGGTCCGCCCGCTGCAGCCATGCTCCTTTCAAGCTGGTCTCCCGCAGGCGAGCATTGGTAAACAGTACCCCCACCAGGTAAGCATCAGCCAAGTCAGCGCCGTCTAAATTGACCTGGTATAAATCCAGCCGCTCAGCCTTTCCCCCCGAAAAGGGCAAGTCTGCGGGTGCCGTGTCGTTAGCACGAGCCTGAAAGGTTTTTCCTTGGGCGATCGCCTCTTGCAATGGGGGGGGAAACGCAGGGGTCATGGGAAGAAGACAGTAACAATCGTTAGCGAGTTAACAGGGCAAACCTCGACTGGAAGTAATTACCCTAGGCAGTGCATTCAGCATCGATAAAGTGTCGATGAACGAAGCAGGAGCATAGCTTGATAATTACAGTTGAGTTTCAGATCGCCCTAAGTCCACGATTATGAAGAAGCCGTAACCAAACCCTAAATTAATAGCGAATCTTAACGGTCATTGTTAATGGTTATGAATAAGACTCGGGGCGATCGCCGCGCTGATGACGCACTCGCCTTAAGCTGAGAACGTCCATGGTGAACTTTTGCAATGGACGTGAATTTTCGTGGTTCGTCTTTCGCAGTTCGTCACCGATTTCCCGCCCCCATGAATCCCACTCGTCTTATTCATCCGGCGACCATGCTGGAATTTTTCCGCAAAAGCGAAGGCACCTGGTATACCCAACGACAGGTGCACCACTTCGACTGCAGCGACGACGAGTCGGGAGAATCGAACCTGATTGTGAAGGTGCTGGAAGCAGACGCGCCGGAAATAATCGCCATTTGCGAACAGCAGCATGTGGACCCAACCCGTGCCGTGGGAGCGGCCAGCTTCGGATGGCAGGGCAACCTGTCCACCAAGGCGTTTAACGAAAAGTACGCGGCGATTTTGGTGGACGTGCCTGATGAAGACAATCCCCACCGGGGACGGCTTCTGCGCGATCGCGGCTACGTAGAGGTGGTACCGGTTATTAGCCGCTACAACTTCAGCGATGATCATGTGCTGACCATTGACACGGACTATGACAACCATCGCGGCCAAGAGCGGTGCTGGTTTGTGACGGACGATGTGCGGGTACGCGTTAGCAATGTGCGCACGGCCGGAGGCGTCAACTTAATGGCGTATTGCTCCGAATTTCGTTGCGTTAACGACGACATGCTTGATGAGGCGATCGCCCGTCACGCCCACCACAAATCAACGGCGGCATCGTAGGAACACCGGATAACAGGGACATCTTGAACCATGAGGCCACATGAAGCCCTTAAAATAAATCCTTAAAATTTGTATCACCCAGTTGACAATAACTATCGATTAGGGAGCTCCATGTTGGGAGCTTTCTGCTGAGCGTAAATTCAAATTTAGACACATTGGCGATGTTTTTCTTGGTATTACGAAACGTGTCTTTGTTTTTGTGTAAGTCAGGGCGACTCCACAAGTTTTCCTATACTTGAAATACCTTTCAAGGGCGCGATATTGCAACCTTTTTTTTATGTATAAGCCTTTTCAAAAGCACCTCGAAGAAGAGATACATCGGCTATTTGATTTGCAAACTGTGCCTTTGCCCGATGGTTTAGAACGTCAGGTTTCTGAGCGCGGCAAAAACCCGGCAACCATTCAAAGTTGGAGCTATAGCTGTCCTCAACTCAGAAAGATTCGATACACCTATATTGACGGCGGTACTACGATTCAGGTCTTTAACAGTGTGATCTATCCTAGCCATCAATACGATATTCCCCTGTTAGGCATCGACTTACTATCTTTTAATCGTCGAAAAAATCTCGTTGTTGTGGATTTTCAGCCCCTATTTCAAGATGCTGATTATCAGGCGAAATACATTGAGCCCATGCAAGAGATGTACAAGTCTTTTGACGATTTGGCTCAGAATTTGGGGATGAAGTTCTACGACGCAAATCGATATTTTTCCAAGTATTTAATTTTTGCAAAAGCAGACGCAGACATGGTTCCCACGCGGGTGCTAGAAGCTTTTAAGACATACGTTGCAAAGTATTTTGAAATGGTGGGCGGAGCAGCGCCTTTGACGGATCCGTCTGATATTCAGCGAATTGTGCAGGCTCAGAAAGATTACGACCAATACAGTGCTGAGCGAGACCCTGCCCACGGCTTATTCAGCAGCTATTTTGGACACGAATGGGCTGAGCGCTTTTTATATGAATTCCTATTTGAAGATGCGCGACCGGTGGAAGCGGCCGTAGGCCGCCGTCGCTAGGAAAGTACATTCCATAGTGGAAATACATTCCACAGCGGACACCCCTGGTGAAGAAAGAGCTGAAGGCAAGACTCTGTTGAGACTAATTGTCAACAGGTTTGATTGGCGCTTTTTTCATTCACACCGCCCCAATTTAGTTAGTACCGTAGGACGATTCAGGAAAATTTCTTCAGTGCCATGACCCTATACCAGCCGTTTTTGGACCACGCGATCGCCACCTTAAATGAACGGTTGGACTTGCAGCCCTATCCTATTCCGGCGGGTTATGAAAAGAAAGAAGCTCGCGTTGGCAGCAAGACCAGAGCCCAAACGGTAACTACCAGCAGCTATGCGGTTTGCTCAAAGAAGCTACGGCAAATCCGGGCAGCCCATGTGCAAGGGGGTGGTTTGGTGCAAGTACTAAACTTCGTTATTTTTCCAAATCTTGAGTACGATTTACCATTCTTTGGTGCTGACTTAGTTACCTTGCCGGGGGGGCATTTAATCGCTATTGATATGCAGCCCTTGTTCGGTGGCAGTGATGGGTATCGAGCGAAGTATGCGGATCCAGTAATGGAAACGTTCCAAAAGTATCAAGCTGATTTACCCTGGGGTGGCGATTTTCCTGAGGAAGCCAAGGCGTTTTTCTCACCAGCATTTTTGTGGACTAGACCTAAGGAAAATACGGCGGTTGAAACCCATGTTTTCAATGCGTTTAAAGATTATTTAACGCTGTATTTAGATTTTGTTGATGCGTCCGTTGAAGCGCCCATTGGTGATCGTCCCGAGATCCAAGAAGCCCACTTACGATACCTGAGATATCGGGCAGAAAAAGATCCAGCTCGAGGAATGTTCAAACGGTTTTACGGTGAAGAATGGACCGAAGAATATATCCATGGATTTTTATTTGATCTGGAACGTCAGCTAACCGCTGCGTAAGCCAATCAGTGAAATCAAGAACTATTTAAAAGTGGCTGGTTAATGTCAGCCACTTTTTTATTTGATTTTTTTAAAATGCCTCTAGAGCAGCAATTAATGGCGCAAAATGTTCGTTGATCATGGCAGTTAGGTCGTCGTCGTGAGCAGACTGACAGTGCTTTTGTCCTGCGATCGCCAACGCCCGAATTCCCACCACCATTGCCGGCAAAGGCACCTTCAGCTCCTCATACAACAGCGCCATATATCCCAGCCCTTCCTGGCTTAAATACTGGGTGCTGTTGCCCGCCAAGCCGTAGCTAACACAGCGTAGAAACTGCCAAAAATCTCGCCAGCACGCCTCCGCACGATGCTTAGGATAAAGGTCACCGCCGCTATCGGTAATGCCCGGAAAGCCAATCAGAACCTGTCCCCGTGCCTCCGTCACAATGGTGCTGGCAAAGTCACGAAACTGTCGAGAGACCTGGAGCTTAATCGGGTCCAACGTGTCTTCTGCCTCCTCGCTGATGGCATTGATATCCTCATCACGCAAATAGCGAAATTCATTGTCCGCCGCTTGAAATCTTTCAAGGACGGCAGCGGGCAGGCGCTCTTCCCAAGACGTAAAGCTAACAATGCGGGCTTTGGGAATTAGCTCTTTGGCGCGATCGCTAAGTTGCATAGGGACTCAAGAAAGCTACAGGTAAAACTTTAAACTTAGAAGCCATCACCAGGCGAATCATGGTGACAGCCCCAGTCAGCGCCATTGTTCAGTGATCTAGTTATTCAGTGATCTAGTTGTTCAGTGATCTATTTAGATTATTGCGCTGAACCATTTTGGCGATCGCGCAGCCCTTGGATCAACTGAGTAACCTTGGCAATTTCAGGGTGGCTATCCACTTGGGCTTGCGCCGCCTTTTTTGGCAACTTAATCTTGCGCGCAATATCCATCGTGTCGTCCACCAGCCGCTGACGATAAGCTTCCAACTCCGCAATCACGGCGTCCACCTCCTCAGAGGTTGCAGAGGTTGCCGCTGTATTTGCAGTAGGGTCGGCAGAATTATTTTCCCCATCTCCAGCGACTCCCTCAACAGAAGCTCCGGTAGGGTCAGATACAGCATCAGTGGGAGAAAAATCGGCAGTTTGAGATTGCATGATTCAAATTAGATTGATAAGTAAACGTTGATTCTTTAAGAAAACTTCAGTCACTTGCTCAGAACAAGTAAAACCAGAAACCAGACACAAGTAATCGATAAACAATCATTTATTGAGTTTGTATATTACCAATTTTCGACAAACCCTTTGAATCAAGTTAAAACACCTTATTTTGATAGCCCTGTGAACTCCTCAATGGGCGCTTTTGCGGATTATTTTTTGTCATCCTCGAAAGTTGTAACAAGTAAAAGACAAAAAAATAAAGTCGAATACAAACACTTGTCTATTTCCCACAAAGGATCTAATGAAGCTCTCAAAAACCCCAAGAAAATTCGATCAATCCACTGTTTCTGAGAAAAATCAAAAGAGAAAGTAACGAAGTATTGCTTTGTTCTAACAACTGACCCTTTTTGAAAGAGTTTTCCAATAGGGTTACGAATGTGCACAGGGATACAGAAATCTCGAAATTGCACCGAAGACGACACGTTAAGTTGTTATTTCCCCAACATCAAGGAGATCCTCAATGCTTGACGCATTCTCTAAGGCGGTTATTACCGCTGATGCTAAGACTGCCCCCATCGGTGGCGCTGAGCTAGACGCTCTGAAGGGCTTTGTTGCTGAAGGCAACAAGCGCTTGGACGCTGTAAACGCTATCACCAGCAACGCTAGCTGCGCTGTTTCTGATGCTGTTTCCGGCATGATTTGCGAGAACAACGGCTTGATTCAAGCTGGTGGTAACTGCTACCCCACTCGTCGTATGGCTGCTTGCCTACGCGACGGTGAAATCATTCTTCGCTACGTTGCCTATGCTTTGTTGGCTGGCGATGCATCCGTTTTGGATGATCGTTGCTTGAACGGTCTGAAGGAGACCTACATCGCTTTGGGTGTACCTCTTCAGTCCTCTGTGCGTTCCGTCAACATCATGAAGGCGATCGCAGTTGCTCACATCACCAACACCAACACCGAAGCAAACGGTGGTGCTCGTTTCCGCAAGATGGATACCATCGACGGTGACTGCTCCGCTTTAGCTGCTGAAGCTGCTAGCTACTTTGATCGCGTGGCTGCTGCCCTAGGCTAGTTCTCAACTGGCTTCGGCTAAGTTGATCTGATATTTATTGATTCAGTATTTATCGATTCAACCACAAGCCGCTGGCGCTTAAACACAGACTTTTTTATCTGTTTAAGACTCGATCAAATTAGACTTTGGAGAATCAAATACCATGAAATCTGTAATCACCACGGTTGTGACCTCCGCTGATGCAGCAGGTCGCTTGCCCTCTTCCTCTGACCTAGAGTCCGTACAAGGTAGCCTACAGCGTGCAGCTGCTCGCTTGGAAGCTGCTGAGAAGCTAGCTGGCAACATCGATGCAGTAGCCAAAGAAGGCTACGACGCTTGCATCCAGAAGTACTCCTACTTGAACAACGATGGTGAAGCTAACTCCACCGACGTCTTCAAGGAAAAGTGCCTACGCGACATCAAGCACTACCTACGTCTAATCAACTACTGCCTAGTTGTTGGCGGTACCGGTCCTTTGGACGAGTGGGGCATCGCCGGTGCTCGTGAGGTATACCGTACGTTGAACCTACCCACCGCGCCCTACGTTGAGGCTCTGCGTTTCATCCGCGATCGCCTATGCTCTCCTCGGGACATGTCTGCTCAAGCCGGTACCGAGTTCCGCGCTTTGTTGGACTACACCATTAACTCTCTGTCGTAAGCTCTTGTGCGCTTGAGTTACCTATGACGGGTAGCCGATGCGTTGAGCTTAATTTCTGACACGGTTTATGTGTGAGACAGTCTGGGAATTCTGAGTTTTGCCCTTAGCCTCCGGGTTAAGCGTTGTCTCGGGATTCCCAGATTTGTTTTTGGGCGTTCCGACTTATTGTGCTTTAGTTTTTCCGATGTCAGCGTGGGAGAGAATTCGCTTTAATGGAGTCGAGATTGATAGAGTGCTGACTCTACCGCTGGGTTTGGCTTTGACCGTATCTGCCTTATTTATTGCTGAGGAGTGATATCGATGCTGCAACAGTCTATGCAATGGTTCCGAAACAAGCCGGTGTGGGTTGTTGGGGCTGGTGTGGCAGCGTCCTGGGCCGTCTTAGATGTGGCCCACGGAATTGTGAGCGGGGCGGACAATTGGTTAACCCTGGGATTAGTGGCAGCCGGGGCAGGATGGTGGATATCGAAAAAGAAGACATCGCCAAAGGGGGCGGTTTTTACCTCAGATGAGCTGGGGCGATCGCAGCTAGAAAAACTGCTGAAAATCACCGAGGAGCGTCTGGCCAGCCTAGAGCGGGAGGGGGATGGATCCCAGAATTTTGACCCGTGGCGATCGCAGTTAGCACGGCTGGAAGCCGACCTAGACTGGCGAGAGGTGACGGAGGAACGATCGCTGATTTTGGTGGGGGGACGAGGTACCGGGAAGTCCACCTTGGGGGCGGTTTTACCCCTCACCTACAGTGAAGTGGAGTTCAAATGGACGGAGCAAACGGCATTTTTTGCTGGCGATACAACCTGTGGCGACAATAATTTTGCTCGTAGCGATCGCGCTGGTGGTGATGTTGATGACGATAAAGCGTTAACGGCGGCTTTAGCGGCGGACGGGGTAATTCTGGTGCTGTCGGGAGATTTGACGGCGACGGAGCTGGCATTTTTACAGGGTCTTTGCAGTGTTGGTGGTACCGATAGCACCGGGCGGGGAGAAGCGTTGATGCCCATGTTGCCCCCCATGCTGGTGGTGGTTATTAATAAGCGAGATCAGTGGCTACCGGAAGAGGAGCAAGGGGTGCTGGCGCGGGTGCAGCAGCGATTAACGGGAATTATTCCGCCTGAGCAGGTGGTATCGGCAGCGGCTGCCCCTCGAGAAATTAAAGTGCGGCGCTATCAAAAAGATGGATCTAAGGTGGAGCTAATGGAGCAGCCCGCCCCGGCGATCTCCGAGGTTTCCACAGCCCTGGAAGCCTGGACCCAGCGATCGGCGAACCAACTACGATGGGGGGCCCCCACGCGACTCCTGGATGCTACGTTTCAGGAGATTCAAGGGTCGCTCAATCAGGCGCGGCGCACCCGAGCGATGGCGGCCATTGACCAAAGTCAATGGATTGCGGCGGCGGCGGCCTTTGCTAATCCGGTGCCAGGATTGGACCTGGTGGCGACGGCCGCAGTGAATGGACAGCTGGTGATGGACTTGGGGGCGGTGTACCAGCTGTCGTTTGATTTGGAGCGGGCGACGGCGATCGCCAAAACCTTTGGAGAGCTGATGATTAAGCAGGGGCTGGTGGAGTTATCCAGCCAGGTGATCGCTGGGGCGTTAAAAACCAACGCCATGACCTACGTCGCTGGCGGCGCTGTTCAGGGCATTAGCGCTGCTTACCTAACGCGGGTAGCAGGGCTGGCGCTGGTGGAAATCTTTGAAGCCCACTCGGCAGCGGTGGCGATCGCGGACAATGAAACCTGGTTATCGCCGGAGCGCATCGGGTCTACCTTACAAACCACCTTCGCACGGGTGCGAGACGGGTTTGGCTGGCAAGATTTTCTCCATCAGGCGACCCAGCGGCTAAGTTTAAGCGCTACAGTTTAGGAATTTATTGCTGAATGCTGTAACAGGTTTAAGCTAGGTGCTGTGGCAGGTTTAAGTAGTTTGCCCAACAATCTTCCGTAAATATACGGATAAGATAAGAAGCAATCGAATAAAAAGCAATCGGATAGATACGAGGCTGGGGTGCCTAAGAGAAACGGTAAGGGGTCAGTATGAAGAAATTTACGTCGATACAATCCAACGCACCAGCACAATTAGAGCCCTGGCAGGGTGGTTCTCAGCGTCTCTTCCCTCAAGATATGGATGTATCTCGAGAAAGATTAAATCAGCGGCGAGCCCAACGGCGACAGCAGCGGATGCAAGAACGGCGACAGGTGGCGATCGCGGCAGTCACAACGGTGGCGGTGGGATTCTTTGGCGCCGCGTGGTTTGGCTTTGGACGGGCGATCGCGAATGCCCAAGGGTTTAGCGAAACAGATATTAGTCAGTATGCCGAAGCGGTATTAGCCGTCGAAGCTCTGCGACAAACGGCCCACTCCCAAACCAAAGACTTGCTGGGGGGCGGCGCTGTACCGGTGGTAATTTGCTCAGAGGAAGACACCATCAAAACCCTATCGCCAGAGGTCCGTCGGGTAGCCGTGACCTTTTGCAATGAAGCCAAGTCACTGATTGAAAGCACCGGGCTGGGGGTGGAGCAATTTAACCGAATGGTGGAGATCCAGCTAATCGATCCCAACCTAAGCCAGCGGGTTCAAGAGGAACTGGTTCGTTTACAGCGCCCCCAGTAGAGGTCCAGTCAGCGACTAATCACTGAAACATTTCCCCACAGATTCCATGAGCAAGTCGATGAGAGATGGCGACAATGCTGCCAAAGCAAAAATCAATTTCAAAACTGGAGAAATAGAGTTTGCAGGGTCGGAAGAATTTGTGCAGAAACAGCTAGCTTCTCTCGAAGTTATTGCTGAATATATGGGGCGTTTAATGGGGAGCGACGGCGAAAGTTCTGGTTCAGAGCAACCCCTAAACGTCGTGAAAAATCTGAACGAATAAGTAGCCTTAGCCCAATAAAAGACCCTGGTCATAGTTAGTACCGACCAGGGTCTTCTGGTTTGATGAGAAATAAACTTACTCAGCGGGAGCAGCGGGGGTTACAAAGGGCTCGTCAACGGCTAGAGATCCGCATTCTTCGATTTTGACTTCAGCCTTAGGGCGGTCCTGCATGCCGGTGGGGTTTGCTTCAATCTTGCGAACCACATCCATGCCTTCCAGAATCTTGCCAAAGACCACGTGGCGTCCGTCCAACCAGGGGGTCTGTACGGTGGTGATAAAGAACTGGGAGCCGTTGGTGTTAGGACCGGCGTTGGCCATGGATAGCCAGCCGGCGCCGTAGTGCTTCAGCTTGAAGTTCTCGTCGTCGAACTTATTACCGTAGATGGACTTGCCGCCAGTGCCGTTAAAGTTGGTGAAGTCGCCACCCTGGCACATAAAGTCTTTGATGACTCGGTGGAAGATGCTGCCTTTGTAGCCAAAGCCTTTTTCACCGGTGCACAGCGCTTCAAAATTATCAGCGGTCTTGGGAACGGTGTCACCAAAAAGCCCGATTACGATGCGTCCGGCTGCTTCGCCGCCAATGGTCATATCAAAATAGACTTTCTTAGTGACCGTAGTTAGCTCTGACATAACCTGTTTGTTTTAGTTGTCTTTTGTCTTAGCTTACTGCCATTGGTAAAGGGGAAAAATAAGTTAGCGCCACAAGTCAGTCAGAATAAAATCAGTGCAGCAGGCAGTTTCCACATTACGGCTTTTCCCTCTGCGTCTTTTTCCCTGCTGTGTAGGATCCCTCCACTACCCTTCTGCGCCCCGCCCATGTTTGTCAATTTCTTTTTGCGCCGTCCTGTTTTTGCTTCGGTGTGTTCCCTGCTCATTGTGCTGGTGGGGGTGGTGAGCTTTGGGCAACTGCCGGTGCAGGAGTTTCCGCAAATTGACCCGCCGGTGGTAACCATTAGCACCACCTACTTGGGGGCAAGCCCGGAAACGGTGGAAACGGAAGTGACGGAGATTTTGGAACGGGAAATTAATGGTGCCGAGGGCATTGATACCCTCACCTCCAGCAGTTCCCAGTCCCAGTCCCAAATTCGAGCGCGGTTTTTGGTGGGGCAGGATATCAACGTAGCGGCTCAGGATGTGCGCGATCGCGTGGCCCGAGCAGTGCGGTTTTTGCCAGAGGAGGTGGAGCCCCCAATTGTGCGGCGGGAGTCGGGGGATGCGTCGCCTATTGTGTGGATTGCGTTGTCCGGGGGCGGTCGGCTGAGCAGCTTGGAGGTGAACGACTACGCTGAGCAAAATATTATCGATATTTTGGAAGCGCTACCGGGCGTCAGTCGGGTGTTTATTGGTGGGCAGCGGCGCTATGCCATGCGGCTGTGGGTAGATCCGCCGAGGTTGGTGGCGCGAAATTTGACGGTGCAGGATATTGAAGACGCGCTGCGGGAGCAAAATATTGAGCTGCCGAGCGGACGGGTGGAGGGGAATACCACCGAGTACAGCGTGCGGGTGCAGGGGCGGCTGCGATCGCCGGAAGAATACGAAAACCTGGTGCTGGCCTCTCGTTCCGATGGCACCACCGTAAAGTTTCGCGATATTGGGCGGGTGGAATTGGGGGCGGAGAACGAACGTACCTTTGCCCGGTCCAATGGGGATGAGGCGATCGCCCTGGGCATTGTGAAGCTTTCCACAGCTAATACCTTGGAGGTGGCTAACGGGGCGGTGGCCGAAATGGAGCGGCTATCGGAGCAGTTCCCTGAGGGCATGAGCTACCGGGTGGCGTTTGATCGGGCGGAGTTTGTAGCCCGAGCCATTCAAGAGGTGTGGTCGGCGTTGGCGATCGCCATTGTGCTGACGATTATTTCCATTTTTGTGTTTTTACACGACTGGCGTGCCACCCTCATTCCGGCGGTCACCATTCCTGTGTCTCTGATTGGTTCCTTGGGGGTGATTGCGGCCCTCGGTTATTCCATCAACACGTTGACGCTGTTTGCTTTGACTTTGGCTACGGGGCTGGTGGTGGACGACACCATTGTGGTGCTGGAAAATGTGATTCGGTATTTGCAGGGGGGCGAGGACACGACTGTCAACCCTGAAGCTAACGGGGCGGGGCGATCTGCTTTCACGGCGACGGCGATCGCCACCAAGGAGGTGTTTTTTGCGGTAATTGCCACCACGGTGGTGCTGGTGGCGGTCTTTGTACCGGTGATTTTTTCCGGGGGCGAAACGGGACGGCTATTTTCAGAATTTTCCGCCACCTTAGCGGGAGCTGTGGTGGTGTCCACTTTTGTGGCATTAACCCTTGCGCCGCCCCTATGTGCCCGGCTATTGCGTCCCCAGGGAGAGCCGAAGGGAATTTTTGCTGCCTTTGATCGAGGGTTGAACTGGACTCGCGATGCCTATGGCGGCCTGTTGAAAAAGGTGGTGCGATCGCCAGGCTTGGTGATCATTATTTTTCTGGTGAGCACCGTAGGAGGCTGGTGGTGCTTTGACCAACTGCCTCGGGAGCTAATTCCTGGAGAAGATCGCGGGGTGGTGTTGACCTTTGTTAACGGTCCCGACGGCGCCAGTTTGCCCTACACCGACCGGGTTACCCAGAAAGTGGAAGATGTTTTTGCGGAAAACAGCGCCATTGAAGGCTATTTCGTGGTGGGCGCTTTTAGCCGGGGCGGTGGCGTGGGGCAAACTAATCGCGCCATTTCCTTTGCCAAGCTGAATCCTTGGGAGGAGCGATCGCCGGAGGAAAACCAGTCGGCGGTGATTGGCGGACTGTTTGGAGCCTTTTCCCAAATTCCCGAGGCGCGGATTTTTCCCATCGCTCCCAGCGGCTTGCCAGGGGCCGGATTTGGATCGCCATTGCAGTTGGTGGTGCAGGGTAATGACTTGGAAACTATCGCCGCCGAAACGGAGAAGCTAGCAGCCCAAGCTCGGGAGCTGCCCCAGTTGCGCAACGTCGATGTGGACCTGAGCTTTACCCAGCCAGAAGTGGCGGTGCGTATCAATCGAGACAAGGCAGCAGCTTTAGGGGTGGAGGTGCGGGATATTTCTCGCACCATGCAAACTCTTCTGGGGGGGCGGGATGTGACCAGTTTTAACCGGGGCAACCGTCGCTACGAGGTCATTATTCAGGCAGAATCGCAATTCCGGGCGGATCCGGAGGCGATCGCTAACCTCTATATCGAAACGAACCCTGACGATGGTCCCGCGGCAGCAGTGCCGTTGGGAGCCCTGGTCAATATTGAAACGGTTACCACCCCGCCCACCATTGCCCACTTCAACCGCCGCCGCACGGCCACCCTGTCCGCCAGCCCCGCCCCTGGCTACAGCTTGGGTGAAGCATTGGAAGCCCTTCAAACCCTGGCTGACGACGTTTTGCCAGAGGGCTTCCGCACCGATGTGTCGGGCGAGTCGCGCACGCTGGTTCAATCGGGGCAGACGGTGCTGTTTATTTTCGGGTTGTCCATGGCTTTCGTCTTCTTGGTGCTCGCCGCCCAATTTGAAAGCTACCTCGACCCGCTAATTATTATGTTGGCGGTGCCGTTGGCATTGCTGGGAGCTTTCGGTGCGCTGTTACTTTTCGGACAGACCCTCAACGCTTATAGCCAGGTGGGGTTAGTGGTGCTGATTGCGTTGGCTACCAAAAATTCCATCTTGATTGTGGAATTTGCCAACCAACTTCGTGCCAGCGGTATGCCCCTAATCAAATCCGCGGTGGAAGCTGGTCGAATCCGCTTTCGCCCGATTTTAATGACCGCCTTTTCCACCCTGTTTGGCATTTTGCCGTTGGTGCTATCCAGCGGTCCCGGTGCCGCCAGCCGTACTGCCCTGGGGGTGGCAGTGCTGGGTGGAATGGCGTTGTCCACAGTTTTAAGCTTGGGCGTGGTGCCGGTGTTTTACATTTTGTTTAATCGTCGGCGATCGCCCCGTAATATTCCGGCACCATCGCCAACTTCACCATCATCCCCAGAAATCGCCCCATCAGCGCCTAACCATTGACTTGGGCACTGTCGGCCACCTGTCAGATTGGTCGACAGATCACAGGGATTGGTGCGACCTGATGTACCATATCCCTGTTTGTGTATTGGCTGGATATGCCTTCAGACGGTAGCGCTTGGATGAATAGCGCACCTTCGGCCCGTCCTTTAGCCCAGTAGCGGTGTTTTAATCCATCCCAGTTCGGTATACTCCGATGAAAATGTTGCGTCAGTTTTGGTTCTCCCCCGCTTTGGTTGTGCTGTCGGCGATCGCCGCGGTGGATCTTCCTGCTCAGGCGCAGCTTAATGAACAAGCCGTTGCTGAAGAGCCTCCTTTAAATAATTCGGCGACTGCGGCGGCTGCGACGTCTTTACCCGCTGCCAATCTGAGTGCTGCGGCGATCGCCAACCCAGCCGCCGCCAGCGTCTACGCCGTTAGTACCGTGGAAACTGCCACTCCCCATCAGGATGGGGTTGCTAGCGAAACCAATAACACCGCTGCTGAAATCGCTGACGCTTTGGACACGGGAACCACAGCCGAAGTCAATGTCAATATCCAGAACGTTGATACCCAAAACGTTGATACCCAGAACGTTGATACCCAGAACGCTGAAAGCCGCAATTCCGGAACCTCTGAGGCGGCGATCGCCCCAACCCAGCCCCTTCTACTGGCCAGCAGAAATCCTTTAACCTCTCCTCAAAACGTGGGAACCACCCTGCTACAGGTGGCAGATCAGTGGCAGGCTCAAGCCGATCCCGAGGCAACTCCCGATAGTGGTCCGTCGGACGGTGACGCTCCCCCCGCAGAGGAAGCGGCCCCGGCGGCGCCGACGAGTCCAGCACCTCGCACTAACACCAGCACTGAAACCCAGGTTCTAGTGGCAGAAGTGGCTGTTACCGGCGTGGGAATTGAGCTACAGCGCAGTGTCTACGACGCCATTCGCACCCGCCCCGGTGAAAACACCAGCCGTAGTTTGCTACGGGAAGACGTTAACCGCATTTTTGCCACCGGTTTATTTGCCGATGTTAATGTTCGCCCAGAAGACACCCCCCTTGGGGTGCGGGTCACCTTTGAAGTGGTGGCAAACCCAGAACTACGGGCGGTGGAAGTCAGTGGCGCAGAGGTTATTCCCGACGAGGAAGTGGATCGCATCTTCAGCCCCCTGTACGGTCGTACGCTGAACTTAAATGAGCTACAGTCCGGAATCGAAGATCTAAACCAGTGGTACCAGCAACAGGGCTTTGTGCTGGCTCAGGTGGTGGGAGCCCCCCAAATCAGCTCCGACGGCACTGTGCGGCTGGAGGTGACCGAAGGACAAATTGAAGATATTGAGCTGGTTTTCTTGGACGAAGACGGGGAAACCACTGACGAGGACGGCAACCCAGTGGAAGGGCGAACCCGGGACTTTATTGTGTTCCGCGAAATGCAGCTAAAGCCAGGGGCAACCTTTAACCGCAACCTAATTCAGCAAGATTTACAGCGAATCTTTGGGCTGGGCATGTTTGAGGATGTGCAGGTGAAGCTGAATCCCGGCGATGACCCACGGAAAGTGGACGTATTGCTGAACTTGCAAGAGAAAAACACGGCGGTAATCGGCGCAGAGGCCGGCTTTAGCTCCTCCAGCGGTATTTTTGGTGCGGTTAGCTTCCAGGAACAAAACCTAGGGGGCAATAACCAGCGCCTGGGGGCTGAGGTGCAGCTCTCAGACCGGGGCTTTGGCTTCGACTTGTCCTTTACGGACCCTTGGATCGCAGGAGACCCTAATCGCACCTCCTACACGGTGAATTTGTTTAAGCGCCGTACCATCTCTTTGATTTTTGACGGCGGCGATCGCGAGGTGGAGCTGGATAACGGCGATCGCCCCCGTATCGACCGACTAGGGGGGCGAGTCGTATTTTCCCGTCCGTTGGCGAATAATTGGCGCGGCTCGGCGGGCATCGAATTCCAACATATTGAAATTGTGGACCGGGACGGCGATGTGAACGCCGAAGACGAGTTGGGGAACGACCTCAGCTTCAGCGGCGACGGCATTGACGATTTGCTCACCCTGGAGCTGAACCTGTCCCAGGATTTACGCAATGACCCCATTGCCCCCACAGACGGCTCTGCCCTGCGCTTTGGCGTAGACCAGTCCATTCCCGTTGGTCGCGGCAGCATTTTCTTCAACCGACTGCGAGGCAGCTACAGTCGCTACTTCCCGGTGAATTGGACCAACTTTGCGGAGGGCGCGGAAACCCTAGCGTTCAACGTACAGGGGGGAATTGTGCTGGGAGACCTACCGCCCTATGAAGCCTTTGCGATCGGGGGTACAAACTCGGTGCGCGGTTACGGTGAAGGGGAAGTGGGGAGCGGACGCTACTATGTGCAAGGCACCGCTGAATATCGATTCCCGGTGATTACCATCAATGAAAGCATCCCCATCGGCGGCGTGCTGTTTGTGGACGTTGGTAGTGACTTAGGATCGGCAAGCGCAGTCCCCGGCAACCCAGCGGGCGCACGACGCAAGCCTGGCACCGGCATTGGCTTTGGTATCGGTGTACGAGCGCGAACCCCCTTTGGTCCAATTCGTTTGGACTATGGTGTCAACGACGAAGGCGACTCCCGCTTACATTTCGGCATTGGCGAACGCTTCTAGAAATCGCAGCGATTCATCGGCTGACATAAGCAGTTCCAAATAATTTCTGCAAGCCCTGACCTATTGTCGGGGCTTTTTTGATCCATGGCGTTTTATTGTCAGTTCGATAAAAAACAGGACAATTTGCGCGATCGCTGATGTTAAAAAGGCTGATTCGCTGAATAATCACCACAGTATTTTCAAAGATTTCAAAATTATCTCTAACCTTATGATCTCCATAACTTGAAGTGAATTTATGGGGATTATTTTGTGTTCGTCAATGCGAAGATTCACACATTTAGAGGGAAAACAAAAAGAATAAGAAGATTGGTTTTGTCTCGTCATTGAATATTTAGATATTGCCATTCAAAAGCTCTAGAACCGGAGAAATATACATCTAAAAAGCGCTAAACCCGCAGAGCTTCAATCTCTTGATAAATTGACTGACTGACAGTCTTGAGCGATTAAAACACAGATAAATCAAGGAGATAAGCTGTCAAATCCAGAAAAATTTATCGCAAGAATTGTTTATAAAATCAACAATCCAATTGTCTTCGCCCACGCTGCTTTGAATCACGTAGAGAGGTGTTTTTCATGCCTGTCAACGATTTTCAAGGGTTTAAATAAAGCTGATTAGCTAATCCTTGCATTGAGATTGGAACGTAGGCTGACGAGGATGATGTGGTGGTCACGCATACTAACAATGGTCCGGTGACTCCAGAAGGCGTTCCACATTGTGGTTCTCAAAGTCGTAACACCTCTGATCAGGACACCTCAACAAACAGACAAAGCACAACCGGGACAGCTTTATCGACAACGAATAGAGCAGGTCAACCCCTTTCGACGTAAACTGCGATCTAAGACAAAAGGTAACGAGACGTTGAACCCACGAGGAATTAATATTTCTCGCAAGATTTTAGGCTGATCCCTTGTAACTCTCAGACTTTGCTCTTCTGAAAGCTATTACCCTAATCCATCCAGATCCATGCCAACGACCCTTGCTAGTTCTGTTGCTTGTACCGGTGTAGGGCTGCATTCTGGCGCTGAAGTGAAGCTGACTCTGGTGCCGGAAGGGGAGGGCGATCGCGGTCGTTACTTTGTGCGGACGGATTTACAGGATGCGGTGATTATTCCGGCTCAGGTGTCCCAGGTGGGAGAAACGGTGCTATCCACCGAACTGGTATCCGCGGCGGGGGCTGAGCAAGGTACGGTGCGGACGGTGGAGCATTTATTGGCGGCGCTGGTGAGCCACGGAGTTGAGGCGGTGCGCATTGAGGTGGATGGACCAGAGTTGCCCTTGCTGGACGGGTCCGCCCAGGGTTGGAGTCAGGCGATCGCCACCGCCGGCGTCACCACAATATCCTCGGCACCTCAGCATCGTCCTATCCTTAGCGAGCCCCACTGGATTTACGACGGCGATGCATTTGTGGCGGCTTTGCCGTCCCCGACGTTGCGCTTTAGCTACGGCATCGAATTTAAAGAGGCTCCCATCGGCAAGCAATGGCACAGTTGGACACCCGTGGATTTTGGGGCAAACGGCGATGACTTTTTACACGCTATCGGTAAAGCTCGAACTTTTGGACTAGCGCGACAAATTGAACAGCTACGGCAAGCCGGATTAATTCGAGGGGGAACCCTAGAAAACGCCTTGGTTTGTGATGAAGAACGATGGCTAAATCCACCCCTGCGGTTTGAAAATGAACCGGTGCGTCATAAAATCTTAGACTTAGTTGGGGATCTGAGTTTAATCGGCACTATTCCCCAGGCTCACTACGTGGCGTTTAAAGCCAGCCACCGCCTTCATGTGGCGCTGGCGAAGGCGATCGCCAAAAGGCTCCAGTAGTTCCCTACTTTTTGCTTAAGTAGCTCCTTTTTATTAAGGCTTCGGTAAATTTTCCCCAATTAATAGCGATTCAGCGCCCTGCGGACTTTATCCTTACCGGCAAAGCCTTTTAACTGAACAGTTTCTGACGCGGTCTTGCAAAATTGTTTTTGAAACTGTGTTGTTTTTAAAACTGTTTTTTGAAACTGGGTCTTCAAGCTGTTTTTAAAAGCTGTTTTCTAGCGTCATAACGTCGCTATTTAGTTTTCGTTAACGTCATCCGAGTTCGCTAAGCTATGTCCACTCTGTCCGCCACCTCCACCTTGTCTGAAACCGCAGCTGAAAATACCCAAGCGTCTCCTAATTCTGCGACAGAGCCCACAGCCAACCAGTCCACCCGTACCAATAGTCACGTTGAGGCTCCCACCGCGGAGGAAGGGGCGATCGCCGAGGGCACCCCATCGAGCGAGCCCATCACCCTCGACATTGAACAAATCCATCAGCTTCTTCCCCACCGTTATCCCTTTGCCCTAGTGGATCGCATCATTGAGTATGTGCCTGGCGAAAAAGCGGTAGGGATTAAAAACGTCACCTTTAATGAGCCTCATTTCCAGGGACATTTTCCTGATCGCCCGCTGATGCCGGGAGTGCTAATCGTGGAAGCAATGGCCCAGGTGGGCGGCATTGTGATGACCCAAATGCAAGAAGAAGGGGATGATCGCCTGTTTGTATTTGGCGGAATTGATAAGGTGCGCTTCCGTCGCCCGGTGGTGCCTGGAGACCAGCTAGTGATGACCGTAGAACTGATGTGGGTTAAGCGGAAGCGCATTGGCAAGATGCAAGGAAAGGCGACGGTAGACGGTAAGCTGGTCTGTCAAGGTGAGTTGATGTTTTCACTGGTAGACTAGGGCGCGTTGTTGATTAACACCAAAAGCCTTACGCAGTGGGAAGAACCGTGTCCTGTTTCACAAATAAATAGGCGCTTCATATCCCGTGATGCGAGACTTTGAGACTTAATTGATAACAGCCCCCAGGTCCGATTTCGATTTTTTCTCGTCCCATTCCTCTACCCCATGCAAGCCTTGATTCATCCGACGGCAGTTATCCATCCGGATGCCCGTCTCCATGCCTCGGTTCGTGTTGGCCCCTACGCGGTCATTGGCGAGCATGTGGAAGTTGGTGCAGACACCACAATTGGAGCCCACGTCGTTATTGATGGGAAGACGGTAATTGGCGATCGCAATCATATTTTTCCCGGTGCAGTTATCGGCGTTGAGCCTCAGGATCTCAAATACGATGGATCCCTCAGCCTAGTCAAGATTGGGAACGACAACTCCATTCGCGAATATGTGACCATTAATCGGGCAACGCGGGATGGGGAAGCTACGGTAGTGGGCAATGGCAATTTGCTGATGGCCTATGTTCATGTGGCCCACAACTGCGTGGTGGAGGATAACGTGATCGTGGCTAATGGGGTGGCGCTGGCGGGGCATGTACATATCGAATCGCGAGCCACCATTGGTGGGGTGCTGGGAATTCACCAGTTTGTGCGCATTGGTCGTTTGGCAATGGTGGGGGGCATGAGCCGCATTGATCGCGACGTGCCGCCATTTATGTTGGTGGAGGGAAATCCGGCGCGAGTGCGCACCTTGAATCGGGTGGGGCTGCGTCGCGCTGGCTTTGAGGAGCTGGGAGATGGGCAGGTGGTTAAGCATCTGAAACAGGCGCTGCGTCTGTTTTTCCGATCTGGGCTGGCGGCAGAGGCGGCGATCGCCCAAATTCAAACCCTTCCCCCCAGTGAGCCGCTGGATCATTTGGTGGCTTTTTTACAGCGATCGCTGGCGGGTCGCCGAGGATTAACACCGGGTACCAAAGGCAAATCCCCTAAAAAGCAGTCTTCCAATTCAGCAAGCACAGGTGCAGCTAATGCGAGGGCAGAAGGCGCGACTGTTATTGATACGTCCATTGCCACTGCGGCCCACAGCAATCTGACGTCGGAACTGCATTCTTTAAACTCCTCTAATTCCAGTGCGATCGCCCCGCCAACGTCCAGTGTTTAACATCCAGTGGATCGGGGAAGCATGGAAAGATTGACAGGTATGACGGGGGGCAAAGGATGAAGCGGGTTTTTATTAGCACCGGGGAAGTGTCGGGGGATTTACAAACGTCCCTGCTGGTGCGGGGACTGTATCAACAGGCGGCGGCTCGGAATATTGAGCTGGAAGTGCTGGCGCTGGGGGGACCTCGGATGGCGGCGGCGGGGGCAAAAATATTGGCGGATACCACCCCCATTGGGTCCATTGGTTTGTTTGAGGCGTTGCCCTACGTTTTGCCTACGCTAAAAATCCAGCGGCGGGCGAAAGCATTTCTAAAGGATAATCCCCCCGATTTAGTGGTGCTGGTGGATTATCTGGAGCCCAATTTAAGCTTGGGTTCTTTTGTGCGAAAAAAATTCCCCCAGGTGCCCATTTGGTACTACATCGCGCCCCAGGAATGGGTTTGGTCCATTGGCGATCGCAGCACTAATCGGCTGGCAGGCTTGGTGGATTGCATCCTGTCCATCTTTCCGGAGGAGGCTCGCTACTATCGCGATAAGGGGGCAATGGTGAAATGGGTGGGGCATCCGCTGCTGGATCACCTTGCCCAGGCACCAACACGGGATGAGGCTCGGCAAAGGCTAGGGATTGGGGACCAGGAAACGGCGATCGCCCTAATTCCCGCGTCTCGCCAGCAGGAAATTAAATATTTAATGCCCACCATCTTCGAAGCGGCAAAGCATTTACAAAAGCGCCTAGCGCAGCAGAATAAGCCCGTCAGGTTTCTGATTCCTCTGTCTCTGGAAAAGTATCGTGAGGCGATCACCCAGGCAGTAACTGAGTTTGGTTTGAAGGCTTCGATTATTGGGCGCGGAGAAATGGATGTGCTGGGGCTGCCGGCGGAAGATTTGGGGCAGCAACCATCGATCACCTGTTTGGCGGGGGCGGATTTAGCGATCGCCAAGTCGGGCACGGTAAATTTGGAAGCGGCGCTGTTGGATGTTCCCCAGGCGGTGGTATACAAAGTCAGCCCAGTAACAGCCTGGATTGCCCGAAATATTCTGAAGTTTTCCATCCCGTTTATGTCCATCGTCAATTTGGTGGAAATGCAGTCGGTGGTGCCAGAATTTTTGCAAGAGGCAGCTACCCCAGAGGCGATCGCCGAGGAAGCGTGGAAAATATTACAGGGCAGCGGACGACAAACGGTGCTGGAAGATTACGCCAGTGTGCGCCGGGCATTGGGAGGCGGCGGAGCCTGCAAACGCGCCGCCGACGCTATCTTGGATGCTTTGTAATCGCCAGGAGCAAGGGCAAGACTCTGCGTTAGACATGTGCACCACTAAGTTAGATAGACACACCGCTGAAAAGATGCACCGGTGAAATAGTCGCGTGCCCTAATCCAACTGGCGCCCGGTCAATTCCACAAAAATATCCTCCAGGTTGGACGGGCGCACCATCAAACCCGTGCGATCCGGCTGATTCTCCAGGTAGTCGTTAGCTTCTAGCATTGTGGGGAAAAACTTGTATTCCCAGCGATCGCCCACCTGTTTCATCACCAATCCTTCACCGTGCTTTTTCTTAAATTCCGGCAGCGTCCCCAGCTCAATTAGCTGACCTGCGTCCATAATTCCCACGCGATCGCACAGATACTCCACCTCATCCATATAGTGGGTAGTCAGCAACATGGTCATACCCTTGCGGTTGAGGTCGCGGATAATTTCCCATAGCCGCCGCCGTGTTTGCGGATCCAATCCCACCGTGGGCTCATCCAAAAACAACACATCCGGCTCATGCAACAACGCCCGCGCAATTTGCAACCGTCGCTTCATCCCCCCCGATAGCTCCTTCACCACGCTATCCTTCCGGTCCGTTAGCTCCACATAGGCTAGGCATTCATTGATACGCTCCTGCCGCCGGGGATTGGAAATATGGTGGAGCCGCCCGTGGTACTCCATATTTTCCCAAACGGTTAAATCCTGATCCACGCTCACCTGCTGGAGCACCACCCCAATCTGCTGCCGCACCTGGGTACTTTGGCGAACCACATCGTTCCCTTGAACCGAGATCAACCCATCGCTCGGTCGCGTCAACGTGGTGATCATCCGAATCGTGGTGGACTTGCCCGCCCCATTGGGACCCAGCAGCCCAAACATTTCCCCCGCCTGGATTTCAAACGACAGCCCTTTTACCACGGGCACATCGCCATATACCTTGCGAACATTCTCGAGTGTGACAGCAGCGCCCATAATTTTGACCAATCCTCAGCGTTTTCCGGTAGCGATGCCCACAGGTGTTATCTGCTCAGAATTGTTCCACATTACGAAATGTGAAACAACAAATAGCCAGCCTTCTTTTAAATTCCGACGTGAAGAATGTAACCGGCTTGTCCTTCCATGACAGCTCTTGAATACCCGTACAAGACTTTCAGGGGAGCAACAACTTTATCTCGGTCATAGAGTCGCTTTACGTAGTGTCCATAAGGTAATTCCGGAGTCTCAGCATTTGTCCAGCCACAAGTTAGAGTTAAGCACTCTGGTCCTGCTTCAAAGAGTTTTCCCCATAGTGGAATAATTTGTGAGAGCTTTTCTGCACCATCAGCACCAATAATAGTCATTCGATATAAATCCAGTCCCTGATGGCTTTCCCAACAATGTTCTCTGGGAATAAAGCTTGGAACCCAATTGATGGTGTCCAACATAATGAAACGCAAGATCTCATCTGAAAGATGCGCTCTTGATCTTTTTGGGAGGTATTGACGGAGCGCTGAGTATGCAACCTTTTCTAAGCTTTCTAGTAAGAAAAAGTCATGGTATGGTCCTGGATTTTTACGATTCTCTCGATCTATCAATTTCTATTCAACAATGAAGCTCTCTTTAAAAAGTATTTTGAACTGTTCCGATTCTAATGAATGTTTTAGATGCTATTTCCGTTCTGACGATCGCCCCAAAATTCGGAAGCGATCGCCCAATCAAAACTCAACGAGAGCAATGATTACTCTTTTGGACGTCGATTAAAAAATACCTCCTTTTCCACGACCAAGCGCCTCAGATTTTTCAGCTTACGTGGATGACGAGGTAACCACATCACCTCAGCACCATCCTCAAGTTCGTCGTAGATGGGCAGAAGATCGGTCATCCCCAAATACTCCCACTGCACTGGAACTCCCTGGTCACCACCTTTGTAAGGCTCGGTAAATCCGATTCCAATGGCAACGATTTTCTCGTAAGCCTCCTCAATATTTTTCGCTTGCACAATCACCGTATTTTCCCAGCTTAAGAATCGGGCTTCTGGATCATGGTTATTGTCAGCCTCAAGCTCCATAAAACGCAGCAAGTATGATCCGATATACCACCCATAAGGGGCGGCATTGATATCGTAAGACATGGTTCTATCTCTTGATTTTTCGATTTACAAACGCGCACTAAAATCACTGCTTTAGCCATCGACTTTGGATAACTGATCGCCGATGCTGAATGCTCAACAAGGGCTACGCATTTGTATTAATCAAGGAGCTAACCAGGAGTCGAACTTACCGTTGAATTGATCCAGGTCGATTAGGTGGATATTTTTGCTGTCTTTTGCTGATTGGCGATCGCTCGGACGGTTATAGCCCCAATCCGCCAAAAACAAACCAATCCCCGCTAGCTCCGGTTGATCTGCCACCGAGTGCAACGTCAATAAGCGGTCCTCCACAAACCACACTTGGCGCACATCTTCGATATCACTAAGCAATGCCAAGGTTTGCCATTTGGGACGATGTTCTCCCTTTCCAAAAATTGTGCTTTTGGGCATGGTAATCCCCGCCTGCTCCAGTAATTGCCGAGCAAATCGAGCTTCCTTCGTGGTGATGATAAACAAAGGCAGTTCTTCGTTTAACCACCGTTGAAGCTGCTCCAAAATGCCGGGATAAAACTGGTGAAGCTCCAGCCAACCGTCTAAATCTGTTTTGATCCAGTGATCGCGACACCGGTCCAATGCCTCTCCCAAATGGGGTCCATCAATAGGGCATTCCTTGATCAAACCCCGCTTTACCGTGTTCCACTGCCCAAACAGGGTCTCATCATCTAACCCCTTCACCAGCCCGTGAATCAAAATCGGCATTTCCCAGCCCGTCTCAATCACCGCTCGCAGGGGACCAAATCGCTGAGCGATCGCCTCCGGGGGTACTTTGTCCTCCCGTTTCCACACGGTGCAATAGGTTTCCCACGCCACCTGAAAATATTCCTGCAATCCATTGCAGATTACGCCGTCGAAGTCTAGAGCTAAAAGATCGGGGCTGGAAAGAACCACGGCAGTAAAACGCCTAAAATTAGCGATAACGAAATAAGGAATAGCGCTAACGCCAGTTTATTGTGGTGATTTTGTTTTGTCTTTAAGGATTCGTATAACAATAGAGAAACTTAAAAAATCATCAATGCAATCACGCCAGGGCGATTGAAATTATGGATTTAGCGGTATTTCAACGTTTTTTTGAAACGTGCGTCGGCGATTGGGTGAGCGAGCGTACTTATCATTATTTGACCCATCAAGAGGTGGAGCGATCGCAGACGGAATTCCAAATTCGCGGTCTGGACGAGGATATGAAGCGCAAAGTGCTGTCCGACAATGAGTTTGCTGAGCCGGAAGAGCTAGGAACGTTGCCGGGCTACCATCTGGATTTTCAAACGGTGTCTGAACATGGGGAGAAAAAAGCCTACGGTTTGAACTTTTTGTTTGTGCCCGATGGGGAAGATGAGGGACTGTTGACGGGGTCCTACCTTCGCGATCGCGCCTACGAAGAATCGAAGCCGATGGTGGCAAAATTTAAATTCAACCCGCTGACCAACGAACTGGCGCTAACTACCACTTACACCAGCGTTGTTTCGGTGGATTCCATTACGTTAGTGAATCCGAAAATGCGGGTGCGCAAAATCTTGAATTATCGCCGCCCCGCCGAGGGTGAGCCGCTGACCCAAATCGCTTTAGCAGGGTTTGGCATCGAACAGAAGAAATGAAGACGTCGGACCAAAAGAATCGGAGCAAAAGAGATAGACGGAGCAAAAGAAATATAGACAGGGAAAATAAGACGCGGCAGCAAACTAAGCGAGCATCAAATGGCTTTGGTAGTTATGATTGGCCAGTCGCTGGATCGCCCGCCTTCTCCGCCCTTTTCCCATGAAAGTTTGGTTCACTATTTTTGTGGTTTTGTTTCTGGCCACTGAGGGCTTGCAATTGCTAAAAGGTGTGGATTTGCCGACGCCGGTTTTTGTGGTGGCTGGGGTGATCTTGGCGATCGCCTCCAATTGGAACCGTCGGGCAGGAATTCCGTTTAAGTGGTTTGGGATTTTCCTGGACGATGGGGGGGCGATCACGCAGCCTCCTCAGCACCCAGCGCCCGAGCCATCAAAACCAGTGCAATTTCAAGAACTAAAACCTCGTAGCAACGGGTCTGATACGCCGTCCAAAATGTCCACCGCATCGAAGAAGGTGTTATAGATAAAAACTGAACGAAATATAAAGTTTTATAAGTGCCATGAGTAGCGACTCCTTGACCTATCCCGCCACCCGCACCGTTGAGCAAACCGACGATTACCATGGCACCTCCGTTGCTGACCCATACCGTTGGCTGGAGGGCGGCGCGGATGATAAGGACGTACAGGCGTGGATTGAAGAGCAGAGCACGTTTACGGCGGACTATCTCGCGAAGCTGCCGGGACGTGAGGCGATCCAAAAGCGCCTAACCACCCTTTGGGATTACGAGAAGTACAGCACACCATTCAGAAAAGCCAGCAAATATTTCTACTTCAAAAACGACGGTCTACAAAACCAGAGCGTTTTGTATGTTTTAGATGATTTAGAAGGGGAGCCCAAGGAGTTATTAGATCCCAATAAATTATCCGATGACGGCACTGTCGCCCTGTCTGGCTACGCCATTAGTGAAGATGGCAAATACCTTGCCTACGGCTTATCCCAATCAGGCTCCGATTGGCAAACTTGGCAGGTGCGAGAAATTGCCACGGGCAAAAATTTAGAGGAAGAGCTGAAGTGGATTAAGTTTTCGGGCGCATCCTGGGACCACGACAGCAAGGGTTTTTACTACAGTCGCTATGCTGAGCCGAAGGAATCGGAGCAGTTTGAAGCGGCAAATTACTACCAAAAGCTTTACTATCACCGCGTCGGAACGCCCCAGTCAGAAGACGTTTTAGTGTACGAACGTCCCGACGAGAAAGAGTGGGGATTTGGCGGCGGCGTTACCGAAGATGGAAACTATCTAGTTATTTTCGTTTGGAAGGGATCGGAGCGGAAGAATCTGCTTTTCTATAAAGATCTAAAGGATCCCAATGCTGAAGTGGTGGAACTTATTTCTGAGTTTGATGCTAGCTATAGCCTTATCGATAACGAGGGCAAAACATTCTGGATTGAAACTAATTTAGATGCCCCACGCAATCGCGTTGTTGCTGTTGATTTAGACAACCCTACCAAGGAAAACTGGACGGAGATTATTCCTGAAGCAACGGAGACTTTGGAAGGCGTTGGGCTATTGAATAACCAGTTCGTGGCGTCCTATTTGAAAGATGCTCGAAGCCAGGTGAAGGTGTTTAGCTTAACCGGGGAATTTGTGCGGGAAATTAGCCTGCCAGGGCTTGGTTCTGCGGGCGGTTTCAACGGCAAGCGCCACGATACGGAAACCTTCTTCCAGTTCACTAGCTTTACTACTCCCAGCGTGATCTATCGCTATGATATGACCAGCGATCGCGCCACTCTTTTCCGTCAGCCGCAAATTCAAATCAGCTCCGACGATTACGAAACCAAGCAGGTTTTCTACACCAGCAAAGATGGCACTCGGGTGCCCATGTTTATTAGTCATAAAAAAGGGCTGGAGCTAAACGGAAAGCTGCCGACGCTGCTTTATGGATATGGCGGGTTTAGTATTTCGTTGACCCCATCTTTTAGTATTTCCAATTTGGTTTGGATGGAAATGGGCGGCGTTTTTGCGGTGGCGAATCTACGTGGCGGTGGTGAGTACGGCGAAGATTGGCACCAAGGCGGAACGAAGCTTAGCAAGCAAAATGTTTTTGATGATTTTATTGCCGCTGGGGAATGGCTGATTGCCAACTCCTATGCGTCGTCGGACACCCTGGGGATTCACGGGGGTAGCAATGGCGGCCTGCTGGTGGGAGCTTGTATGACCCAGCGCCCAGAATTGTACGGTGCGGCGATTCCGGCAGTGGGCGTGATGGATATGCTGCGGTTCCACAAGTTCACCATCGGTTGGGCGTGGTGTGGCGATTACGGTTCATCTGATAATGCCGATGAATTCCAGGCGCTCTACGCCTACTCGCCGCTGCATAACCTCAAGTCAGGCACCGAATATCCGCCCACGCTGGTAACTACTGCCGATCGCGATGATCGCGTAGTGCCCGCCCACAGCTTTAAATTCGCCGCCGCCCTTCAATCCGCCCAGGCTGGTGACCAACCCACGTTGATTCGCATTGAAACCAAAGCGGGACATGGAGCCGGGAAGCCCACCGCCAAAGTTATTGAAGAAGCTAGCGATCGCCTAGCCTTCCTTCAATACCATTTGCAAGCAGATTAACGCCCATAGAAACCGTGAAAGCTGAAAATAACTCAGGTACAGAGTCAGAATTTGCGCCTCTAATCAACCCAAAATACGCCCGGAATCTACCTGTAATCTGCCCGTTGCACTCAATTACAAGTGCGGTGGCTTACTATCATGTTTATTGAGATGATTTGTCTCTGCGGACAACAAACATACCGCACGATCACTGCACCCTGGTGAGAATTAATGATGTTCATGAGTGAGAGTGTTGGCGATCGCTATCGCATTATTCGACCCTTGGGCGAAGGGGGAATGGGCGAAACGTTTTTGGCAGAAGATACCCAAATGCCCTCGGGACGTCAGTGCGTAATTAAGCGCTTAAAATCCCAAACGGACAATCCAAGCGCCCAAGAAGAAGTTCGCAAGCGTTTCAAGAAAGAAGCCGCTACGTTAGAAAACCTTGGTCACGATTCCCACCAAATTCCCGACCTGTACGCCTACTTTGAACAGGACGGCGATTATTATTTGGTGCAGGAATTTATCCAGGGCAAAACTCTTCAGCAAAAAATCGAGGCGGAAGGTCCCCTATCGGAGGCGGAAACCCAGGGAATTTTGACGGCGCTGCTGCCGGTGTTGCAAACGGTGCATGGCAAAAAAATTATTCATCGGGATATTAAGCCAGAAAATATTATTCTGCGGGAACCGGACCAAAAGCCCGTGCTGATTGACTTTGGGGCGGTGCGGGAAACCATGAGCACGGTGGTGAATAGCCAGGGGCTATCGTCGCGCTCCATCGTAATTGGCACCCCCGGCTTTATGGCTCCGGAACAATCCGGCGGGCGGGCGGTGTTTGGCAGCGATTTGTATAGCTTGGGTTTGACCACCATTTACATGTTGACCGGCAAGATTCCCCAGGAGTTGGACACGGATCCGGGCACGGGAGAATTGATTTGGCAGCGGGCGCTACCTAACATAAGCCCTGGTTTCGCCGACTTTATCAACCGGGCTGTTCAATCTCACTCGCGCGATCGCTTCCCCTCCGCCGGAGCCATGCTAAGCGCCCTAAACTCCGGCGCAGTTCCCTGCCAGGGCAAACCCACCGCCCCTCCAACGGTTATTGAAACGCCAGTCTCTAGCGATCGCAATAGCAATAGCATTCCCACCATGGTGAACACCAGCGCGGTAGCGCCTACAGGTGGTATGCCGACGGAATTTTCTAATCAGCAATCTTCCAATCGCGATAATTGGCTAATTGCGATCGTTATGGCATTGCTAATCGGCGGCTCAATCCTCGGGGCAGCGTTCGTGTTGCGTCCCCAAACAGAATCAACTGTCCAAGGTCCAGCTCCTGACCCATCGCCGTCGCCCTCGGTGCCAAGCGAGCCCCAAAACACCGGAGTCGTACCACCCCAGCCTCAACAGCCCTACAGCCCTGTGCCCCCCGTCACTCCTGTCCCAAACCCCGTTGTCTCCACCACCCCTAGTCCATCTCCCACCCCCTCCATAGCCCCTGACCCAGTAGACATCACCCAATTGCAGCCTCAAAATTTCCCTAAGGCAGAATGCGGGGACACCAATCCCGCCGGTCTTCAGGAGTTTTACCAAGTGTTCACTCGCAAAACGGACGACAGAACCTTGACTCACATCCAAAACCGGTTTTGCAAGGACGCTTACTTACGCACGGAGCAAGGCGTTATTCAAATTGCATCGTTTAGAAGTGAGCAAAAAGCACGAGCCTTCTCTCAGTTTGTTGCGCAGGATGCGATGGTGGGGAGCACTGGGATTGGTTCAGCGGTGAAGAGATAACAGCTTTTGCTTCAATCAAACAGCAGAAATTATGGGTGAAAATATTGGCGATCGCTACCGTGTTATCCAGTCCCTTGGCGAAGGGGGCATGGGAGAAACCTTTTTGGCAGAGGACACCCAGATGCCGTCAAAAAGGCAGTGCGTGGTTAAACGACTTAAAGCGAAGGCAGACAATCCGAACGTTCAGGCGGAAATTAATCGACGGTTTCAAACGGAAGCAGCCACTTTAGAAGGGCTAGGAAGGAACCATAATCAGATTCCTGACCTTTACGCTTATTTTGAGCAAGAAGGTGACTATTACTTGGTGCAAGAATTTATTCAGGGCAAAACTTTACAGCAAAAAATTGACGAAAACGGTCCCTTAACGGAGGTCGAGACAAAAGGTATATTGGCATCTCTGCTTGAAGTTTTACAGGTGGTCCACGGGAAAGGGATTATTCACCGAGACATTAAGCCGGAAAATATTATTTTGCGGGAGCCTGACAATAAGCCTGTGTTAATCGACTTCGGCGCAGTGCGGGAAACCATTGGTACCGTGGTGGAAGGGCAAAGTGGGCGATCACGATCAATCGTAATTGGCACCCCCGGCTATATGCCCCCAGAGCAATCCAGCGGGCGACCGGTTTTCAGCAGTGACCTTTACAGCCTTGGGCTAACGGCTATTTCCCTACTCACTGGACGAACTCCCCAAGAGCTGAAGACTAATTTGAACACGGGAGAGCTGGCATGGGTCCAACAGGTTCCCAACCTTAGCCCCGAATTTTCGGGCGTCTTAAACAAGGCGATTCAGTTTTCCCCTCGCGATCGCTTCGATTCCGCCCAGTCTATGCTGTCAACCATCAACTCCGAGGCAGCGCCGTCAGCGTCCACTCCTCCCGGCGTCTCGCCCACGATTTTTGATACAGGACTTCCCGCCATGGCATCCGCCTCCCCATCTAGCGCACCCACAGTGATGGAAACCGTGTCTTTTGCCCCCAGCGCCCCAGCGGAACTGCCAACCCAAAGTCCCAAAAACCAAGGGCGGGATGACTGGCTACGGACGATTACAATGGCGTTGTTAATTGGTGGAGCAATCCTCGGCGCAGCATTGGTGCTCCGTCCCCAGTCAGAGCAAACAGCGGATACATCGAACACTGAAACAGAAACCGAGACTCAGCAGCCTTCCGCCTCCCCTTCACCCAGCGCCCCCGCCGCTACAACCACTCCCCAACCCAATCAACAACTCGCCCCACCACCATCTCCAGCAGCTTCCCCAGCTACGACGAACCAGCCCCCTGTTTCATCACCCTCCGCTAGAGCCACTGAGGCCGCCCAGAGTGGATGGATTTCCATGGGTGTTTACGATCAGAACTTTGGACAATGGGACGTAAACTTCGTTTTGGGATTAGAAGGTAAGTCTCCAGAAAATATCTCCGTAGGTGACACTTACGTTGTTAAGCAGAATTTAAATGTTCGTATTCAGCCACCAAATTACTGTCCTGATATCGACAATATTTGGTTTGAAAATGCAGCAAAGACCGGAAAGGCGCTACCACAAAATGGATATATCCAGGTTGTTGACGTTAAGTCTTATCCCAACTGCGGTAAACAAGGTGAAACGCCAGGTAAAGTGCGCGTAACAGCTAGGGTGGCTTTGATTCCCTCGCCGTAAGAGATTTTTGTCGATTCTTGAATGGTCCACCCTCCGGCAGTTAGTGCGTTGTATTTTCGTGAGAGCTGAAAGGTGTGGATTGGATGAATTCCTGTTGAAACTGCCCAGATTGGCGTTGCAGGATTGAGAGATGATGGGAAGTGATCAGCCATCGAATCCAAAC
>CALGDE010000105.1 GCA_937883785.1 uncultured cyanobacterium
ATGAGCGTCACCATCAATGTTCATCAATTATCTCGCAATATTGGAGAATTGGTATCAGAGGCTGTAAAAACAGAAGATTTTCCGGGTTCTCACTTTCTGAAACCCTTGATATGACTGGGTTTATTTATGCAACAACGCCACTGCTAATTATTGAAGTAACCATCGTCACCGTTAATATCGAGCTGAGAAGCATCACCGGAGGCTACGGTGGCTTATCAGGGGTTTGAGCATCAGGGGTTTAGCGTCAGGAGTTCAGCATCATGGGCAGTTTCGGGGGCGATCGCCCAGTTTCCTCGCGTAAAACATTTCCGAATACAATCTTTCCGCTGGGGCTTTTGCTGGGAATAGGGGCGGCGATCGCCATGCCGGTGCGGTCTCAGGTTACGCCGGCGCAGGATGGAATTAATACCCAAGTGCAAACGGCAGGGTCGGAGTTTGTTATTACCGGCGGCCAAACCTCCCAGGACGGCGAAAATTTATTTCATAGCTTTGGGCAATTCAGCGTCGGCACTGGAGAAATTGCCAACTTCGTTACGCCCAGCACCACGGTGTCGGTTCTGGGGCGCATTGGCGGAGGCAGTGCGTCGGTCATTGACGGCACGATCCAGCTTACGGGCTCCAGTGCGGATTTGTATTTACTGAACCCGGCGGGGATTGTGTTTGGGCAGAATGCCACCCTAAATGTGCCAGCATCCTTTGGAGCAACCACGGCCACGGGGTTCGGATTTGGGGACGATCCGCTAGGGCAAAATCAGTGGTTTGGCGTGGGGGCTGGTAACGACGTAAGGGATTTTACGGGGGAGTTAACGGCGCTACGGTTTGATGGGGCAACGGGGGCGATCGCCAACTTCGGCAACCTGTTGGTGACTTCCGGAGCAAAGCTCTGGCTGGTGGGGGGCGAGGCTCTCAATCGCGGCAGTTTGCTGGCATCGCAGGGAGTGGTGACCGTGGTGGCGGTGGAGGGTGACCAAATATTAAGCCTCAGTCAGCCGGGCAGTTTATTGCAGTTTGAGTTGGAATCGCTGGGTGATGTGAATCCAGTTTTAGGAGGAGCGATCGCCCCGGTGACTATGGCGGAGTTATTGACCGGTACGGAAGATTTGCGATCAGCGGAACAGGCGACGGTGTTGGGGTCGGGGGCGATCGCTTTGACGCCAGCTCTGGACCTGGGCAGTGGCGAAACGCGAGAGGTGGCGTTTGCTCCAGGCACCGTGGTGCTTAGCGGTTCCACCAATGTGAGTGCCCCATCGGCAGCGGGGACGGAAGTGGGAGGAAGTGTTGCAGTGTCAGGCTCCGAGATTACCGCCTTTGACGGAATCGTAGACGCCCGGGGAACTTTTGGAGGCGGTCGGGCGCTGATTGGCGGCGATACGGTGCAGGAGGGCTCAGGTTTACCTCCGGCTCAGAACCTGTCGATGGATTCGTTTCAGGTGGCGACCGGTTCGTTTCAGGCGGGCGACGGGGGCGTGGCGGTGTTTTCCTCCGAAGGACTCACCAGCTTTTCCGATGTGACGGTGGATGCGACGGGGGGGGACAATGCGGGGGATGGGGGACGGGTAGAGGTTTTTGGTTCCAGTATTGATCTGGGCGGATCATCCCTGGAGGACTTTATCGACGTTGATGCTCCGGCGGGTCAGCCGGGAAATATCATCTTCGACTCATCCAGGATTGTGGATTCGTCAACGGACACGGCAGATACAGATACAACGGAAGATTCATCTGAGTCCTCGGATCAGATGGTGGACGATGACGCAACGGATGATGAATTAGCTGATGATGAATCGGTGGACGAGGAGGATGGGGATGTGGCAGATAATGAACTAACGCAGCCCAGCGACGACGATGATTTAGTGGGCGATGATTTGACGGGCGATGGTGAGGGGGCGATCGCCCCAGACGCCATAGAGGACGACGAACAAGATTTATCTGACGACGACAGCACTGAAATTAACAACAGCCTGTCCCAAGTCGATATTGAGGATCCCGAAAGTGAACCGTCTGATATTGACGAAGAGGGTGAAGGGGTGGCGGCGGCGTTATCCATTGAAGAGGAGGGTAGTGCGGGGATAAACACCGGTCAGCTAGCGACGCGGCTGGATTCATCTAAGTCGGTATCGCGGGGGGTGGGTGACGACACTGCCGCCTATCGTCAAAATTTAGTTGGCAGCCTTCAAAGCACCATCAACCCCGAGGAACTGGTGGGGAGAATTGAGCATTTGCGGGCGATGGAGTTTGGCAATTATTGGGAGACCTCCTATGAAGTGCCTGTGGTGGAAGCGTCCCTGGACTCGATTCAGGAAGTGCTGCGCACCGTGATCCAAAATCCGGGCAAACGGTCGGCGATTCTCTACACCTTTGCCCATAGGGAGGGCTTGGAGCTCGTTCTGGTTTTGCCCACGGGTAAGCCCTTGCGTCGCACGGTGGACCACGTATCGTCAACGGAGTTAAAGCGCACCGTTATACAATTCCGTCGCCGACTAACCAACCGCAGCTTAGGCTCCTTACCCACCACATCCACTTATTTACCTGCGTCCCAAAAGCTTTATCGCTGGATTGTGGAGCCCTTTCGTTCGGTGCTCGATGAAAATGCCATTGATGTGATTCAGTTTTCGTTGGATCCGGGGCTGCGATCGCTTCCCGTTGCAGCGCTCCACGACGGTGAGCAGTTCTTGATTGAAAACTTCGCCGTTGCCGCCATTCCCAGCTTTACGTTGCTCAATAGTAACTATCGACCGCTGGAAAGAACCACGGTACTGGCGGCGGGTACGTCCCAGTTTGAAACCTTGCCAGAATTACCGGCGGTGCCTGTGGAAGCAGCGAGGATTGATGCCCACTGGGACACCGTTGATTTGCTGGGCGAAGATTTTACCCTGGAGCAAATTCGCAATGCTCGACGCACCTCTGATTTTGCGATCGCCCATTTCGCCACCCACGCCTTTTTTGAACCGGGCGATCGCGAGGATTCCTTTATTCAGCTATGGGGCAATGAACGGGTGGGCATGGACTTTATTACGGCATTAAATTTCCAAACGCCGCCGTTGGAATTATTGGTGCTTAGCGCCTGCCGTACCGCCGTGGGAGATGCCCAAGCGGAGCTAGGATTTGCGGGTATTTCAGTACAATCGGGCGCAAAAAGTGTGGTGGCGAGCCTATGGCAAGTGAGCGATTCTGGCACCCTGGCGCTGATGTCTGAGTTTTATAGTGCCCTGTCCAACCTTTCCACCAAAGCAGAGTCCCTGCGGCAAGCTCAGCTAGCGATGCTTCGGGGCGAGGTCACCATTCGCAACGGGCAACTGCAAAGCGTCTCCCAAAGGGCAGTTCCGTTGCCCAGCGCCATTATCGAAAATAGTCAAAATATTGACTTCACCCACCCTTATTTTTGGTCCGGCTTTACCCTCATTGGCAGTCCCTGGTAACGGTGAAAGTACTGGGGAATCCCCGGGAATCCTAGGCGAGGACCCTTAGAATCGTATAAGCAGCTACTTTAAGTGTCGGTGGATTGCAAAATCAGAGGCTATGTTGTGCGTCAGGGTTTTGAGCGAAAAGAATTGAGCGCTATTGGGGGCTTGGGAGGCAGTTATTCAGCTTTCCAGCTTGGAATATTGGGGCTAGGCATGGGGGCGACATTAGCGATCGCCGCTCCAGTCGCAGCGCAAGTTAATCTCGCGCAAATTCCCTCCGCGCAAGTTAATCTCGCGCAGGTACCCCCCGCGCAGATCACTCCTGCTCAAGACGGCATCAATACCCAGGTTCAAAATTTAGGCACAGAAATCACCATCACAGGTGGGCAAACGTCCCCAGGGGGCGAGAATTTATTCCATAGTTTCGACCAGTTCAATGTCAACGCAGGCGAGACGGCTAACTTTCTAACCCCCAGCGTCACAGAAGCCGTATTGGGACGTGTTGGCGGCGGTGATCCATCGTTAATTAACGGCACCATTCAGCTCACGGGCTCAAATGCGGATTTGTTTTTGCTCAATCCAGCGGGGGTGGTGTTCGGGCAAAATGCCGCGTTAGATGTGCCCGCCTCTTTTGGCGCCAGCACAGCTACGGGCTTTGGATTCCAGCAGGACCAGTGGTTCGGCGTTGACACTGGGGCGGACGTCAGTGGATTAACCGGTGGATTATCGGCGCTGCGATTTGATGGGGCGGCTGGGGCGATCGCTAATTTTGGCTCATTGTCCGTAGTCCCTGGGGCAAATCTCTGGCTAGTGGGCGGCTCGGTGCTAAATCGTGGATCGTTGACTGCACCGGGGGGGGCGGTAACGGTGGCAGCGGTGAACGGCAATCAGATTTTGCAGCTGGGGCAGCCTGGAAATTTACTGCAATTTGAATTAAGTCCGCTGGCAAATGGATTGGGCCGTGGAGCGATCACCCCCCTCAGCTTGCCGGAATTACTCACCGGAAGCGAGCAACTGCGGTCAGCGGACCAGGCAACGGTGACGGAACGGGGGCAAATTATTTTGGCAGGGACCCAGGTGAATACCCAGGAGGCGATCGCCCCAGGCACCACGGTACTCAGCGGCAGTATTGATGTGGCAAATGCCGACGGTGTGGGCGGTCGGGCGGTGGTGACCGGCACCAATATTTTTATGGTGGACGGAACCGTGAACGCTTCGGGTATGCTTGGCGGCGGACGGGTGGCGATCGGTGGGGAATGGCAGGGTGGTGCTGGGTTACCCACGGCCCAGAATCTTTGGGTGGGGCGCGGTTCCGCCGTAGACGCCAGCGCGATTAATCAGGGCAACGGCGGTGTGGTGGTGTTTTGGTCCGAGGGCAGCACTCAGTTTCTGGGGCAGGTAGCGGCTCGGGGTGGGGCGATCGCCGGCGACGGTGGACTGGTGGAAATTTCCGGGCGATCGCAACTGGGCTTTAACGGTGGCGTTGACCTCAGTGCTCCGGCGGGGCGATCCGGCAGTTTGCTGCTAGATCCGGATCGCATCGTAATTGTGGCGGAGCAAAGCAATGATACGCCCCAGGGAACCTTGGAGTCGGACCAGGGAGGAGAGGGAAGATCCCCCAATAACGAACCTGCTCCCAATGACAGAGAAGAAAGTATGGCATCGGGTTCCGGTCCGCAGCCTCTGGCGGATCCTGGCGACTCTTTGGAGGGAGGCGGCGCAGCTCCTGGAGCAATGGGCGACCCCACAGGCAACGGCGGCGATTCCCTAACGGGAGCTGGCGATCCCTCGATCAGTGACTCCGTAGGAGGTGCCAATGATTCTCTCGATGGCGGCAATGATTCCTTGGGTGGTAGCGACTCTGTAGGAGGTGCCAATGATTCTCTCGGCGGCGACGACTCTTCTCCAGGGGCTAGAGATTCTATGGGTGGTGGTAATGACTCTCTCGGCGGTGGCAATGACTCTCTGAATAGCAGCAATGATCCCATGGGAGGCAGCGCCCCTAACGGAGCCGGTAACAGTGGGAGCATGGGCGGGAATATGGATGATGGTAATAGTGCGCCGCCTAATTCTGGGGGGTCGTCGGGGGACAACACCGGGTCAGGAGAAGACGGCAATATGATGACCATGGGGGATTCCATGGGAGGCGCGGGGGATTTTGCAGACACCACTCCAGGCGGCGGGGACGATTCTCTGGGGGGAGGGGGCGACTCCCTGGGTGGCGGCTCTGATCCGTCTAATTTATCTGCCCGGTTTAGGAGGGTGGACGACAACGGTGCCGTTGATGGGGATAGCTTGCTTTCGGTGGAACGGGGGGTGATTAACGAGGCTGATTCTCCAGACGCCACACTAACGATTTCCAAAGCGGCGCTAGAGGCGGTGCAGGGGGAGATTGTCTTAACTGCCACAAGCGAAATTGTGATTTCTGACGGGGTGTCTTTAAATTTTGCAGCCCCCACGGACACAGACCCCAATGCGCCGCCAGTACCCATTACCTTTTCCGTTACCAATGGCAATTTCACGGCGGATCCTACCCAACAGCTAGTAACCAATGGGCGATCGCTTACCATTGACGCCCAATCCATCGTCGTCGGCGATATCACCACCACAGGCTCCGACGGCAGCGCGGCCAACGTGGACTTAACCGCCACCACCGGCACCATCACCAGCGGATTAATTGATGTATCAGCATCCTTAAACGCTGGGCGGGTGACGGTGCGAGCTTCCCTGGCTGATGTGGAAATTGCTGGCATTGACGCCCGCAGTGGCCCCGATGGCATAGGGGGCGCCATCGAAGTTATTAGCGGCGGTCGGTTGCGGATAACGAGCGGGTTTATCGATGGTTTAGGACGCCTAACCAGTTTGAGTACCTCCGGCGGCGTCCTGAGCGGCAATATTTTGATTGGTCAGGCGGGATTAATTGCCAATCCCGTTGTGCCATTTACCATTGGTGATGCCCAAACCAACGGCACCGCTGGGGTGATTCAGGCGGGGGGAACGGATCTGGCGCCGCCCCAGTCAATCACCACTGAATTTCAAGTGAATGCGGCCCAAGCGAATATGGTTTCCAATTCCGGCGCGGTGCAGGTTACAACCACGGGAAATGCGGATTCTATGCTGGTGGAGCTGGCGGACAACGGCGGCGAGCTGAGAAATAATTTATCTGAAGGGTCGCGATCAGACTCAGACTCAGACTCGGGGCGATCATCCTTTGATGATGAGCCGAGAGGTGGGGACGATGTGTTGAGTCTGGGCGAAGGGCGAGGTGCCCGTGGAGATTCGTTCAGAACCGTTAGCTTGGGGCAGGATATCAATACCATCGCCTACCGTGAGGAGTTGGGCGATCGCATTAATGAACTGACCGGCAAGCAACTGGTGGGGAACCTGGAGCATCTGCGGGCGGCGGAGTATGGCAATCACTGGGGAGTGTCTTACCAGGTGCCGGTGGTGGAATCTTCCTTTGATGCCATTCAAGAGGTACTGCGGGCCATCACCCAAAACCCGGGCAAAATGTCGGCGGTGCTTTACACTTTTGCCCATAATGACAACCTGGAGCTGACCCTGATTTTGCCCACCGGCAAGCCCCTGCGCCACACCATTAAAAACCTTTCCCTTGGGGATCTGCGGCGCACCACTGCCCAGTTTCGCCGCCAGCTAACCAACCGCAGTCTGGGATCATTGCCACGATATTTGCCCGCTGCCCAAAAACTGTACGGCTGGATTATTGAACCCTTTCGGGAAGTGCTCGATGAAAAGGGTGTGGAGGTGCTGCAATTTTCCCTGGGACCAGGGTTGCGATCGCTCCCCATTGCTGCACTGCACGACGGTGAACAATTTTTAATTGAAAACTTCGCCGTAGCCACCATCCCCAGCTTTGCCCTTCTAAACAACGACTATCAATCATTGCAAAACACCACGGTGTTGGTGGCGGGCACCTCCCAGTTTGATCAACTGCCGGCTTTGCCGGCGGTGCCTGTGGAGGTGAATACCATCGGCACCACCTGGAACACGGTTAATCTAATTGACGAAGATTTTACGCTGGAAGGAATCCGCACCGCCCGCCAACAGTCCCCGTTTGCGATCGCCCATTTGGCCACCCACGCTTTCTTTGAGCCGGGCGATCGCCAAGACTCCTTTGTGCAGCTATGGGGCAGTGAACGGGTGGGCGTTGATTCAATTTCCGCCCTTAACTTCCATACACCTCCGCTGGAATTACTCGTACTAAGCGCCTGCCGCACCGCCGTTGGAGACGACCAGGCGGAGCTAGGATTTGCAGGGCTATCGGTACAGTCGGGTGCGAAAAGCGTTGTGGCAAGCCTATGGCAGGTAAGCGATTCCGGCACCTTAGCCTTAATGGCGGAGTTTTACGACTTCCTAGGGGAACTACCCACAAAAGCGGAAGCCCTGCGCCAGGCTCAGTTGGCCATGCTCCGTGGCGACGTCACCATCCGTCAAGGACAGCTTCAGGGCACCTCTCGAGGAGCCTTTGCCGTGCCCCAGGAGCTTGCTAAGGGGAACCTCGATTTTACCCATCCTTACTTTTGGGCCAGCTTCACCCTCGTTGGTAGTCCCTGGTAAAGCTTGAAACATTCCGTTCCCATCGAAGCAGCTTTGAAAATACGGTTGCAACCACCAATCAAGCGCCAACTCCTGAGCCCTGATGATGAGCTGGCTCTGGCTTTGGCTCTGGTGGATGTGACTGAAGTCTTTGTCACCCCGTCAGCTCCAGAACCCAGGCGTTGTGAAAGTCACACCGACTTATGCGCAATGGATAGCTCCCTAGGGAGAGGGACTTCAAACTTAAGTTTTTACTGACAGGACTTACGCAAGACAGGCTGTTTAGACCTCTTGATTCATGCAAGAGGTCTAATGGCTTTTCCTCTCTTAATTCTGCAACGCCAAATCTCATAGATAGTTCAGCCGCTGTGGTTGTCAGGATATATTGTGTATCTAAATTTGTGTGTCTAAACTCACTGTCAATTACTAATGCCCATTACCTGCGATCGCCTGGTTATCCCTCCCGGCAGCACCCTCACTATTCAAGCCAACTGGGATGAGTTCAACGATATTTTGCAGGAACTGGGCGATCGCCGCTCCAGCCATATCGCCTATCAAAATAATCAGCTCGACATTATGGTGCCTTTGCCTGCTTACACAACGGCAAAGGGAGATTTAGAAGAATTTATCGAAATTCTATTTGCTGAGTTTGGAACGAACTACCGTTCCCTAGGTTCAGTTACGCTGCAAAATGCTGGAAAACTGGTGGGTATCGAACCAGGAAACTGTTTTTACATTCAGAATTCTGCTGGAAATTTTGCTGAGGACATTGACCCAAAGCCCCAAGAAGCATTTCTAAACTTAGAAAATGCCCCGCCGCCGGATTTGGTTCTCGAGATTGATATTTCATCCCGGAACTACCTAGATATTTATGCTGAGCTGGGGGTGCCGGAGGTGTGGCACTACAGCGAAGAGTCGGTGCGCATTAAACGCCTGGACGTGGAGAATAAGACTTACCAAGTTCAATGGAACAGTCAATACTTTCATGGCTTGTTGCTGTCAGAAGCGTTGCCCTTATACCTAGAGCGCATTGAAACGGATGGGCACAAAAGAACAATGAATTTGTTTCAAGCCTGGGTTAGGGAACAGCTTGGCAAGGCTAGCGTTGTTGAGTGAAATGCATCATTGTTTAAGCTTGAAAAACTTAAGCTTGAAAATCACGATAATGCTCTGATTAGCAGAACAGTTTGCGATCGCCACTCAAATCTCCTCCTGGTCCGCCTTTTTAACTGGATCAACGGCGCTAGGAAACAAAGTGCAAGTATCCTACTGTTCGAAACGGCGCTGTGTTTGAAACACCGTTGAATCGCCGTTTCTTTCATTATTGTTACTTCATCCTTATGGCTTTTTTCTCCCACTTATCTATGCGTAAAGCGTTAATTGGCTCTGCGCTAATCCTAGGTGCCAGCAGTGCCCTGACTGTACTGGAGCCCGTGTCAGCGGCAGAACCTTGTGCTTTTTCTACCCAACGGATTTCGGGGCGTAATATCACCGTCAATAATTGCCCCCCCATCAGCGGCGTTTTTCAAAATGGACGGTGGCGAGTGCGGTTTGGACTTGCGGCAGGGGAATTTTTGTATATTGGCACGGACCGCCGCACCGGCAGTGCCATCGAGTTGTACAGTCGCGAAATGCGAGGTAATACCAATTCTCCAATATTGCGAGATAATTGATGAACATTGATGGTGACGCT
>CALGDE010000106.1 GCA_937883785.1 uncultured cyanobacterium
GTGCCTGGATGGCTCCTCAAGATCAGCCCCACGAGAACTTTGTATTCCCTGAGGAGGTTCTACCCCGTGGAAACGCCCTTTAATAGCACGATGGTGGTGGGCGGCCGGGACCAAGAATCTACCGGTTTTGCCTGGTGGTCCGGCAACGCTCGCCTAATTAACCTTTCCGGTAAGCTGCTGGGTGCACACGTTGCCCACGCTGGTCTTATCGTTTTCTGGGCTGGTGCGATGACTTTGTTTGAGTTGTCTCACTTCATCCCTGAAAAGCCCATGTACGAGCAAGGTATTATTTTGCTCTCCCACCTAGGAACCCTTGGTTTGGGGGTTGGTCCTGGTGGTGAAGTGGTGGATATTTTCCCCTACTTCGTTGTTGGTGTTTTGCACATCATTTCCTCTGCGGTTCTAGGTTTGGGTGGTATTTATCACGCAGTCCGTGGTCCCGAAACCCTTGAGGAGTACTCTTCCTTCTTTGGCTATGATTGGAAGGATAAGGACCAAATGACCAACATCATTGGTTATCACCTAATCCTTTTGGGCTGCGGTGCTTTGCTGTTGGTATTTAAAGCCATGTTCTTTGGTGGCGTTTATGACACCTGGGCACCCGGTGGTGGTGACGTTCGCGTAATTACCAACCCCACTTTAAATCCTGCTGTGATCTTTGGTTATTTGACCAAAGCTCCCTTCGGTGGTGAGGGCTGGATTATTTCCGTGGACAACATGGAAGACATCATTGGTGGTCATATCTGGATTGGTTTGATCTGCATTTCCGGTGGTGTTTGGCACATCTTGACCCGTCCTTTTGGTTGGGCTCGCCGTGCACTGATCTGGTCTGGTGAAGCTTATTTGGCTTACAGCCTTGGCGCACTATCCATGATGGGCTTCATCGCTTCCGTCATGGTTTGGTACAACAACACTGCTTACCCCAGTGAGTTCTTCGGTCCTACGGGTCCTGAAGCGTCTCAAGCGCAAGCTTTGACCTTCTTGATTCGTGACCAACGCTTGGGCGCAAACGTAGGTTCTGCTCAAGGTCCTACCGGTCTAGGTAAGTATCTGATGCGTGCTCCCTCCGGTGAGATTATCTTCGGTGGTGAGACCATGCGTTTCTGGGACTTCCAAGGTCCTTGGTTGGAGCCCCTTCGTGGTCCCAACGGTCTTGATTTGAGCAAGATCAAGAATGATATTCAGCCTTGGCAGGCTCGTCGTGCGGCTGAGTACATGACCCACGCGCCTTTGGGTTCCATCAACTCTGTGGGTGGTGTAGCAACGGAGATTAACTCCTTTAACTACGTATCTCCCCGCGCTTGGTTGTCGACGTCTCACTTTGTGTTGGGCTTCTTCTTCTTGGTTGGTCACCTGTGGCATGCGGGTCGTGCTCGCGCTGCGGTTGCTGGTTTTGAGAAGGGTATCAACCGCGAGACTGAAGCTGTGTTGGCAATGCCTGATCTAGACTAATTGCGTGCTGAAACAGTGCTTTGAACTGTTTGATTACGTGTTAGTCCGTTAAGGGCTTTACCGATTGATTAACCCGTTAATAGCTCCTGTTCCTTTAGTGGGAATAGGGGCTATTATTTTTGGGCTTAGGACCGGGTTGGGTTATAGCGTCAAGCGTTTATGGACGGGAGGATTGGCCGTGGAGCAAACTGGGCAAGGAGAAGGAGCGCTAGAAATCACGCCTTTGAAACGGGCGGAGTTGCGACCGGAGGATTTGGAGCCGATCGCCGATTTTGATTTAAATTTGCCGGATCCTACAGATGAAAGCCTATTGCAAACGGAGTTTAACCACCGAATCGATCTGGCTTGGAAGGTGTGTGATCGCTTCGACCTGCAAACGGATATTTGGCGGGGGCGGATTTTAAAGGTGGTGCGCGATCGCGAGAAGCAGCGAGGTGAAGGGCGGGGAGCAGGTTTTCTAAGTTGGCTTAAAGATCACGATATTAGTAAAAGCCAAGCCTATGTATTGATTGATCTGGCGGACTCAGCAGATATGTTGATGGCGGACGATGCCCTCACGCCAGCGACCTTGAGGCAGTTTAGTAAGCAAGCATTTCTGGAAACGGCGAAAGCTCCTGAACCGGTGCAGCAGATGATTGCGGCGTCAGCGAACCAGGGCGATCGCATCACAAAACAAGGGGTTAGACAGCTTCATGATGAATGGTCGGCAGCCACGTCCACCCTATTGCCGGAGGCGATTAAGGAGCGGGCAGCAGAACATAGTTTGCCAGCGAAGTATTTAGCGCCGTTAGTACGGGAACTGGAGAAGCTGCCAGAGCCTCATCAGGTGGCGATCGCTGCTGAGCTAGAGGAAGAGCCGGAGCTGGAGATTGTGAAGCAAGCAACGGCCCAGGCAAAATATTTAGCGAAATACCTAGAGGCGGCGATTCAGGTGCGCACCTTGGATCAGAGAGACCTGGATTTAGAGCAGGCGATGGAGGAAGCCCTGCGGGTAGGGTGCCTTAATGTGGCAGCGGATGCAATCAATGCTGCGGCTCAACTTGAGCAAGCCCTGGTGAAAGCTTATTCCACATGGCGGCGGCTTCAGGATTTATCGGATCGACTGTATGTGGACAGTGGAGCAAGCACGCCTAACTTGCGCAATTTAGTATCTTCCCTGGAGGGGCTAACGGGAAATCAGCTCGAAATTCCTCTGTCAGATATTGAGAACCATTCAGTTCAGGTTCAGCTGCAAGGGGAAGTGCCGGAGGAGCTGCCGAAGCAGGGCACACCGGGGCAATGAAGTTATTCAGGCAATAGAAATTAGAAATCAACAGCATCTCTACAGACGTTGAGTATGGCGATCGCCCCATTGCGTCTCTAAAATTCACCCTCAATTTAGGGGCTGTCATCATTTAAATCTTCAAGCCAGTAAACACAGGGATTTCAGCCCCTAACATGCTCCATCTTCAAAGGACTTAAACTGCCCACTGTGCGAGGCTTCTGGCACTTGTATTAATGGCGCGATTGATGGCACGCCCTACCCATCGCCTGTCCGGTTTTTAGGCCATTGATTAGTTTCTTTAACCGAATTAGGTGAAAATGCCTCAGAAATTAGACCTATTAGATACCAGCTCTAAAGATTATGGGTGATAGAATTTGGTGGATTTGTCACAGTCTAATTCCGTATTAAGTCGCGCTTATTTCTTCAGCAATAACTGCTTTTGAAATGAGCCAATGATCAGTTTGGCGCTGATGATCAACTGACAGATTAGGGCTCAGTCTATGGGTGTTTTGATGTTAAACCACAATAATGCCCCTAGTATGAAGAAAGAACTAGGGTGACACCCCTCCTCTTTTTGCCTTCGTTTATTGATTTTCCAGCCTATAGGAGACACAGGACCTATGCCGCAGCTTGAGGCTACTGTAGCCATTGACTCCATTGACTACCAAAGCGAAATTTACAAAGACGCCTACAGCCGCATTAACGCGATTGTGATTGAGGGCGAGCAAGAGGCTTACGACAACTACCTTCGTTTAACGGACATGATGCCCGATGCGACGGACGAGTTGACGAAGCTAGCCAAAATGGAAATGCGTCATAAAAAGGGCTTTATGGCGTGTGGGAAAAACCTCAAGGTGACGCCAGATATGGCGTTCGCCAAGGACTATTTTTCTGAGCTTCATGGAAATTTCCAGCGGGCGGCTGAAGAAGGGGACGTGGTCACATGTTTGCTGATTCAGTCTTTGATTATTGAAAGCTTCGCGATCGCGGCTTACAACATCTACATTCCTGAAGCGGATCCCTTCGCCAAGAAAATTACCGAAGGCGTAGTCAAGGACGAGTATAAGCACCTGAACTTCGGCGAAGAGTGGCTCAAAGCCAACTTTGACACGGTCAAAGAAGGACTAGAGAAAGCTAATCGCGAGAACTTGCCTTTGGTTTGGAAAATGCTGAACCAGGTGGAAGAAGACGCCGCTGAGCTAGGCATGGAAAAAGCCGCCTTGGTGGAAGACTTTATGATTCAGTACGGCGATGCCCTCGGCAACATCGGCTTTAGCATGCGTGAAGTTATGAAACTGTCGGCAATGGGTTTGGCCGGCGGTTAGTGGACTGCCAGTGAGCTAAATTGATGACTTGCTGATGTCGCGGGCTAGGAGATGCCATCATTTAAGCTTCAAAGCCTTTAGACGTGAGGGTTTCACCCTTAGCGATTTCTAATTTAAAAGGGCGTGTACTCCCCACTACGCAAGGCTTTCGGTACTTAATTGATGACGCAGCTTAGTGTTGAACTGAGCTACCGCTAATGGTAGCCAGCGATCTTTAAGTCCCGCTTTGGCTGGCACTCCAAAACTTTCTGGTCCCGGCTGGCTTATTAGCTGGCTGGGACTTGCCCTTTAGGCTGGTGTTTTGGGCAGCCTTTGCACTAGAGTTTGAACCGAAGTTAAAAGTTGTTTCGCATTAATCACGATTTATGTTTGGGCTGATTGGTCACTCGACGAGTTTGTTGGAAGCGGATGTGGCAGTGCTGCGTCTGGGATTTCCAGAGTATTCTGGACAGGGGCTGGACTTTTGGTGTGGAGCACCGCCGCTGTTGGCTGACAAAGTCAAAGTGACGAGTCCGACGGGGGATGTGATTGAGGGGCAATATATTGACTCGTGCTTTTTACCGGAGATGTTGACAAATAATCGCGGTAAGACAGCGGTTCGTAAGGTCCTAAATGCGATGGCTCAAGCGCAGAAGTGTGGTTTGAATATCACGGCGCTGGGGGGCTTTTCGTCCATTGTGTTTGAGAATTTCAATTTGAGCCGGATGCGCCAGGTGCGCAATGTATCCCTGGAGTTTGAGAAGTTCACGACGGGGAATACCCACACGGCTTACATTATTTGCCGCCAGGTGGAGGAGATGGCTGATCGCCTGAATATTGAGCTATCGAAGGCGACGGTGGCGGTGTGTGGCGCAACGGGTGATATCGGCAGCGCGGTGTGTCGCTGGATGAGTGCCCATGCGGATGTGGAGGATTTGCTGCTGATTGCTCGCCAGCGCGATCGCCTAGAAGCCCTTCAAGAGGAGCTCGGGCGCGGCAAGATCACGGACTTGGATGATGCCCTGCCCCAGGCGGACTTTATCGTTTGGGTTGCCAGTATGCCGCAGGGAGTGCAAATTGACCCAGATGTGTTGAAAAAGCCCTGTGTGATTGTGGATGGGGGCTATCCCAAAAATATGTCCACCCAGATTAACCACCCAGATATTTACGTGCTGAATGGTGGCATTGTGGAGCACACCATCGGCATTGAGTCCCAAATCATGCAAATTATCGGCATGGCGGAGCCAGCGCGACAGATTTTTGCTTGCTTTGCCGAGTCCATGCTGCTGGAATTTGAAAAGTGGCACACTAACTTCTCCTGGAGCCGCAATGAAATTACGGTGGAAAAGATGGAGAAAATTGGCGCGGCGTCCATCAAACATGGCTTCCTGCCGTTGCTGCCGAAGCCTGCTGCGTCCGTTAGCGGTTAGGCAAACTGGAGAAGAGGGGCTGGCAAGTTGGTAAGCTAGCCCACAGCTAAGTGCTTCCGACTGGGGTGTTGTCGCCATGGGTGATCGCCAAAGTCGGCGAATTATTATTGGTTTCCCGTGATTGGTTATGGCTGCTGGTAAACGTAAACCGTTAGTCCTGGATTTTGAAAAGCCGTTGGTGGATCTGGAGGATCGTATTAACCGCATTCGGCAGATGGCGGACGAAAACGGCGTGGATGTGACGGAGCAAATCCAGCAGCTTGAGGCGCGAGCAACCCAGCTACGGCAAGAGGTGTATACGAGTCTGTCGGCGGTGCAACGGTTACAGGTGGCGCGGCATCCTCGCCGTCCCAGCACCTTGGACTATATCCAAACCATGACGGATGACTGGCTGGAGCTCCATGGCGATCGCCGAGGCGGTGACGATATGGCACTGGTAGGCGGCGTGGCGCGGTTAGACGGTCAGCCGGTGGTGTTGATGGGACACCAGAAGGGTCGAGATACCAAGGACAACGTGGCGCGAAATTTTGGCATGGCATCGCCGGGGGGATATCGCAAGGCGCTGCGGTTAATGGAACATGCCAACCGCTTTGGGATGCCGATTATTACGTTTATCGATACGCCGGGGGCTTGGGCCGGCGTTGAGGCGGAACGGCTGGGACAGGGGGAGGCGATCGCCTACAACCTCCAGCAGATGTTTAAGTTCGACGTGCCTATTATCTGCACAGTGATTGGCGAAGGCGGCTCCGGCGGCGCGCTGGGCATTGGCGTGGGCGATTGTTTGATGATGTTTGAGCATTCGGTGTACACGGTGGCATCACCGGAGGCCTGTGCGTCGATTCTTTGGCGGGATGCAGGGCAGTCGGGTCAGGCGGCGGAGGCACTGAAAATTACGGCGCGGGATTTGAAGCAGTTGGGAATTTTGGATGAGCTATTGCCAGAGCCGGTGGGGGGAGCCCACAGCCGTCCTTTAGAAGCAGCTAATACCCTGAAAGCAACCATTTTGAAGAACCTGCAAGAGCTGCAGGCACTGCCGCCGGATCAGCTACGGGAGCGCCGCTACCAGAAGTTCCGCCGTATTGGTTATTTCACGGAGAGCGGTGAAGCGCCCCGTCCGGCGATTACTGAATAGCCGAACAACTGAATAGCCAAACAACTGAATAACCGAACAATACTCAGCAAAGTGCTATTTCACCATGTTCAGTTGGCGTAATTCTTGGAACAGTTGCGCGACTTTATCCAGGTCTTTGTTGCCGGGCGATCGCTCCACACCGCTAGATAAATCGATGCCACTGGGGGTAACTCGCTCCAAAGCTTGGGCAACGTTGTCAGGACGTAAGCCACCAGCCAAAAGCCACGGACAGGGTGGCGAAAAAGCCGTTAATGTTTCCCAGTCCAAAGTTGCGCCGGTTCCGCCCAATACGCCAGGGCGATAGGCATCGAGCAGTAGAGCATCAACAATACTGCCGTACTGCAAAGCGTTTTCAAGGCTGGCTTTGTCCTTGACTCGGATGGCTTTGATAATTTCCACCTCCGGCAGGGAGTCACGCACCATTTGGCAATCGTTCACGCCCTCGTCGCCATGGAGCTGAATGCCGGTCAGCTGACCTGCCCGCTGAAATTTGACGATGAAATCTAGGGGAGCATTGGCAAAGACGCCCACTCTTTGGGTGTGTGGCGACTTGGCAATGAGGGTTTCGGTCAGGCATTGTAATTGATTTGGCGGGATATATCGCGGGGAGGCTTCAACGGCGATAAACCCCAAAGTTGTTGCCCCTAGGCGGGCGATCGCCACCGCCTGGTCCGCTTGAGTCAGTCCGCAAATTTTGACGCGCAAGGTAAACATATCCCCTCAGCCACTTCTTCTAGACATTTTCCTATACATGACATTTACATAACGTTTCAAAATGCTGATCGCTGCCTGCCCTCTTAAAGGGTGAGAAAGTAGGGAAATCAACGGTTGCGGGGTCGGTAAACCTCAACTTTCAACAATTTCGGGGGTTAGTAAAAGACGTTACCCTGAAGTTAGGAAAAATTCACCCGCTGGCTATTTCGCTAGCCAAGGTGCATCCGAATTTCGCGTTCCATCTGCACGTTTCACAGCTTCACTTTTATGCGCTCTGGTATTCGAGTTGGGTCAGTTCTGGGCATTCCCCTGCTCATTGACCCCTCCTGGTTTTTAATCATTACCCTATTTGCCTTTGTTAACAGCATGGAATGGCAGAACCGCTTTCCAGAATGGAGCATGCTGGTGACCTGGGGAATTGGATTGGTGGTGGCGCTGCTGTTATTTGCGTCGGTGCTGCTCCACGAGCTGGGGCACAGCGCGGTGGCCATATCTCAGGGGATTAAAGTCAACTCCATCACCCTGTTTATGTTCGGTGGTATGGCGGCTATTGATAGCGAGTCGAAAACGCCGATGCGGGCTTTTGCGGTGGCGATCGCCGGTCCAGCCGTTAGCATTATCCTGTTCGGGATGCTGTTTGGCTTCAATACCTTTTTGGTGGAGGGGAGCCCGCTGTCCATTGTTGTGGGCAATTTAGCTCGCATCAATTTGGTGCTGGGGACGTTTAATTTGATTCCTGGGCTGCCTTTGGATGGGGGGCAAATTTTAAAGGCCATTGTTTGGAAAATCACTGGCAGTCGCTACAAGGGAACCCACTGGGCAGCCCAAACGGGTTTGGCTTTAGGTTGGCTGGCGATCGCCTTTGGATTGTTTACCACCTTCAACGGCGGCGGTGGCGGCTTGTGGATTGCGCTATTGGGCTGGTTCTGCGCCCGCAACGCGAGCAATTACGACCGGGTAACCTCTTTCCAAGAGGCGCTGGTGGGTCTAAAGGTGGGCGACGCAGTGGCTCGAGAATTTCGGGTTGTGGACGGTCGTTCAACCTTACGAGAGTTTGTGGATCAGTATTTACTGCGGGAGGAGCGTCCGGTATTCTTCGCCGCCTCCGACGGTCGCTATCAAGGGCTCGTGCGCCCAGAAGAGCTACAAACCATTGAGCGCAGTCTTTGGGAGCAGAAGCGCATTGGCGACATTGCCATTCCTTTAGACCAGCTGCCGACGGTGACAGAATCGACGCCTTTAGTGAAAGTGGTGCGACGGCTGGAGGATGAGGGTCTGCCACGGATGGTGGTGCTGACTCCTGCGGGAGCAGTTTCTGGCGTTGTAGACCGTGCCGATGCGGTGAAAGCCATGGCGAAGTCCATGAAGCTGCCGTTGTCCGATGCGGACTTTGCGCGCCTTAAGTCTGAGGGTGGTTATCCGGCGGGGCTGAATTTAGCCGCGATCGCCTCCACAATTCCTGAGGGTTAGACCTTAGCTTGCCCATTGTCCGCTGGCGCGATCGCCGAAAGGGGGCAAATTTGGGGACCGACGGGGGTATTGAGAATCTGAGTCTCAATTTCAAATACTGCACCGATGGTTTCAGGGGTTAGCATTTCATTCGGTGTACCCACCCCCCACAACCGCCCCTGTCTCATCAGTGCTAAGCGATCGCTGTAACGAACCGCTAAATTGATATCGTGCAGCACGGTGACGATAGACAACTTCTGCTGGCGATTCAGACGGTGCAATAGTTCCAAAAGCTGAAGCTGGTAATGCAGATCTAGGAACGTTGTGGGCTCATCTAATAGCAAAATCTTTGGATCCTGCGCCAGCGCTAATGCCAGAAACGCTCGCTGACGTTCTCCACCCGACAGGTCCGTCACCGGGCGATCGCGATAATGGGAAATTTCGGTCCACTCCAGAGCCTCATTAACTTTTCGCCGCCCGTCCTCATCTAAATCCCATTTCCACCAAGGCTGGTGAGGCGATCGCCCCAAACTGACTAGCTGATACACCGTTAGCCCCTCTGGAAGGGTTTGCTGCTGGGGCAGCAACGCTAATTTGCGAGCAATGGTGGTGGGAGATTGGGTCTGGATATCCTGCCCGTCCAAAATCACCGAGCCGCCCTGAGGCTTCAGAATTCTGCTCAGGAGGCGTAGGAGCGTCGATTTACCCGACCCATTGGCTCCCAGTAGGCTTAACCATTCGCCGGTTTGGATCGATAAATTTACCGCCTCGACGATGGGGCGATCGCCATAGCCCCCCGCTAACTGACACGCTTCAACTGGCATAATTACGCTCCTCCAGCGCGACGACGATATAGCAAACCAATAAAGACGGGAGCACCCATAACAGCCGTGACCACCCCCACCGGCAGCTCCACAGGTCCCACCCGTGCCACTAAGTCCGCTGCCGACAGCACTAGCGCCCCAGCCAAGGTAGAAAACGGCAACACCAGTCGATAGTCTGTACCCACCAGCAGCCGTACGCCATGGGGCACAATCAAGCCCACAAATCCAATCAATCCAGCAATACTAACCGCGCTTGCCGCCAACAGTGTTGCCACTGCGCCAATTAGGCACCGTGATCGCACCAGAGACGTGCCCAAGCCGGTTGCCAGGTCATCTCCGAGGCTGAGTAAATTTACCTGTCGCGCCATTAAGCATCCGGCGATCGCCGCCAGCAAAATCCCCGGACCCACCACCGTCACCTCGTTCCAGCCACGACCGTTCAAGCTGCCAATTAGCCAATTCAGGGCCGCCTGAATTTGCCCATCGGGAGACATTAATAACAGCAGTGACTGAATGGCACCAAAAAAGGAGCTAAACGCTACGCCCCCCAACACCAGGCGCTCCACGGAAATCGTTGTACCCCGTCGCGCCAGCAAATACACCATCAGCGTGGTCAGCACCGCCCCCAACCAGGCGCCCAGGGGTACCCAAATTTGTAGCAGCCCCACACCGACCACCAGCACCACCACTAAACCCGCCCCCGCCGAAATTCCCAGAAGAAACGGACTCGCCAAACCGTTGCGCAGCATCCCCTGTAACAAAGCGCCCGATAAGCCCAGCGCCGCACCAACCACCAGCGCCGCCAACACCCGAGGCAACCGCAAATCCCACAGAATTGTTTCGTGGATAGGGTTGCCCCGTCGCAGCAGGGCGTTAACAATCTCGCCACTGGTCAAAGGGACCGAACCCTGGGTCAGGGACAAAAACACAATTAGCCCCAGTCCCACCAGCAGTAGCGCCGTGGCAAAGGCAATACGCTGTTTAGTGGTGCGTTTTTGGGTGGAGGGCGGCGGCGTGCTAGGCGATCGCACAGTTGAGGTCATAACAGAAGCGTCCAATGCTTATTGAGAAAGTTTCTAGAAAAAACTTCCAAGAGAAATTGTAGGCGCCATACATCGCCTTTAGGAATTCTTTTCCTTTATTCAGCGGTTAGGCTGATGCTGGCAAACCGCACTGCTGGAACCATGAACTAGGGGCTGTGCTCAGTCAAACTTCAAGCCCAGTAATAACAAGGGTTACAGCCGCCTATTTGATTTAAGAGGGCGTGTATTCCCCACGGCACGAGGCTTCAGAGATTAATGGATGACACGCCCTAAATGCTTTAGGGAGGATGGTTATGCTTTCAGACCCGGGACTTTTTTTAGCCATTGGTCTTGCCTTAGTCCATGGCTTTTTGTCGAAACTCAATTTGTTTAAATTTCTGCCCGAGCATCGCTGGATTTCCTTTGCTGGAGGAGTGTCCATCGGCTATATCTTTATCGAAGTATTTCCAGAACTCAGCAGAGCCCAGCTGGAACTTGAACATTCACAGCTCCCCTTCGTTGCCTACTTGGAACGTCATGTTTACCTACTGGCGCTGCTGGGATTGCTGGTGTTCTATGGGTTAGATATTTTGGCTTTGGCGTCTCGGCAACGGAATCGTACGGCTAACCCGATTGAATCTTCCAGCAAGGCAGTATTTTGGATTCACATCGCTGGTTTTGCCATTCTCAACGTGATTGTGGGGTACTTGATGCAGGAAATGGGCCGCCATAACTGGTGGGAATGCGTGCTGTTTTTTATTGCCATTTCGCTGCACTTTTTCATCATTGATCGGCACCTTCGCCACCATCACCAACATACCTACGACAAAGCGGGTCGCTGGATATTGACCGGGGCAATTCTAGTGGGGGCAATTATTGGGCGATCGCTCCATTTCAACGAAGCGGCGATCGCTATTGTGTGGTCCTTTATGGCGGGCAGCCTTATTCTCAATATTCTCGGTCACGAATTACCCGACGAGCAGAAAAGTTGCTTTGGCTCGTTTGCGTTGGGGGCAGCCATTTATGCTGGTTTGATTTTGGCGATTTGATTTTCAGATCTTGGCTAGCGCGAGTACGGAATAGGTTGAAAGTCGCATCCTACCGTTATCTGTTTAACCCGAACCTGAACGAGATTGCGTGGCTTTAGCGATTCTGACTCATCAATACGTTCTTATCCCGTGCTCGCGTTTTATGAGGTCGAGATCACTATCCCTGTTTTGCCCCTTAGCGTTCAAAGCCTTTAGCTGTGGGAATTTTAGCCCCTAATATTTTTCTATTTTGAAAGGGTCTGTGCTCCCTACTGTGTCATGCTTCTGGCGCTGAATTGATGACAGGCCCTAGCACCCATGGCTTGCTATAGCTCTGGAGGTTGCGATCGCGAGCCCCAGTTGTACTTATCACTGTCCGGCTTGTGGTTGGGACGTAGGGAGTCACCACCCTCCCCAAAAGGTATTGATTCCCCCTCTCCCCCAAGCAGGTCCAGAGACTTTGATTCAGGATCTATTTTCAAGTTCGATGCTGAACCCTCCGGTTCACGCCCCCAACCA
>CALGDE010000107.1 GCA_937883785.1 uncultured cyanobacterium
TAGAAGAAAACAGCTTTCTTCAGTATGTCTTAACTCACTCCGTCGCTGCTATAAGTCCGAGCTAAGAGGGCGACGGCGTAGGAACAGATGCCTTCTTGGCGACCGGTGGGGCCTAGCTTTTCGTTGGTGGTGGCTTTGACGCTGATGACCTCTTCGGAAATGCCCATCACTTTGCCGAGCTGGGCGCGCATGGCGGGGAGGTGGGGTTTGAGTTTGGGTTTTTCGGCGACGATTACTGAGTCGATATTGACTACCTGCCAGCCTCGCTGATTGATTTCCCGGTTTACTTGCTCCAGCAGCATCAGGCTATCTGCCCCTTTCCATTTCGGATCGGTGGGGGGAAAAAAGTGACCAATATCCCCTAGTGCTAGTGCTCCTAACAGGGCATCCATAATGGCGTGGGTGAGCACATCCGCGTCGCTGTGTCCCACTAAGCCAAGGCTGTGATCCAAGGTGACGCCGCCGAGAATTAGCGGGCGATCCGGTCCTAGCTGGTGGATATCGTAGCCGTTGCCAATGCGGATGTTCATGGTGCGGTTTCCCGGAAGGTCTCTGCAAACGTCTTGAGTTTATGGTCCTATCAATGTCTCTTGTTTTGCACTATTGTTTTTGGCTATTTTCGCGCGGTATGGTGAAGCCTTAGCCAAGATAAGAGTGGACCATGGTCAGAATTAACGAGAATTATCTCAAACTTAAGGCGGGGTATTTATTTCCTGAAATTGCTCGTCGGGTGAACAAATTTGTGGAGGCGAATCCCGATGCGCCGATTATTAAGTTGGGTATTGGCGATGTGACGGAGCCGTTGCCGGAAGCTTGCCGGGAGGCGATGACTCGGGCGATCGCGGATATGGGCGATCGCAGCAGCTTTAAGGGATATGGTCCAGAGCAAGGATACGCTTGGCTGCGGGAAAAAATTGCGGCGCAGGATTTTCAAGCGCGGGGCTGCGATATTGACCCATCAGAAATTTTTGTATCGGACGGTTCTAAGTGCGACTCCGGTAATATCCTCGATATTTTGGGCAAGGGCAACACCATCGCCGTCACCGACCCGGTGTATCCCGTGTATGTGGACACTAACGTGATGGCGGGGAATACGGGACCTGCAGATGAGTCTGGGCGCTACGACGGTTTGGTGTATTTGCCCATTTCAGCCGACAACGATTTCACGGCGCAGATTCCTTCGGAGAAGGTGGACCTAATCTATCTGTGCTTCCCCAACAACCCTACCGGAGCCGTTGCCAGCAAGGCGCAGCTACAGGCGTGGGTGGATTATGCGCGGAAAAATGGCTCGCTGATTTTGTTTGATGCGGCTTACGAGGCGTTTATTACCGAAGACGAGATTCCCCACTCTATTTACGAAATCGACGGGGCGCGGGACTGTGCGATCGAATTCCGCTCCTTCTCTAAAAATGCGGGCTTTACTGGGACCCGTTGCGCGCTGACGGTGGTGCCCAAGTCCCTGACCGTAACCGCATCCGACGGGTCTGAAGTGCAGCTTTGGAGCCTATGGAATCGTCGCCAGTCCACCAAGTTTAACGGCGTTTCCTATATTGTTCAGCGTGGTGCTGAGGCGGTTTACTCGGAAGCTGGGCGCGCCCAAACTAAGGCGCTGATTAGCTTCTATTTGGAGAATGCCAAAATCATCCGCGATAAGCTTACCGAGGCGGGTCTGAAGGTTTATGGCGGTATTAATGCGCCCTACGTTTGGGTGCAAACTCCCGATGGTTTATCGAGCTGGGATTTCTTCGATAAGCTGCTGCAAAGCTGCAATGTGGTAGGTACGCCGGGCTCTGGTTTTGGTGCTGTCGGTGAAGGCTATTTTCGTATTTCTGCGTTCAATAGCCGCGAGAATGTGAACGAAGCCATGAAGCGTATTGGCAACGTCTTCAGCAAGCAGCCCGTGGCATAGAAGGCTGATTTTCCGCGTATTTTGTTCAGATTCTAAGTGGCAATTACAGGTCTAGTTACAGGTCTAGATAACAGGCGATCGCCCAATCAAATCGACCTAGCAATCGTAGTGGTGAACTATCACTGCGCCGCCGAAGTTAAACGGCTGCTAGAGTCGCTGGGGCGATCGCTTTCCTTTTGCGAAGAGTTGAATAGTGCCCTTGATCTCCAGGTTTGGATTGTTGATAATTCACCAGGAGATCAATCTCTTGTTCCGGTTTTAGAGAATCAAGAAATAGCGACTAAGCTGATTCAATCACCGAGAAATATAGGATTTGGACGGGCGTGTAATTTAGCTATTTCTAAACTTTGGACCCTTGAGTCAACACCTTGGATTTGGTTGCTCAATCCTGATGCCACGGTGGAGAAACAGACGCTGAAAAATTTTGTGGCGGCGATTTCTGAAAAGGACAACAATTGGGCGGTCGCGGGCACGACAGTTTGTACGGCCACAGGAAAAACCGAATTTTGTGGCGGCTATTGGAATCCGAAAAACGGTGAAATTTATCCCGCGACGACATTAAGGTCAGTCAAAAATCACTTGCCAACCTCCTGGGTGAGCGGCTGTAGTTTAATATTTAATCCCGGAAAATTCGACGGTGAAATGCCTCAATTTGATCCGGATTTTTTTCTGTATTATGAAGACTTTGAACTGTGCCTTCGCTATGGGAAAAAGCAGCGATCGCCCGAAAACCCCCACCCCATTGTGTTACTTTTCCCCATCACCATCACCCACCATACCTCCGCCATTACCGCCCGCACCCCAGAGAAGAAAATAGCCTGGAGCATTGAAGGCTACTTGCTAGCCTTGGAAAAATGCGCGCCGTGGTGGGTTTGGCTAGGGCGGCTAGGGCGAATTGGACTCGCCGCTGTAGGAGGACGACTTTGCGGGCGCTCCGGCAAATGGACGGGTTTTATAAGGTACTTGCAGCGGTATTTTAGGCGACATCTTCAGCGGCATTTTGGTGGCGAAATTTAGGGCGCCGCTTCCCTTTCTCGGTTAGCTTAGTGCTGTGTAGAATTCTTTCGCACCCACTGTTTTCCTGCCTTGGTGCTGCCCCAGCCGTGATTCCCCCCTATGAGCATTGCCCCCGACCCCCACGATTTAATTAAGGACCTGCCGATGCGATCGCGCTCCCAGTCGCCGCCCCCAGACTGGAGCACCTTTTCCACCGCCGATGTGGGAGTTTCCACGCCCATGCGCCTGATGGCCAAATGGGTAGTTCCAGCCAGTGTCACCTTAATGGTGGTGGGGCTGGTGACGGGAAATTTGTGGATTGGACTGCTGGGGGGATTCGTTACCTTTGTGATATCTCTGTGGCTGCTGGGACCATTTCGCACCCAGCTTTGGAGGCAGCTCATTCCTCCCACCTGGCGTGTGCCCATTGTGGCAGGGCTGGGGCTGTTGGCGGCCACGTTTGGGTTACTGCTGCTGTGGGGAACGGAGCGGTCCGAGTGGTTGAAAGGATCTCGGTTTCCAGCGATTAATTGGGAGGCGATCGGGGCGATTAGTGAGGCGTTGGGGGCGTTGGGGCAAATTGCGATCGCCGTCCTAGCGGTTTATGTGGCATGGCAGCAGTACGTCATTTCCCGCGATTTAACCATCCAGCAAAATCGTATTACCCAACAGCAAACCATTGATGCGTATTTCCAAGGCGTGTCTGATTTGGCGTTGGATGAGCAGGGATTTTTGGAGGATTGGCCCCAGGAGCGGGCGATCGCAGAAGGGCGCACCGCCGCAATTTTCAGCAGCATCGATGCGGAAGGCAAAGCCAAAGTGATTCGATTCCTATCCCAGGCGAAATTAGTAACTCCATTAAAGCGAGATCAAAGATTAGGAAGACCGATTTTAGACGGGGCAGGCGGCTATGCGGAAGATCGACAATATGGGGTGCGGGTGATTGATTTTGGGGTGATGTTGGCGGGGGCAAATTTACAGGGCACCGACCTCCGTTGGACTGATTTGGCAGAGGCAAATTTGGTGCGGGCAAACCTGCGAAGCTGCAATTTATCGGGGGCAAATCTATCACAAACCATATTATTTGAAGCCGATTTAACAGGGGCAGATTTAAAAGGAACGCGATTGTTTTACGGGGATGCAACAAGGGCGACACCGCGATCGCGCGACCAGTCGGATGTGGATTTTTCAACGGGCGAAGGCACTGGCGCAGTGGTAGAAAATGTGGACCTTAGCCAGGTGCAAGATTTATCGGAAGAACAGCGATTTTATTGCTGTAGCTGGGGCGGTGAGAAGACGCGGCGATCAGTGCCAGGCGGATGTGCTGGAATTGAAAATAAACTAAATCGATAAGGTGACTATAGGTAACGGAGAGAGTTTTGGGCATCAAAACTAACTTGGCAATTCACGATTCGCCCGTCTGTGAAAGCAACCACTAGGCGACCGTTATCAAGTCGGTAGCTATTTTCAGGATCAAATTTTGCTTCTATCCTTTGACTACCCGCAAAGTTGACAATTTCCACATAGGTGATTTCTTGTTCTTTACCCTGTCCAACTTTCCAGTCAGCAGACTGACCTTTTAGGAGTAAATCGAGTAAGTTATCGCGAGTACGAATCTGAAGAGTTGTCATAGGTGAGAATCTAAAGGATCTACAGCACTATCATAGCTTTCAAAACCGGAGGAGCTAAGCAACGTCAAGGGTATGATCAAGCAATAGATAGCAATATTTGCAATGGTTTCTACAGCGCCCCAATCTCAGGCGATCGCCCCCCCAGCATCGGAAATTCAATTCCTTGGCGAAGAAGTGGCGGCAGATTACGACACGGCGCGGGTGGTGATTTTGCCGATTCCCTATGAAGCCACCACCAGCTACCGACAGGGGTGTGAACAGGGACCGGCGGCGCTTTTGGATGCATCCCAACAGGTGGAGTTTTATGACGGAGAGGTGGACCGGGAGACTTGGCCTGTGGGCATTTGGACCCATCGGGCGATCGCCGACACCGCAGCTCAGCCAGACCTATCCAGTGAGGCGATGCTGACGGAAACGCGGGAGACGGTGGCGCGGCTGATTCGTGATGGGAAATTTGTGGTGGCGCTGGGGGGAGAGCACAGCATTAGCGCCGGGGTGGTGGATGCCTATCGAGAGGCGTCGTCGGAGTCGTTTACCGTGGTGCAAATTGATGCCCATAGTGACCTGCGCCATTCCTACGAAGATTCCATTTATAACCATGCGTGCGTGATGCGTCGGGTGGTGGATATGGGGCTGCCGACGCTTCAGGTGGGCATTCGAAGCCTGTGTTCGGAGGAGGCGCAGTTAATTCGCGAAACCGACAGTATCAATGTGATTTGGGCGCAGGATATTGCGATGCAGCCGGATTGGATTGACCGGGCGATCGCCAAAATCCCCACCCGCAACGTATTTATCACCGTGGACTTGGACGGCATTGACCCGAGCCTGATGCCGGGGGTCGGAACTCCGGAGCCGGGTGGGCTGAGCTGGTATGGATTATTAACCTTCCTTCGTCGTGTGTTTGAGCGCCATACTGTACTGGGTTGCGATGTGATGGAACTAGCGCCGCTGGGCGAATCTGTCGTATCGGAGTTTGTCGCTGCTAAGCTGACTTATAAGTTAATTGCGTATCAGGCGATCGCCCAACAGTGGCCCCTTGATCGCGCCTAAATCCTCGCACTCAGATACAACGCCTCCTCGACACGTCTCAATTCCATCCCGCCGAACCGCCTCTGTGCCGCCCCGTCCTATGGAACGCCTTGATAACCGCCTTCGCGATCGCATTGGTCAGTACGCCCACGATTTTGAAATTCCTGGCGTGGCGGGACAAGTGCAGCATCTAGCGACACTATTGGAAAGTCACCGGGCGATCGCGATGGTGTTTATGTGCAACCACTGTCCATTTGTGCGGGCGTATCTCTCGCGAATTCAGGCACTGCAAGAAGAATTTCTGCCCCAAAGAATCACGATTTTAGGCATTAATCCCAACGATCCAAATAAGTCGTTGGACGATGATTTTGAAGCAATGAAACGATTTGCCGCCGAGCAAAAGCTGAATTTCCCGTACCTATGGGATTCCACCCAGGACGTGGCTCGCAGCTTCCAGGCGGAGTTTACCCCCCAGGCATTTGTGGTGGATTCACAGTTTGTATTGCGTTACATCGGGGCGATCGATGATGAGCCCCAGTCGCCCGACGCCGTAAAGCACAGCTATTTACAGGAAGCGCTCCAGGCGATCATCGATGGCACGGAAGTCAGCACCACCTTTACTGAGGCGATCGGCTGTTCTATTAAGTGGCGGCGCTAACTCCATTGGCATGAGCCCCGTTTGCGTTGGCGACTCCGTTGCGGTTGCTTTTCACTTCTATCTGCGGAGTTTTCTCAGCTTTCTTAGGCGATCCTTGACGGATTCCACCATCCCAACGCTTTAGGGGAACGCAGTCGATACCGAACTGATCCAGCGCCCGCGCCACTACAAAATCCACCAGGTCTTCAATGGTTTGGGGGTGATGATACCAGGCGGGAATTGCTGGAACTACTCGCACGCCCACTTCCGAAAGGGTGGTCAAGTTGCGCAGATGGATAGTGCTCAGCGGTGTTTCCCTCGGCACGATGACCAGCGATCGCCCCTCTTTCAAATGCACATCCGCCGCCCGCTCCAAAAGCCCCGAACTCAAGCCCGTCGCCAACTTCGCCACCGTACTCATACTGCACGGAATAATTAGCATCCCCGCTGTTCGGTAGGAGCCGCTGGCGATCGTCGCGCCAATATCATTCCAGCGATGGCAAATTAGCTTGCCTGAATCCCACACGCCAGCCTGGTCGCGCCAGAAATTCTCCTGCGCCACTGGGTCCTGGGGCATGGCAATTCCCATTTCGTTCTGCCACACCTGATAGGTCGCCCGCGACGCCACCACGTCCACCGTAAAGTCCGCTTCCAGTAGATATTTCAGCGATCGCACCGCATAGATTAAGCCAGAAGCCCCAGATATCCCGACCGTAAGCGATCGCTGGGGAAGATGGTTGGAAAGGTTAGGGGCACTGGCGTGGGTCATAACAAAACCGCAATGAGGGGCGTGCGGATTGATTCGCTTCTCTCCGCCCATCTATTATATTGCGAAGTATTAAGCATTTTCATCTGGTGTGGTCCCATTGGCTCGGGTGCGGAAACGGGTTACTCTTAGTGGGTTTCACTAAAGAATCAAGCGATACCAAAAAGCGCTGAAATTCGCCCCGGCTTCACGCCCCGCTGTTTTTTCCATTCTTTTTCTTTTCATACCCATATCTGTCTCTCGTAAGCCACCATGCGAACCCATTACTGCGGCGATCTCCGCGCTGAGCACATTGGTCAAACCGTTACCCTGTTTGGTTGGGTCGATCGCCGTCGTGACCATGGCGGTGTGATTTTCGTTGACCTGCGCGATCGCACGGGAATTTGTCAGGTGGCATCCAATCCTGATTTGCCGGAAGCTTTTGAAAAAGCCGATGCCCTGCGTAGCGAGTACGTAGTGAAGGTGGTGGGCAAAGTTAGTCAGCGTCCCGAAGAATCTCTCAACGACAAGCTGCCTACGGGACAGGTTGAGGTGATGGCGGATCATATTGAGCTGCTTAACGGTGTAGAGCGTCAGTTGCCGTTCCAAATTTCCACCATTGACGGTGAAGGGGCGCGCGAAGAAATCCGTCTGAAATATCGCTATCTGGATCTGCGCCGCCCACAGATGCAGTCCAACTTGCAGACCCGTCACGCGGTGGTGAAAGCAATGCGCCGCTTCCTAGAAGATCAGGAAGGGTTTATGGAAGTGGAAACACCGATTTTGACGAAGTCCACACCGGAAGGGGCGCGGGATTATTTGGTGCCGTCGCGGGTGAACTTGGGCGAATGGTTTGCCCTGCCCCAGTCTCCTCAGCTCTTTAAGCAAATGCTGATGGTGTCCGGCTGCGATCGCTACTACCAAATCGCCCGGTGTTTCCGCGATGAGGACCTACGGGCGGACCGCCAACCGGAATTTACCCAGTTGGATATGGAGATGAGCTTTATGTCCCAGGAGGAAATCCTGGATATGAATGAGCGCCTCATCTGCAAGATTTTCAAGGATGTAAAGGGCATTGACCTACCTCGCCCCTTCCCCCGCATGACCTACAAGGATGCGATGGATCGGTACGGGAGCGATCGCCCAGACACCCGCTTCGGCATGGAGTTGGCGAACGTCTCTGATGTACTCGCAAACTCCGGCTTCAAGGTATTCTCCGGTTCCATCAAGGCAGGCGGTGTTGTCAAGATTCTGCCCGTGCCCGGCGGTAACGACAAAGTTTCCAACGTGCAAATCAAGCCCGGCGGCGACCTGTTTAAGGAAGCAACGGAAGCGGGTGCTAAAGGTTTGGCGTTTATTCGGGTGCGGGAAAACGGCGAGTTTGACACCATCGGCGCACTGAAAAAAGGCATTAGCGAAGAGCAAGGCAAGGTAATTCTGGAGCGTACCAATGCTCAGGCGGGAGACCTGTTGCTATTTGGCGCGGGTCCCGAAGATATCGTCAACAAAACCCTGGACCGTCTGCGGTTGGTGTTGGGTAAGCGACTGGGATTGATTGACGAAAACCAACTCAACTTCCTGTGGGTTGTGGAATTCCCCATGTTTGAGTGGAATGCCGATGAGCAGCGCTTGGAAGCCATCCACCACCCCTTCACTGCGCCGAATCCTGAGGATTTGGATGACCTAAAAACTGCCCGCGCTGTTGCCTACGACATTGTGCTGAACGGTACGGAGATTGGCGGCGGCAGCTTGCGGATTTACCAGCGGGATGTGCAGGAGAAGGTGTTTGAGGCGATCGGGTTGAGCGATGAAGAGGCCCAAGCGAAATTTGGATTCTTACTCGATGCCTTTGAATTTGGCACCCCACCCCATGGTGGAATTGCCTACGGGTTGGACCGACTAGTGATGATTATGACCGGCGAAGACTCCATCCGCGACACGATCGCCTTCCCCAAAACCCAACAAGCACGATGCCTGCTAACCGATGCTCCGTCCGGCGTCGATCTGAAGCAGCTTAAGGAATTGGAAGTAGCCTCTACCTATAAGCCGAAGAAGAAAGACGACGAAGAGGGTGAGGACGAGTAACGCCAACGCACATGCAAGGGTTCATCAACTTACACAAGCCAAAGGGGATGACCTCCCACGATTGCGTTGGCAAATTGCGACGGCTTTTGCGACAGAAACGCATCGGCCACGGCGGCACCTTGGACCCAGCGGCAACCGGTGTGCTGCCTGTTGCCGTAGGTCCCGCCACTCGCCTGCTTCCTTACTTGCAAGAGTGGAAGTCTTACAACGCCACCATTCGATTTGGCATTGTGACCAATACTGATGACCTAGCGGGCGAAATTCTTGAGGAGCGATCGCCCCAAGACCTACAGCACCTAACCCGCGAAATAATCACCGAGCAACTGCCAAATTTCACCGGCACCATCAGCCAAATCCCGCCGAAATATAGCGCCATCCATGTGCAGGGAAAACGAGCCTATGACCTGGCGCGACAAAATAAACCCGTTGAAATTCCCAGCCGAGAGGTAGAGATTCTCCAGCTTAGGGTTTTGGACTGGCGAGACGGTGATTATCCCGAATTGGATTTAGCGGTGGACTGCGGCCCTGGCACCTATATTCGAGCGATCGCCCGAGACCTAGGATCAGCACTGGGCACCGGCGCAACGCTGGCAGCACTGGAACGCACCCGCAGCTGTGGCTTTGTGCTGTCGGAAAGCTTGACCTTTGAGGCGATCGCCCAGCAAATCGAAGCCGACCAGTTCCAACTCGAGCCGGTTCTTGATATCTTGTGTCATCTTCCCCAAATTCAACTGGAAGACGAGCTTGTAAAGCGATGGTTTTTGGGACAGCGATTGCCGGTTAGTCCTAATGACATTTTGAATTGGGACCCGGCGGCGGCTGAGGAATTGGATGGGGAGAAACTGGGACCGGCGATCGCCGTTAGCGATCTGCATCAAAACTGTTTGGGCGTTGGTCATTTACGCGCCAACCGTGATCCCGATGCCAGTACCGTGATCCTCGCGCCCAAAGTGGTGCTGCCTTTGCCGGAAGCTTAGAATTACAGGTCTTTTGGGGTTAGGAATTTTCGGTTAATCCAGCTAAAGACGCCAGAGGCGATCGCCCCCATCATTAGCAGACCGATCGCCGGCATAAAGAGTGGCTCCCACAGGGCATACCACCAGCTCAACCCCAGAGGAACGTTATTAAGCTGCCCTACGATAGCCACCACCAGCCAAAGCAAGATCGCCAGAATAAAGAAAAAATCCAGCATTAGCAATGTGTTAATTAGCCCTAACACTCGGTCTTTCATGGCTCTCTGATTACTTCCCAAAACCCTAATCGTCGTTGAAACTCTAGCGCGACTTTGAAAAAGCTGCATACTCCACGTTGATTTAAAAAGCATGCCTAGGCGCAAAAAGTCTATCCGTAGACTGATAAATTAACCCTAACTCAGATGCAAAGTACAACCAAAACTTTACATTGCCCCTAAAAAATAGCTTCGAATAACAGTTAAGAAAAATTGCACAGTCGGTAATTTGAACGAGTCTAGAAAACGTTAAGTTCAAAAAAAAGTCAGCCGCAAAACAAACGACTGACCCGCTGTAAATATTCAGTTAGTAGGTTATTCACAGGCCTAGGAAAGAACTAAATTCCTGCGGCAGAAGAAATAATTATCGCCCGTCACCATCGCTGGAAATCTCAAGGTTGTCGGGGTCTACGTAGTGGCAAACTGCATCATCAACACAAATTAGCGCCCAGCCAGATTCATCAATTTGCATCAGTTTATAAGACGAATCTTCCTGAATGAAAAATCCTTTATGATTGCGAGTTTCAGGCTTGACAGTAACAGTGTTCATGGCTGGGATTCCCTAGGTCGTTATAGAGAAAAACAGTTCGGTTAACTTTCCTAAGAAATATTTCCCTGAGTTTCTCCTGTTTGTTTGACAGATAGTAGCATCAAAATATGAGAACCGACCATGAATTTATATAAATATTTCGTTGGGTTTAAGACCTAAAAAATACTCAGAGTATAAATGCTTGTCTATAAATGCTTATGCCCTTTCTCGGCATTTTTTTCTAGTTACTTTTCCGGCTTTCTCTATCTTTTGTTGGGCGGTGATAATGCCTCTCAACTCTAGTGTTCTAGGCGGTCTGCCAATTTAGGGAGGGTGAGGACCAGGCTGGGGCGATCGCGAAAATGCCTGGAATTTTGCCAGCAATATGATGTGTTGACTTAAGTTTGATCTGAAAAACGCAGCTCAAAAAAGCCCTTTTTAAATGAGTATTTCTACCCGATTTTTTTAAAGGCTTAATGGGCAAAAATCTCTTTACAATATGTTGCTACTGCTGACGTTCTTCCCAATAGCGGGCAAGCAGTTGGTCACGGGCTTTGATGGACGACAGCACCCAGTCCAGGTACAAGTCCTGCTGTTCTTGATTCGTTAAATGCCAATCATTGCGGGTTTGGCGAAGGCGAGTGGTGAGGTCGTAGAGGCACAGGGCGACGCTCACGGAAATATTGAAGCTTTCGCTAAAGCCAGACATGGGAATAAAGGCATAGGCGTCCGCTTGGTCGAGGGCGGCATCACTGAGCCCGGTGAGTTCGGTGCCGAAAAGCAAGGCAACTTTGCCGTCGATGGGGATTTCGTTGACGGTGCTGGCTTTGGTGTGGGGAGTGGTGGCAACGAGGGTGTAGCCCTGGGATTTAAGTTTGCTTAGGCAGGCGGTGGTGTTGTCGGCGTCGGGCTGGTTGTGGCGGTGGAGGGTGAGCCAGCGATCTGCGCCAATGCTGACGTTGCGGTTGGGGGCAAAGTCGTTGCGGCTTTCAATGGTGTGGATATCTTGGACGCCGAACCCGTCACAGCTTCGCAGGACGGCGCTGGCGTTATGGGGTTGGTAAATATCTTCGAGGACGACGGTGACTTGGCGAGTTCGTTGGCTAAGGACGGTGCGGAAGCGATCGCGACGATTGTCCGTTAAAAATCCCTGGAAATGCTCAATTAAATCTGCTTTTTGCTCGCTGGAAAGCTGACTTAAATCTGGCACGGATGGCGTTGCGGCAGGAGCCATGGATGGAAAACCTAGCTATATTTCTTTATCCATCGCCGCCCATGGGGAGCGTTCGGTATAAAATCTAGACCTACTTGGGGGATCCTGATTAACCCAATAGTTGGGGTGATGGTTCTGTGGGGACGCGACTATGCGCTGCCAAGCCACCCTACCGCGTTTTGATTTTTATTGTTTTATTCCCGTTGATTTTGCTGTTCTATGGTTGATTCAAATCCTGTAATTGCCCCCAACAATGGACACGAAGAATGGTGGGTGCAAGGCTGGCTGGATTTGCTTAACAGCTACCGGTTCAAGAAACGCTTGGAGCGGGCACGCAATTATGCTCGCCAAGGCAATGTTTTAAGCATTGAATTTCGTGGTTCCAAAGTGTTGGCCAAGGTGCAGGGAACGGAGGTTGAGCCGTATAAACTATCTTTGTCTTTGGAACCCTTTGACGATGAGGCCTGGGATGGAGTCATTGAGTCCATGGCGGAGCGGGTGGAGTATGCGGCCAAGCTGTTGGCAGGTGAAATGCCCGCATCTATTGACGAGGTGTTTACGTCCAACGGATTGTCATTATTTCCTTTCAACTTAACCGAGGTACGTAGTAAGTGTTCCTGTCCCGATAAGGCGAACCCTTGCAAGCATATTGGCGCGGTTTACTATTTACTGGGCGATCGCTTTCGAGAAGATCCGTTTGTATTGTTTCAACTGCGCGGTCGAACCCAGGCACAAATTGTTGCGGCGCTGCGGGACGTACGGTCAAAGCAGCTGGAGGATGTGAAATCCCAGACTGTGGACGGCATTGAGGTGGCGCAGGCGACGGAAAGTGATGCGATCGCCCTAATGCAGCAACAGGTGCCGGTGAGTTTGGAACAGTTTTGGAATTATAAAGCGCCTTTGGACCCAGATTTGGTGGTAATTACACCGCCGCCCGATGCCAATACGCCGCTAGATTTATTGGGTCCGATTCCGTTGCCTACTGATGTAGCCGGCAGCGCTGATGATGGACAGTTGGCGAATAAAGCCATCATGAAATATTTGGAAGAAGGCTATCAAACGGCTGCTCAACAGGCCATGATGAAAGCATTAGGAAGTTAGCGTTATTTCAAAGGTACTGAGTGGAATTAAGCGCCAAAGAATTAGCTCTATCCCATCCAATTTTGGTGCGAAGCTTTGCCATTATTGATCGAGAATTTCAAGAGCATTATGGTTCCTACGAAAAGTTAGGATTTAGTGCTCAGCAATATGCCCTTGTTCGTCGTGTAATTCATACAACGGCAGACTTTGAGTTTGCCAAATATTTGAGTTTTTCGTCGGATGCGATCGCCGAAGGAATTACCGCGATCGCCCAGGGAACCCCAATCATTACCGACGTAACAATGGTCGCCCAAGGCATCAAAAACTTGGCACAAAAAACGTTTAATAATCCAATCATTCCGGCGATCGCCTACGCTCCAACTCCCGAGCCTGGTCGCACCCGCACCGAGACCGGAATTTTGCGCTGTTTGGAACAATATCCCAATGCCGTTGTGGCGATCGGTAATGCTCCCACCGCCCTGGCTGCATTGTGCGATTTGGATATCCAGCCAGCGTTGGTGATTGGTGCTCCCGTTGGTTTTGTAGGGGTTGTGGCAGCGAAGGAGAAACTGGCTCGGACCGCGCTTCCTCAAATTCGGGTGGACGGGCGCAAGGGTGGATCGGCAGTGGCGGCGGCGATCGCCAATGCGTTAATCATGCTGGCTTGGAATGCCGCTGAGTCTTAACTATTCAGCTTCTCTTTCACCAGCGTTTGAATAACCTTGCCGTCAGCTTTGCCCTTCAGGTCTTTCATCAATAGCCCCATCACCTTGCCCATATCTTTCGGTGAAGATGCGCCGGTTTTGGCGATCGCCCCCTCCACCGCCGCCGCAATCTCATCCTCAGTCATCTGCGCCGGCAAAAACTCTTCCAAAATTGTCAATTCCTGAGACTCCTTCTCCGCCAAATCCTCACGGTTCGCCTTCGTGAACTGTTCCACCGAATCCCGCCGCTGCTTCGCCAACTTCGTCAGGATTTTCATCTCCTGCTCCTCCGTCAGCTCCTCAATTCCCTCCGCCCGCAGCTCTGACTCCTTCTCCAGAATTACCTTCTTCACACTGCGCACCGTATTCAGCCGCACCTTATCCTTCGCCTTCATCGCCGCCTTAATTTCATCGCCAATGCGGTCTTTCAAGCTCATGGAATCACGCCCCACTAAATCTTCTGTGTAACCATGTATTATGACTGACTCAACTGCCCATCGCCCCACTTAGCGCCATGGTCAACATCGCCCCCCGCCTAACCCAATCTCCCGAACCGTTTGTGCTGCCTGGTCGCTACTCCTGGGCAGAATTTCAAACCCTTGAGCGCATTATTCGGAAAGAGTCCAAGATACACATCACCTATTTAGATGGAGTGATTGAGCTGATGCCTACGGGAGAGGAGCATGAATCCATCAGTAGAATGATTGGAATCTTAATCGCTTTTCACCTCTTCAAGCAGGGTATTGAATTTATTCCCGTAGGCAGCGCAACTCGAGCCTCTGAAGCAAAATCAGTTTCCTTTGAGCCCGATGAATCCTATTACTTGGGCGAGAGAAAGGAGCATCCTGATTTAGCTATTGAAGTGAATATTACAAGCGGTGGTCCTGGAAAGCTGGAGAAGTATAGACGACTGAAAATCCAGGAAGTTTGGATGTGGGCGGGCTCAAGAATTTCCATCTATTCTTTACAGGAAAACGATTATCAGTTGATTGAACGCAGCCGCCTACTGCCCAGGTTGGACCCTAGATTATTGGAATCTTGTGTGATTCTTCCTTCCCGTTTGGAAGCCATTAATCGATTTAACGACGCTCTGTAAAAGTTTGCTATGACTGCATCTTCTGAATCTGCTGAGCGATCGCCCCAACCCGGCTAGCAGCTTTAAAGACCTATAAGGATTGTCCGTTCAACATTTCAGGAGTCAGTGGCTGATAGTAGCCATTCACACGGAGACGAACATTGTGCGCACCTTCCGGCAGTAAGCCTTCTAAGTCAAGCTGGAAAATATCTCCTCGCTCTAAAACCAGGTTGCTGTCGTCCACCTCCCTCAATGATTTCTGGAGTGGAACACTTCGCAAGTCTTTGTCGTTGGCAGATAAATCGTAAACCAGCTCGAGTGAGTCTATGTACGAAATCTCTGGTTCCCGCTCTTCAATACGAATTTGAGAGATTCCCTTTGGCAAAAGATATTCGTCTGTCCCCTTCAGTTCAGGAGTACTCCTTCTGGTAATCACTGTGCCTACTTCCCGCCACCTTTTGAGGCTCTCATCATAAACCAGTAGGTAAGGACAGCTACCTTCGTTGAAAAATGAGGAGATTAAAAACTCCGGATTATCCGACGGATACGGAACATCCACATCTCCTTGGTCGGATCGAAGCTTTTTCACCGCAAAGAACGAACCAACAGAATAGTGATTAGGAATTTTCTCTTGAAGGCTACTTATCTCTTGAATATCTCTGCGAAATGCATCGGACAAACTGATGTTAGTTACCAGGCGATCTATAGAGCAATCATCTCTACCCGGAAAACAGTTCGACTCAGCGTACTCTCTTCTTGTAACTGGTTTAGCAACGAAAATATCTTCCTTATCAAGAAAGCTGTCTCTATTTTCCGCTCGGAAGCGGACTAAGTCTTTCCTTCCAACCGTATTAAACCCAAACTCAACAGGAATAATCACATGATGCTTTGGTTGAAGATTTATATTAAGGTCATGCTCCTGAGACTCGCCATATTGTTGGAATAAATCTCTGCGCTGGTCAACATCAGTCAATTTGTACGCAGGAAATTCAACTTCTTCCAAAGTAGCGGACTGCAAGGTCAAAGGATCATTCCCCGAATTCTCTATATCAAGAAACTTAACGTAAGGCGCTGGCATTTCTCTTTGAACAAAGTCCCTTGGTACCCGACAAAAGTTGAGAAGCCTCAAAAAGTCCCATTCATTCTCAGCGTAAGGGTATACGAAAGCGAAGAATCCACGTAGATCTGGATTTGCCCTGACTATTTTTTTAATCCAGTCTGACTTAAGGTATTCGTTAATTCTATATGTATGCTCATCTTCCAATCCGAATTGTTCTAAGTCCCCAAGTCGCGGATACTGAATTAAGTAGTGATTTGGCGGTTGATTGCTTATCTCAATACCATTCCACTGACTAGTAAAACTGGCATCTTCGAGGGACTCCTGAAAAGGCATTAGTAATGGCGCATAGTGAAAGGTAGATGTATCGTCTTCTCCTTTCATAAAGGACGAGAGCCCCCGAGGAAGGTCATTTAATTTATCATCAATTTCTTCTAGTTCTGCTTGATCGTTATTCAGACTCTGTCCTCTTCGAGAAAGAGTTTTCTGAGTTGAGCTTTCTGTATCAAATGACCGTAATCCCTGATGGTAATTTAGAATTTCTAAGGTTTTCTCATTTCCTGTTTCAAACTTAAAGTTTTCCAGCTCACCAAATACTTGATTTCCTGTGTAAACACTAGGTAGGTTTTCAATTCCTAGAACCCTGGAAAGGACCTCAAGTGTAATATTATCTTCGAGACTTGGCTTTAGTATTGAAAGAGCAAGAGTGGGATAGTCATTGACTACAGTTAAGTAGCGATAAGATAACTCCGCCTTTGTTTTCGTACTGTTACCGTCTCTTTCCGGGACACCATAAAAGAATGAGAACCAGACAATCATAAAGAGTGCAAAACCGCCGGATGCTTTGATTGCCAACTTTGGAAATTTCTTTATCCCTAATTCAACATCTCCCAGAAATAAGAAAGCAGACATGCCACTGGCAAAAGCAGCAATGAATCTTATGATTGGAAATGTTCTATCGTCTATTGTTCTTGGGAGGAAAACGAGAGCAATAAGCGTGGCGAGAGCAATGCCCGCGAAAACAAACGAAGCTATCTTTTCTTTGGAAGACTGTGCCATAAACACCACTTGAAAGCTGACGCTGCGCGGATATTTAAGGAAAGATTAGCAGAAGGAATAGTTATCGTGAGACAGACTTAACTCCTGGTACATATTCTCTTCGCGAGGAGAGATTTGAAGGTTTGCTCAGTAAGGGATTGCATTGAATATGTTTGAATCGCCCCAAACCGGCTGGCAGTTTTGGATTGATCGCGGGGGGACGTTCACCGATATTGTTGCCCAAGCTCCCGACGGTGAGCGATTCGTACATAAGTTGCTGTCGGAAAATCCCGAGCGATATGCGGATGCACCGGTGCAAGGGATTCGGGAGGTTTTGGTTGCGCAGGGGGTGATTTCTGTCGATGAGCCGGTGCCGCTGGAACAGATTGATGCCATCAAAATGGGGACGACGGTGGCGACGAATGCGCTCCTGGAGCGGAAGGGTGATCGCGTTGTCCTAGCCATTACGGAAGGGTTCGCCGATGCGCTAAAAATTGGCTATCAAAATCGACCGGATTTGTTTGCGCTGCATATCCAACGCCCGGAGGTGGTTTACGAAACGGTGGTGGAGGTGCCGGAGCGGTTGGATGCCCATGGCACGGTGGAAATTGGCCTGACGCCGGAGCGACTGGAGCGGGTGCGATCGCAATTACAGGCAGCGTACGATCACGGGATTCGTAGCTGCGCCGTGGTGTTGATGCATGGGTATCGCTATCCCGACCACGAAAATCAGGTGGCGGCGATCGCCCAAAAAATCGGGTTTACGCAGGTGTCGGTGTCCCACAAAATCAGTCCGCTAATGAAGCTGGTGGGGCGCGGTGATACCACTACAGTGGACGCCTACTTATCACCAATTTTGCGGCGCTACGTGGCTCAGGTGGAACAGGAATTGCAGGGCAGGGCAGCTGAATCGGTCAAGCCTATAAATCAATTATTTTTTATGCAATCCAATGGCGGCTTGACGGCAGCGGCGGATTTCCAGGGCAAAGACAGCATTTTATCGGGACCGGCGGGGGGCATTGTGGGGGCGGTGCAAACCTGTGGAGCGGCGGGTTTTGACAAGATTGTCACCTTTGATATGGGGGGCACGTCCACCGATGTGGCTCGATACGCGGGGGAGTATGAGCGGCAGTTTGAGACGACGGTGGCGGGGGTTCGACTGCGGGCTCCGATGATGGCGATCCATACGGTGGCGGCGGGCGGCGGGTCGATTTTGCAGTTCGATGGGCAGCGCTATCGGGTGGGGCCAGATTCGGCAGGGGCAAACCCAGGTCCGGCTGCCTACGGGCGGGGTGGCCCCCTAACGGTGACCGATTGCAATGTGATGCTGGGTAAGCTGCAACCGGCGTTTTTCCCCCAGGTGTTTGGTTCCGATGGCGATCGCCCCCTAGACACTGCAATAGTTCAAGAAAAGTTTATACAACTCGCCCAAGAAATTGATGCAGCGATGGTAGATGGGCGATCACCGGAAGAAGTCGCGGCAGGATTTTTGGCGATCGCGGTGGAAACCATGGCCAACGCCATCAAAAAAATCTCCATTCAGCGGGGCTATGACCTAACGGAATATGTACTGTGTTGCTTCGGCGGAGCGGGCGGACAACATGCCTGCGCGATCGCCGAGTCGTTAGGAATGTCGCGCATCTTTATCCATCCCTATGCAGGCGTTTTATCGGCGTTTGGTATGGGCTTGGCAGACCAGCGGAAAATTGCGGAACGGGCGATCGAGGCAACTTTAGAACCGGCGCTTCAATCTCAGCTTGAGCAAGTTTTTAGTGAATTATCAACAGAATTAGAATCTGACGCCGCCGCCGATTTACCGAATATTTCCCAAGTCAAAACGGCGCGATTACGTTACGCCGGAACTGATTCACCCTTGGTGGTTACGTTCGATTCCCTTGAGGAAATGAAGAGCGATTTTGAGTCTCAACATCGACAGCAATTTGGATTTATTTTGGCGGATAAACCTTTGGTGGTTGAGGCGATCGCCCTGGAAATGATCGAGAAAATGCCCATCCCTCCGGAGCCGATTTTAGAGCGAGCGCGATCAAAAGCCATCCAGCCTCAGCCAATAGAAACGGTTCGCATTTACACAGATCAAGAATGGCAGAATGCGCCGGTTTTTCAGCGAGATTCTCTACAGCCTGGGGATGCAATCGAAGGTCCAGCGTTGATTATTGAGCTGACTGGAACTAATGTCGTTGAGCCCAATTGGATCGCAAATGTCAATGACCTAGGTGGGTTGACACTTGAAAAAGTATCCGAAGAGATAGAGGAGGTTGATGATAGAAATATCGAGCTTTTAGGAAGGGAGAGTGAGTGGGCGGATCCGGTTTTACTGGAGATTTTTAACGGGGTTTTTGGGGCGATCGCCGATCAAATGGGATTGACGCTGCAAAAAACCAGCTACTCCGTCAATATCAAAGAACGGCTGGATTTCTCCTGCGCAATTTTTGATTCTCGGGGACAACTTGTGGCAAATGCTCCCCATATGCCGGTTCACCTGGGCTCCATGGGCGAGAGTGTGCTTGCACTCACCCGGGCGCGTCTCGGCGACTTGCAAGCGGGTGATGTTTATATCTCCAACAATCCCTACAACGGCGGCACCCATCTGCCCGACATCACTGCGATTTCTCCAGTTTTTCTGGCGCCGGGCGATCGCTCCCCATCTTTTTACGTTGCTTCCCGCGGTCACCATGCTGATATCGGCGGCATCACTCCCGGCTCCATGCCTCCCACCAGCACCCGCATTGACCAGGAAGGGATTTTGCTGGATAACCATCTTCTGGTGCGCGACGGTGAATTTCTGACCGACGACCTAACCCAAATCCTCACTGCCGGTCCCTATCCCGTCCGCAATATCACCCAAAATATCGCCGATCTCCAAGCCCAAATTGCCGCCAACCAACGGGGCGTCCGCGAACTGCAAGCCCTCGCCAAAACCTACGGCGACCTTACCGTTCTCCGCTACATGCAACATATCCAGAACAACGCCGAAAGCTGCGTCCGTCGAGCGATCGCCACCTTGCGCCTCCCCGCCGAGGGCAGCACCTGGACCACGCCCCTCGACAATGGCAGTCAAATCCAGGTCAAAATCACAATCAATTCCGACCCCGATTTCCCCACCGCCGCCACCATCGACTTCAGGGGCACCTCCCCTCAACAGCCCAATAATTTCAACGCTCCCCGGGCGATCGCCAAAGCCGCCGTCCTCTACGTTTTCCGCACCCTCGTCGCCGACAATATCCCCCTCAACGCCGGGTGCCTCAAACCCCTGGATATCATCATTCCCGCCAAGTCGATCCTCTCGCCAAGCCACCCCGCCGCCGTTGTCGCAGGCAATGTGGAAACCTCCCAGGCGGTTGTGGATACCCTTTACGCCGCCCTCGGCATCCTTGCCAACAGCCAAGGCACCATGAACAACTTCACCTTCGGCAACGATCGCCACCAGTACTACGAAACCATCTGCGGCGGGTCCGGGGCGGGATGTGATTTATCCGGCAAAAGCTTCCCCGGCACCGACGCCGTTCAAACCCATATGACCAACTCTCGTTTAACGGACCCGGAGGTGTTGGAATGGCGCTACCCGGTGCTGGTGGAAAAATTCGCCATTCGTCCCAACAGCGGCGGCGCAGGTCAATACCCCGGCGGCAACGGCGTAATCCGTCGCATCCGTTTTTTGGAAACCATGACTGCTGGCATTTTGTCCCAACGGCGATCGCTCCCTCCCCAAGGCATTAACGGCGGTCACCCTGCTCTGCCCGGTGAAACTTTTGTTGATAGGCAAGGGGGCGATCGCGACCCCCTAAAAGCCACAGACCAAGCGCTGTTGCATCCTGGGGACTGCATTGAAATTCAAACTCCCGGCGGTGGCGGCTATGGCAAGTAAATCTAGCATCCAAACTATCTGGGACTTGATGCAACCAGACTGGCACCAACGGCAGACAGACGATGATAGCTTCAACAATGCGGCACAAAATACTATTTCAAGTAAAGTCAGCTCTTTGACTCCTGAAGAAATTCGTAGCCTATTCGATAAAGCCAGAAAAGAAATAACGAATAATCAACTGAAATTCACTGAGAAGAACAAATATCCAAGAAATCCTCAGTTCATCGTTAACTATATATTTGAACCTGAAGACAAAGCTAATTCGCCTAAGATGCGAGCCAATTTAAAGGCATATCTTGAGTCTAATTTACAAGCCTGTTGCGAGTATTTTGAGTGGCTTGTCAAGTCGGAAAGTTTCTATGATGGCTTTAGGTCAAGCACCTTCACTCAGAATCAAGTTGAACAGGCTCTGTTTCACACTTGGAGGCTACTCAAACAATGTGAATGTGAATGGAATATTTCAACCAACCTCTTCAATGCAAACTTTCATAGTCAGTCGCGAACCGATACGACAGATTCCTTTTGGATGGCAAAAAATCTGTTTGAGCGAGGTGCCATTGCTAGCCCTCATAGACCTGCAGATAAAGCAGCTCTTGTATCAGTGTTGACATTACGAAGATTGTTGGAATCTTCTTTTAAAAGACTATTAGGATTTTGCTACTGTTACAATCCAGACAATAAAATCCTACACGAAATTAAGACATACGAAATAGTTGAATTCATCAAAGAAGAAATTATTAACGGTAAGATTCACACCTCTTGGCAGTCTTTGGCAAGGGTTGATGGTGAGCTTGATGTCAAAAATATGGGATGTGAGTGGGTCAACCTGAAGACACTGATAAAAATATATGAGTGGTGCAATATTTTTATTCATCAGGATATGCAGCGTTCTCCTTGGCAACTCTATTACGCATTGGAATGCTGCAGCTTTTTAATTAGGGGTGGTGCAGTAATTGAAAATAATGTTTCCAAGAGAAGCGTTTACGGATGGATCAAAATCATTGACTACGCTCAGGTAAAAGAACGCTTCATCGAAAGAATTAAAGGTAAGGTGAGGTGCCGCGCGGTAGAGTTCGTGTTTTCTGAACCAGAAGCACTGCTACTGGGACAGCCCTAGCCGCGAAACCTTCAATACCACCGATCAGATAGTTGCAACCGAGAGAGGGATAGCCCATTGAAATCCACATCCCTGGCGGCGGCTACGGCTCCCCTTCCCTATCCGACATTTGATTCGACTTCAACGCAACTGCTAAGCATAATCGTTATCGGCAACGGGCTGCGGCGATCCTGGCATACGCGACCCCTCATATTATTGATGGGGGAAATAACCGCCAATGAAATGGGGAAGCTGTTACCGTAGGGCAAATCGACTTTACGATTTCGCCAGTGCGCTTAGGGATAGCTCAGTCAGTTAATTGCAGTTAATCAAAATTATGAGACGTCGCCGTAATCGCAATGCCGCCGTTGGTATGAAGAAATGACGTCGCTGGGCGATCGCCACAACAACACCAGTACCAACAGCAATTAGTTTTACGTTTAAACGGCTCATTGCAATCACCTTGTGAAAAAGCCTAGGACCACTTCGTATTGTGCATGGTCAAACTAAGGCTTTGACAGCAGCAATCTTCAAGCGTTGTCGGGGCAAGGCTCAGCCGCAATCAATCTAAAATCCAAACTGTCGATGAAAGCGAGGGTGCAGCTTGTCTGCAACGGGTTCGCCTCCTATCAAGTGCTCATCAACAATGCGCTGAGCATCGTCGGGAGTTAGGCGATGATACCAAGTCTTCTCCGGCATAACCCGCACTGCCGGTCCCGAGCTGCACTGCCCTAGACAGGTGCCGCGACAGATTCTGATGTTTTCCGGCAACTCCGCCTCCTCCAAAACGTCCAATACTTCTTCAGCGCCGCTCTCTATGCAAGCTTCACTCAGACACACCATCACGAAGGTTTTAGTCGGCTGATCGGTCATGGGACTGGGGGCGTTGGAGCTGGTCAAGGTCATGGAAGTCAAAGCAAACAGGTTACTTCCACAATGACGCAATTTTGAAGAAATGTGTAGTTGGATGTGGAGATAGCTGGGAGGCGATCGCCGCAGAAAACCCTGTCAAATTAAGCTGTCAAAACGGCTTTCAGCGACTTACAGAATGCCCCTAGATTTTTAACCGCTTCCGCTTCGTCGCCGTCCGCCAGCAATTTTACGCAGGCGCTGCCAACGATCGCCCCATCAGCTCCCCATCCTTTAACCTGCTTCGCCTGCTCCGGTCCGGAAATTCCAAAGCCAATGCCCACCGGCTTATCCGTCACCTCTCGCACCTGCTTCAGCACATCACCAACGCGGGTTTGCATCTGGGTGCGCATTCCCGTTACGCCGGTGACGCTGACCAAATAGATAAATCCCTGGGACTGCTCGGCGATCGCCTCCATGCGCTCCACGGGACTAGTGGGCGCAATCAGTAACGTCACTTCAATGCCAATTTCCGCCGCTGGCTTCAGCAAACTATCTGCTTCCTCCAAAGGCAAATCGGGCACCACCAAACCCGCTGCCCCCGCCGTCTTGATGTCTTTCAAAAACGTTTCAACGCCGCGATTCAAAATCGGGTTGTAGTAAGTGAAAAGAATAATCGGAGCGCTAATATCCGGCGAAACCTCTGAAACCAGCTTCAGCACGTCGTCCAATTTTGTACCCCGAGTCAGCGATCGTGTTGCCGCCGCCTGAATCGTAGGACCATCTGCCAGGGGATCGGCGTAGGGCACCCCCAGCTCAATAAAATCGGCTCCGTTTTGGTCCAGCGCTTTTAATGCCGCCCCTGTTGCTTTCAAGCTGGGATCCCCCGCCGTAATAAACGGAATTAGGGCGCACTCCTCGCGATCGCGGAGCTGGGCAAAGCGCTCGGAAACAGAGGTCATAAAACTAAGCCGTGAACTAAAGGCGTAATAGGGCTAACGGAGTCTAAATTTATCAGAATTTATCAGATGTTTTGACTCAGATGTTTAAACCTACCTGCCGAAGTTCAAAGGCAAAGGTTACATCATTAAGCCTTTTCCGCCTCTAACTCTGCCTGTAGCTCCGCCAGCTCTTCCTTCGACATTTCAGAGATGCGCTTGTCAATGACCGCCTCTTCGTAATCCTTGAGCTGTTGGTGATAAGTCATCTTATGGTTCTTCGCCCGCAATCCATAGCTCAGCAGCCAGCCCACCAAACCCATCACCAGCACCGCCTGGGTCCAAATGCCAGCTTTAATAGAGTCTAGCCCCAGCCATTGCAGCGCCACATAGCCAAAGCCGCCCGCAATAAATACCGCCAAAATAATCGTTAGGGCATCTAGTCGCCGCATCTCTTACCCCCACCAAAAGTGACCTTTCTGTCACCTTAGCCCGGTACTTGGACAGGTTATTGGGACAACCGTTACATCGTTACAATTGCCACAATTATTTGTTACCTACGGTAATTGCCCAGCATTTTGGGGGGCAGGCAACAACCGTAGGACGGGAAATATATTTATGTCATTGTGTCTTTAGCCGTCGATAGTGCGACGCTCAGGACGCAGGTTTAAGAAGGGCGACATCGCCAACATGCCGGGAAAGAAGAAAAATACCATTGAGTACATAATTAATCGCTCAACGGAGCTGGCCACGTACCAGCGTTTTTGCAGGTAAATGAACAGCCCGGCAGGAATAACCAGCAGGTATGCGCCGGCAATGCCCAGGTATAGGGCAATCGTTAGAATCGTGTCGAAAGACAGGGAAGATAAGTCGGGCATGGGCACGGCTCTGGGGGGCTTTAAATTTGGACTTCAAACAAGCTGCTAAGCAATTATTCCTAATATTATCTCGGAAGCAGCAACCTTCGGGGCGATCGCCCAGCACCATTCTCCTGGTTTTGGGCCCTGCTTTGCGTCGCCAACCTACACAGCGCCCGCTCTTAACGCGTATTTTTTGCCCCCGTTGCTTTTAAATATCGCGTAGATATCGCCTCCAGGTTTATCGCCATCCCAAATAACCGACCAGACCGGTATCGGAAAGCCGATCGCCACCTTGAAAATTCCTCATTACCATTTCAACAGCATTAGCCTTATCGCAATTTTGCAGCGTCGGCATCGCAATCAATACCGTTTAACTCCGCGACGAAGCCCTGTTAAGGCTGAGTTGGCTACAACGCTACTGTTTTATTTGTGGGACTACTATGACTACATCTCCTAAGCTTTTGAGCCCCGTTAAATTGGGTGACCTGGAGCTACAAAACCGGGTTGTACTTGCCCCTTTGACGCGGGGTCGGGCGGGCGAGAAGCGCATTCCCAACCCCATGATGGCTGAGTACTACGCCCAGCGAGCTAATGGCAACTTGCTCATTTCTGAAGCAACGGTGATTTCAGAGCAGGGCTTTGGCTGGGTGGATTCGCCCGGCATTTATAACGATGAACAGGTGGCAGGCTGGAAAGTCGTTACCGATGCGGTCCATGCCAAGGGAGGCAAGATGATCTTGCAACTATGGCACTGCGGGCGATCGTCCCATAGCGACTTTCACAACGGCGAGTTGCCCGTGTCATCGGCGGCAGTAAAAATTGACGATGGTTCCCAAGCCCATACGCCCAACGGCAAAAAGGACTATGAAGTGCCGCGGGCATTGACCACTGAGGAAGTGGCGGTGGTGGTGGAGGACTATCGCCAGGCTGCGGAGCGCGCTAAAGCTGCGGGCTTTGATGGGGTGGAAATTCACGGTGCCAATGGTTATTTGATTGACCAGTTTCTCCAATTCAAGGTTAACCAGCGCGATGATAAATATGGTGGCTCTTTGGAAAATCGGTTCCGATTCCTGAAGGAAATCACCGAGGCGATCTTGACGGTGTGGGAGTCAGGGGCTGTGGGCGTTCGCCTTTCCCCCAACGGTGTCTTTAACGATGTGGGCTCCCCGGATTATCGGGAAACCTATTTGTACGTGGTGGAGCAACTAAAGCAGTACGGCTTGGGCTATCTGCATATTATGGATGGACTGGGCTTTGGCTTCCATGAGCAGGGAGAACCAATGACCCTGGCGGAGTTTCGTGCCATTTACCCCGACACTATTATTGGCAACTGTGGTTACACCCAGGAAGCGGCAGAGGAGGCGATCGCTGCGGGCAATGCAGATTTAATTGCTTTCGGTCGTCCGTATATCACCAACCCCGACCTAATCAATCGCTTTGCCAATGGATATCCTCTGACCGACTCGTCGGATCCGTCCCGTTGGTATTCCTCCGGCCCCGAGGGTTATGTGGACTATCCCACCTACGAGGACTCAAACCAGGCTGCGTAGTGGTCACTTTCAACCTCCACGGCACGTCAGAAACTGCTGTTGAATCTTCTGCCCCTATCTCGGAAATCTCCTCTGAGATAGGGGCATTTTTGACGAAAAAACCACAAACGTAAACTTACGGAAACGTGGGGCTGGAACCATTGACCCTGAAGGGCGATCGCCCTTATCCTGTAAGCCTGCAAACGGCGTGATTGCCTTGCAGGTTCGGGGGTGTGGCGGAATGGTAGACGCTGCGGATTTAAAATCCGTTGACCGTAAAGGTCGTGAGGGTTCAAGTCCCTCCACCCCTATTGCCACAGGCCTATTTCCACAGAAAGTGAGCTTACTAAGATCAAAGCCGCCGCTGAGGTTCAGACGACTGCTAAAGATGCCCCTCAAAAGGATTTTTTAAAGGCAACTATTTTACGGCCAGTTTGATAAAAAACAGGACGGCTTTGAGTCACGTAATCGAAGCTGAATCTCTACTACTGGCTTTGCCAATGCTTCGCTGGCGATTCGCCTAATTCAAGAGTATAAAAGCGCTCAATATCAAGCGTTATCCTCGTCGCGGTGACCCACGCCCATTTGCAACACCATCGGCACCCCATCATCGTCGTGGTACCGATCCGCCCAATCCCGCAGCAAATTATCCAAATCTGCCAGGGCATCGCCAATGCGATCCTCCGCAATTTCCAACTCTTCCAGTGCCCGGAATGTGTCCCCGCGCGACTCGGACCAATCTTTCCGCAACCGGAAAAACTGCGCCGTATCTTCCACCATGGCCACCGTCCGAGCTTCCTGGTCCGCCGGGGTCCAATAGGACGATCGCGTCAAGGCATAAAAGGGCATTCCCCAAGGCGAGTCGATACGCAACACCGTGCCAGAAAACAGCAAGCGACGGCGAATATGCTCCGTCAGTGCCTCGCTTAATGCCATCTGCCGTTCAGGTGGGAATGTTTCCTGCGATCGCCGATGGAGGAACTCAATCAGCTCCATAAACTGGAACGAGTTCAACACTTGAGCGTCAGGCAACGTGTCCGGAAGCTTATCTTCTAAGTGCCGCTTTTCTTCGCCGGTCAAACTATTATTGGAAATGCGCGATCGCCCCGGCTGCCATGGATGGCGCTCTAGCCACACCGCCGGCAGCTGAATCAAATATCGTGGCTCCTGGGACCCGAGCATCTTTAGCAAGGTTCCCTTCGTCAGCGCCTCCCGTATTTCCTCAACGATCACCTTAACCCGCTTGGATTCGATGTGGTGCAGGTAGCCCGTATGGCGCAAATTTTCCCCTTGCTCCATATAGGTCATGTAAATGGCACACTTTGCCGCCGTCGCCGCCGCATCCAAAAATGCCCCATGGCGATGACCGCTCTTGCGCATGGCGCTAAACGCCAAAAACATCAGAATGCGATCCATCGCGCTCGAGCTTAGCTTCTGGATTAACTCAATGTCTTTCACAAAACCCCCAAGTGGTGCGACAGTGCGGAACGAAATATTATCGTGGTCCTGGTGTTAAATGGGCACCAGCCTGGCTGCCCGGTGATCGCCCTTAATCCAGCAACCCTTGAATTCTGCGATTAACTTTTGCAGTCAACCAACTTGCGCCTACTGATGTGCCCCTGATGGACCGACAGGGTGAAAAATCGAAAATGATGCGCTGAAAGACGTCAGACCAACCGCTATTTGAAATGGTGACTAGCGCCAGTATTTAGTGAAGCTCCCTTTGTAATTTTGCCTCAAAGGTCGGTAACCCTGTCGGCGATATCAGTATAACCACGTAGATGTCCTTGCTGCTCCAAATTATTTTCTAAATCATCACAGTCACAGCTACGGTCAATCAATATCAGCCGTAATTTAACCTTTAGTGGTGCAATGGTGGCGCAACGTTCGCTTTCGGCAATGGCAAGGTTTAAGACGCTATTTCTAGCGGCATCCGCATCATAGCCTCCCTTCTGGCAGTGTAAGGCGCTGGGCGTTAGACGTTGCTTGAATGAAATAATATTCGAAGAAAAACGGCTCGTATTACCCACAATCCATCAAAAGCATTGAAGAAAGGTTAGTGGCAGCGGTGTTTTCTTCAGAATTGTTGTTTGGGGGCGCTTTTTTTAGTCCAGGGCACCGATTAAACCCCTAAAGCCCACTGTTGTAGACCAACAGTGGGCTTTAAGATTGAATTTTTATAGTCAATGTAATAATTGACACTCTTTTGGTGACTCATCCAGGTCAACTTAGCTAAAACGTCTGAGGGTCAGCGATTTCCCCTGCGATTTTGGCTAATGACCGATTTTGCTTACGGTATTTTTTTCACGGTTCCATGCACAGTGGAGAAAATCCTGATGATTGCTTTGGACTCGCTGTTGTGATCTCAATTGAGGGGCAATTCTCAATCGAGGGGCAATCGTATTTGTTCTCTTACGTATTTCCGCTAGATTGCGATCGCCATATTCTGCGATAGCTGGAAAAGCGTTCTACGCTTCGGTGGCAAGGATATGACGAATCATTTGGCGACGGCCGCTGCCTCGGTGGGAGGTGCGGGTGCGACGGCGATAGCGACGGCGAGCTTCGGTAGAGTTGACGGGAGTCTCTTGGTAGGAGGTTTCTTGGAATTGGTTAACTCCAGCTTGGGCAGGAACTGCTTCGGCGAAAGCAGCGCCGGCGGACAGGGCTAGGGCAACGATTAGGGTGGAAGGGCGTAGGTGCATGTAAGTGCCTTGAACTCGTTAATCCTTCTTTCGGAGTCAATGGACACTTTCAGGAAGATGAGGGGGGATTGTGGGGATTTTCTTGGAAGCCTCGGTGGCTAAGGGATTGGGGGATTTTGAGCGGGTCGAATACGGAGATGGGGTGTCAGTTTTTTGACTGGTTGGCTACAGGTCTTTGGCGGAATGCTTATAACTGACCGATAAAACTAGCGGGTAAAGGCTAGGCAATCCTGGACACTGGGGTTTGGGGCGAGCGGTGGCTCGGGTGAATCGTGCTAGAACCCTAGGGTGGTTTGCGGGATTTTTGCCATGGGTGGGTTGGGACGATTTTTTAGGAGGTTTGGACGGCGTTTTTTGGGACGCTTTTGGGTGTTGTCTTTGGCAGGCATTGTGGCGATCGCTGCCTATGGCTCAGGGGCCTCAATGGCACAGCTTCCGGGGCAAAACCCCGCGATCGCTGCCTGCCCTGAATTGGTGGGGCTGTCGTCCTATGACGATTGGGTGAATTTTCGCGATCGCCAAGTGGCATTAACGTTGTCCCTGCAGCGGCAGCAGGAAAAGCTGGAAGGAGTTCTTCAGGGGATGGCGATCGACGGCGGCACTGGGGAACCGTCCGGGGTGAATTTTGAAGCTCAGCAGCAGGCGTTGACGAGCCAAATTGCTCGGGTAAAAGAGGATATTCAAACGGTGTCGAAGGAGCTTCAGCGGCAAAAGGCTGAGGAGGCAAGGCGATCGCAGCAGGATAGCGACCTGGGTTTATTGGACAGTCCCCTAAGCTCCGGAGTGGAATTGCGGCTGGAGGAGCTAAAAAATCAGGAGCGAGACCTGGACGGACGTCAGCGCCAGTTAATCGTCAACAAAACCATTTACGACGCCCGCAGTCAGGAGCTGGAAACCATCAAGGGGCAAATTCTCCAGGCGGACCGATGCAAGGTGGAAACGGATAAGCAGGTGCGGGCAACCCTGCGTCAGGATGCCTATCGGCTGTGGGCTAGCTTAGGATTTTGCCTGCTGGTGGGGCTAACCATTGCCGCGTTTTTTGTTACGTTGCACCGCTCTGGAGACGGGGCGGCGGAAATGCTGACGGGTAACCAGGGGATTCAAATTATGACCCTGTTTTTAATTGTGATTGCCATTATTTTGTTCGGCTTACTGGGGATTCTGGAAAGTAAAGAATTGTCGGCGCTGTTGGGGGGCATTACCGGCTATATCCTCGGGCGAGTGTCCCAGGAAAATGTGCGGGGCTTAATTTCCTCAGGCAGTCGAATTCGCGCCCTGTTGCCCGGAACGCGTCCGGAAGCCCCTGGCGAATGACCGTTGCGAGACGGGGGCGTTGCTGTGACGCTGGCAATAATCCGGTAATTAAACCGCGCTATGATTTCGGTGAGATTTAACGCAATTGTTTACTCCACGCTGGACGTGGTTTGGATGCTATGGCTGTCGCTGAATTTCCCGCGTCCGTTGCTGAGTCAGCCATGCGCGATCGCCTGATTTTAGACCGGGGGACCACGGAGGAGCTGGGGCGTGTCGGTGGATTTTGGGTGGATTTTCAGGCGCGGCGGGTGCTGGGTATCGTATGTCAGTCAGGTTTCTTGGGGCGCAGCAAACAGGTGCTGCCCTGGTCCTGGGTGAATGCTATTGGCGACGATAGCGTGCTGGTGACCATACCGGAGGATGCCATGGAATTTAATCCGCCCCAGGGTACCCACGATCCCATCGGCATTGAGCTGTGGAGTGATGGAGGTAACCAGGCGGGCTTGATTGTTGACTTTGAAATTACCCCAGCCTCTGGCGCGGTGACCCTGTATGCCTATCGGTCCAACGGTTGGCAGGGGCAGCTTGATGACATTTATGGGTTGCCCGCCGATGCCATCTTGAGCTGCGGTCCGAAACGGGCGATCGCCACCGGTGATTTTTTGCAGGACGGGGAACCCTATCGACCCGGTTTGGGGCAGCTCCTGGCGGAATTTACGGCGTCGCTCAAACAGGGCGATCGCATTGCTCGGTCCGACTGGGAAAAAGTGCGCGGGCGGGCTGCTGAAGTGGCGAGGGATTGGCAGCATCAAGCCCAGCCCATCACGGAGCAGGTCACGGACCAGGCTAAGGATATTGCTAAGCGTGCCCGGTCCAAGTTTGGGCGTGTGGTGGGTAAAGCCCAGTCGAAGCTGAATGAAACCCAGGACCGATTGCGTTCTGTGCAGGACCAAATTAAACAAGCCCAGGGTCGCAAAGATGCTGATAAAAGCCGAGGCGATCGCCGGGAATGGCTTGATGCGCTACCGTCCCGCCCTGCTGACGGTGACGGCGACGAACCGCCCACCATCGACACCACCGCCCGTCCCGTTGAGTCTGAGCAGAAGACTCCCGCTGAAACGCCGCCCCAGTCTTCCAAAGAGCCGGACAACGATGATTGGAACTTAGATGATTGGGCAAAGCCGGATCCATGGCAGGATGAAAAATCCCCTTAGAACGTCACTGGACGCTGCGGCTGGGAACACACTGCCAGAAGCCATATTGGAGTTGGAGGGAATTGAAAGTATTGTCTTCACCACTTTTTCCTCGTCGAACTGACGTTCTAGGGATGAAGATTGTTAAGGGCAAGTCATTGGAGATGAATGGCTCCATTGTGGCGTCGAATAGGAAGGGTTTTGACTTATTGACTTGCTGCTTGGTTAATCACCTACAGTGGGCAGCAGTATTTTAGGCAGCTCTTTTAGAAGTAACTGGTGTGTAATGGGGCCACGTGTGTTGCTGCCCCAGAGAAAGTAGTCGACAAAAAATACGCGTCCCTCTTTAGAGGCTGGCATTTTAGTGAGGAGTGGATTGCCGTACCATTGTTGCTCGATTTTTGCTTTTGGAGACTGTTCATCCTCTGACCAAGCCATCACGAAGATCAAGTCAGCTTCAATCTGGGGCAATGCTTCTATGGAAAGCGGGGAGTCGCCATCAGGCAACAAGGAAGAAGCTTCTGGAGTGACGATTTCAAACCCTATTTCTCGCAGTAAATTGGCTGCCGTGCTGTCTTCCATTAAGTAGATGGTGGCGGCCAAATCATTAGGGGCGATCGCCAGGATGCGGGGATGCGCGGCAACCACTGGCGCAAGCTGTTTGCGGGCGATCGCCAGCTCTTTAGAATAATTAGCTAACAATTCCTCAGCCTGCTTTTCTCGCCCTAATGCTTGAGCCACGCCCTTAATGCTATGACGCCAATGCTGGTCATCGTTTTCCCCAACATCGCTAAACAGCATCGTTGGGGCAATTTGAGAGAGTAAGTCGTACTGATCTGAAATATGCCACTTTTCCCCCAGGATGAGGTCGGGACGGGACTGGGCCAAAGCTTCGATAGAAGGGTTGCGGCGACTGCCCAAATTAACGGGTTGAGTGGTCACGTAAGCTCCCATGTAAGGGATTTGCTCTTCTGGCTCGGTAAATACTGGGGAATCAAATATGCCAGCCTGCGCATAAGCCGACGGTTGAGCGCCAAGGGATAAAACACTATCAAGAATATGAGGACTAAGCACCGCCACCCGTTGGGGAGCACCACAAACTTCGGTTTTTCCCTTTTCGTGTTCTACAACGCGGCAATCGGTGGTTCCAGGCGTCAACTTTCCTACATCTGGCGATTCAACCGCAGGGTTTTGACATGCGATGCTTAGCAGCGCCGTCAGCAAAAATAACGCCAAAAAGACAATCGGCCGGCGCATTAGGCGAAGAAACATTATTATTCAGACCGAATTAATCAACATGGGATGTCCCCTCAGTAAGGCTCTAGAAGCTCTGCACAGCGAGGGTTACAGGTCCTTTTAAGTGTGCCCAACTCCACAAGGACAGGATATTTAGACCTTTTGCACGAATCAAACAACGTTGTTGACTGGGCGCTGAGCGGAGTCGAAGCCAGGTATATACGGTGAGTATTTACGGCGAATATGTACTACGGCGAATATGTACGGGCTTCGACAAATTGGCACCAAATCCGCAATAGCTGCCCTAGATAAGAATGGGAAACGAAATGGGCACTGAGTCTGTCGAAGTAGGGATTTCGTTAGGAACCGAATTCTAGGGTAAGAAAAGCGGATTTAGTGTGGCGACTCACCCATAAAGGTGAAGCTTCTAAAAACGGACTGAAATCTTTCCCACAACGGTAAAAGGTGCACCTGGAAAAAGTAGACCGGTGTTCTGGGTCGATTCAAGATAGTCCGTATCGAACAGATTCTGGAAGTTAAGCTGTACCCGCCAGTTATCACGGTTGTAGAAAATACTGGCGTCGCCGCGAACGTAGGAAGGCAACACAAAGTCATTGGGGATTTGAGCCTCGCGATCGCCCACATAAAATATACCGGCACCAAATCCCAACCCTTGTAAGCTACCTGATTGGATCTCGTACGTCGTCCACAGACTAGCACCGCTGCTGGGCGCATTGATTAGGGTGTCATCCTCAGGACTACTATCATCTCCCTCCGAAATAAACGTGTCGTTGAAAAATAGGGAGCCAATAATATTCCAGCCGTCTAGAATCTCGCCAGCCACATCTAACTCGATACCGCGGCTTCTAACTTCTCCAACAGGTATGGAAAAATTCGGATTATCGAGATCACTGCGAGAAATATTGGTTTTGGTGATGTCATAGGCTGCCAGGTTGACAGAAAAATCACCAAACTCTCCTCGAACTCCAATTTCATACTGCGTTCCTCGTTCGGGATCGATCACGTCGGGAGCATCCCACTTATGCCGCTTTTGACGAGAGCTGATAAAACGAGAACAGA
>CALGDE010000108.1 GCA_937883785.1 uncultured cyanobacterium
AGGGCTAAGAGGAAGATACAGGAAGCCTTTTAGCCTTCTTGTCACCCCGTCAGCAGTCACGGTCTAGATCGGCGAATATCCTAGCCTAGGTGCAGCGCGATGAAAGCTTTGCTATTTTGTCGCGCTGCACCCGGTTCTCTAGGTACCCTAAAACCCGAAGGAGTTACCAAGTCCAGACCAGACACCAGCGCTAAATGCTGAGGAGGGGACCAGTGATCAATTCTGAACAATCCTGGTGGATATTCGCGTTACTTTCAGCTTTTTTTGCTGCACTAACAACAATCTTCGCAAAATTGGGCGTTCAAGGAATCGACTCAAATTTAGCAACGGCGATTCGAACAGTTGTTATCTTGGCGATCGCCTGGGGCATTGCCTGGCAGGGCGGCCACCTATCGAAACTAGGGGCGATCGCCCCAAAAACCTGGCTATTCTTGGTTTTATCGGGCATTGCCACAGGATTATCGTGGCTATGTTATTTCAGAGCATTACAGACAGGAAATGCATCATTAGTCGCCCCCATTGATAAATCCGGGGTAGTCCTTGTACTCATCCTATCGGCCCTATTTCTCGGTGAACCCCTAACCCCTTGGACTGTTATGGGAACAGCTTGCATTGTCCTTGGAACACTATTCCTAATAAAAGGCTAAGGCACATCACCCCCAAGAAATTTACCGCGTCACAGCGATCGCCCCTCCGACCCCCAAGCAATAGCCATTAGGCAGGCCCTGAACAGCATCGCTTATTGACATCTGGTATCATCTACGGACCACTCGCTTCCTGCCTTGACCCCTGTCACCCGATGAATCATGACCATCACCCTGCGAGACCATGAATGGGCGCAACTGCTCCGGGATGGGACGCGGCGCCTACAGCCTGAGCTGCTAGCCAATCCCAAAGATCATACGCTCATGCTGCCACAGTGGCTGGGACAAGGTTACAAGCGCAATATTCGGCTGGAGCGTGATATCTCGATGACCCTTCACCATTACCAACTGCGTGAAGATACGATTACTATTGGCTCAACAATCCAGCGCGACTGTTTCGAATTCTCATTTGTCGCCAGTGGCAAAGCCCTCGTCGAGGGGCAGGTTTTTAATGCGAACCAAGAGGTTGTCTTCCAGAATTCCGATCTGCCAGCGGCGGCAGTCCTTCAATATGCCAACCATGAGTTTCTAGCGGTAGATGTTCATATCAAAAAGGCTGTCTTAGCCAGAATGCTGGATGCCGACGAGCAAACCGTTCCCCCAGAGTTGCAGGCTATGGTCATTGGCAACGACGATCGCCCCGTGTTGCCTCCGTTGAAAATACAGCCCGCGATGCAGCAACTCCTCCAGCAAATCTGGCATTGTCCTTATGGGGGATTGACGCGATCGCTCTTTCTCGAAGCCAAGTCCCTCGAGCTCATTGGGTTGTATATCCAGAGCGCCCAGGACAGCCATGAGGGGATATCCAAACTACAATCAGCGGACGTTGAGAGTATTCGCTATGCCCAAGAAATACTCCAACAAAACTTGGATACCCCCCCATCCCTTATGGAGTTAGCGCGTCAAGTTGGCATCAATGACCGCAAGCTTAAACAAGGCTTTCGGGAACTATGCGATACCACCGTCTTTGGCTATTTAACCCAGCAACGTATGGAACGAGCCTGCCAGCTACTGCGGCAAGAAATCTCCGTTGCGACTGTCGCTTCAAGGGTGGGTTATAAAAGTCCGACCGCCTTTAGCGGCGCATTTCGCCGGACCTTAGGAATCACGCCAAAAGCCTATCAACTGTCAAACAGCCGTCGGGCATAATGCGCCCCTATGGCGATCGCAGCCTTCCTTGGCAGGGGCGATAAGCAAGGGGCAATAAGAAAGTCCTGATCGCAGAGAAAAAAGTCCGAATCGAAGAGATTCCGACAATTGCAGCACCCTACACTGGCGGGCAATTATTTGCAAACTTTTCCTATCTAGGCTCTCTCTTGCGGGGATGGATAGGGGAGTGGCAGGTCCTACTACTTGTGGTGTGAGGGAACGATGATTCAACGATTTGGGCTCGGGGCAAGGTTAGGAATATTGCCATTCATGGTGCTGGCGTTGGCCTCTCCTGCAACGGCTGAATCGGTTGCTGAACCGGGTGAGTCACTGTCCGCTGCCCTGGTGGGACAGGAAGATAGAGAAGGCACTTCGACGGATGCCAACGCTGCAAGTTTACAGGGGCTAGAGGAGTCCGGGGCGATCGCCCAAGTAGGCGAAACCATAGCCATTACCGGCATAGAAATTGAGGAAACGTCCTCCGGCCTAAGCATTATGATCGCCGCCGACGGAGACATCACAGCGGGGCCGTCAAAAGTCGTGGGCAATGCGTTGGTGGTTACCCTGCCGGGTGCAACGCTGAATTTAGATGACGCCGACCAAGCGGAGCAGTTTAGTCCCACCGCCGGCATTGCTTTGGTCAGTCTGGTGGAACTGCCCGATGGGGTTCAGGTGTCCATCACGGGGAGCGATGCCCCCCCTGTCGTTGAGGTGAAGACCGAAGGGGAGGCTTTCGTGCTGGGGATTACCCTCGGCGACCCCGATGCGGTGGCAGAAGATGACGATGCGATTGAGCTGGCCGTTCAAGGCGATCGCGAGACTTATTATGTGCCGAACGCGTCCACGGCGACCCGAACGGATACGCCCTTGAGCGAAACCCCACAATCGATTCAAGTCATTCCCCAATCAGTCCTCGAAGAGCAGCAGGTGATTCAGTTGGGGGATGCCCTGCGCAATGCCAGTGGTGTGGTGTCCAGCTCCCGGGATCAACGGGGTCCTCGATTCATTATTCGCGGCTTTAACAGCGGTGCAATTTTGCGGGACGGTTACCGACTGTTGAATGCAGGGGGGGGCAATGTCGGCTATCAGGAGCTAGCAAACGTTGAGCGCATTGAAGTCTTGAAAGGGCCTGCCTCCATTTTGTCTGGGGCACTGGAGCCAGGGGGAGCCATCAACCTCGTCACCGAACAGCCGCTGCCAGAACCGGCCTATGAACTTAGCTTTCGGGGGGGCAGCCGCACGCTAATCGAACCCAGTGTTGATTTGACGGGGCCCCTAACCCAAGATGGACGATTGCTCTATCGCCTCAACGCTGTATACCGTCGTGAGGATTTTTATCGGGATTTTGATACGCCAACGGAACAGTTTTTCATCGCGCCGACCATTAGCTGGGCGATTAACGATCGCACTGATTTGGTCGTAGAGGTGGAATACAGCGACGAAACGCGAGCGTCAGATTTTGGCGGCTTACCGGCCCTAGGCGATCGCATTGCCGATGTACCCCTTGATCGGATTACCGGTGAACCGGGCGATCGCGCCACCAATGAAACCTTGCAGGCGGGCTATCGGTTTGAGCATCGTTTTAGCAACAGTTGGAAAATCCGCAATAGCTTTCGGTATTTGCGCTTTGAGCCGGAATTTATATCTAACGCCGCATTCCGCGTTCTTGACGAGGAGGCGGGGGATCTCTTCCGGGTATGGATTCAGAATGCTCAGCCCGTCAGCTCCTACGAATTGCAAACCAATGTGGTTGGCGAATTTTCCACCGGCACGCTTAAACATACTCTGCTGGCAGGCATTGATTACTATCGCCGAGACTTCACCAGCCGAGGACGCGCGGATTTAGCCAACCCCCAAGCACCGTTCAATATTTTTAATCCGGTGTATGGCGCTGAACGTCCCGACAACTTTGATGACCCGCTCCCTAGAACCGATTTCTTCCGAACGAGAAACCTAGGGATTTACGTTCAGGATCAGGTGGAAATCTTCGATAATCTCTTCCTACTGGCGGGACTTCGATATGACACGGTTAAGCAAGAGTCATTCGATTTCGAGGATTTCACCGACGACGAACGGGATGACCAAGGCTGGACCCCACGGTTTGGGCTCGTCTATCAACCCATCGAAAACCTATCCCTCTATGGCAGCATCAGCACCTCATTCAGCCCCAATTCAGGACGAAATCGCGAAGGAAACATTATCGAACCTGAGCGGGGCAGGCAGTTTGAAGTGGGGGCACGGGCCGAGCTGTTCGATGGACGACTGACAGCGAATTTAGCCCTCTTCCACATCACCAAAACCAACGTAGCAACGTCGGATCCGGAGGCCCTACCCACCGATAATTTTGTAGTTGCCACCGGTGAGCAACGTAGTCAGGGAATTGAGCTAGATATCATCGGCGAAATTCTGCCCGGCTGGAACATCGTCGCCAACTATGCCTACACCGACGCCGATATCACTGAAGACAATACCGGGATTGAAGGGAACCGCTTATTTGGGGTGCCGGAGCATAACTTTAATCTGTGGACCAGCTATGAGATTCAAGAGGGGGATTTGGAAGGGCTGAGGTTTGGGATTGGCTTCAACTATGTCAGCGATCGCTTTGGAGATAACGACAATAGCTTCATCCTGGAGGATTATTTCTTGACCAACGCAGCGATCGCCTATGAGCGGGATAACTGGGAAATGGCTATCAACTTCCGCAACCTGTTTGACATTGATTACATCGATAGCTCAGAAGGATCGCGGGCTTTTGAAAACCGCCCCGGCGAAGGGTTTACCGTGTTAGGACGATTCTCAATACGCTTCTAACATTTCCAAAGCGCCCCAAAGTGCTTAAAAATAAAAGTGCCTAAGAATGAAAAGGCTTAAAAATAGGTGATCGCCCTAGGTCGCCTATGGTACCAACCATGATGCTAAGTCGAGATGTTCAGCCTGAAACCCGGTCTCCAAAGCTGCTGGCAGCAGATTCAACCAATCTGCGGGAAAGGCATGGCGCTGCTGCTGACCATGGTGCTCGCGATCGCCTGCGGTAGCGGGACAAACCCATCCCAACCTGCCGCCCAGACCAGCCCTAACACCCACGCCGTGGAACATGCCATGGGTACCACCCTGGTTCCAAACCAGCCCAGCCGGGTGGTGGTGCTGGATACGGCGCCTCTAGATGCGGCGATCGCCCTCGGAATCACTCCCGTGGGCGCTCGGGTACACAGGAAATTTCCAGACTATTTAGAAGAGCACACTGGCAGCATTGTTAACGTTTCCGCTAGCGGGCAACCCAGCCTGGAAGCAATTATCAAGCTACATCCGGATCTCATCCTTAGCAATAAAGTCAGCAGTGCGAAGGTTTACCCATTGCTATCTCAAATCGCACCCACAGTTCTTGCGGAGGACACGGGGCGCATCGGGGACTGGCCCAAACAGCTACGGCTCTACGGTGAGGCCCTCGGTCGAGGCGATATCGTTGAGGAAATATTAGCGGACTACCAAGGGCAGCTTAGGGATCTACGGCAAAGGTTTGAAATAGCCAACAAAACCATTTCAGTGGTATTCGCCTGGCAGCACTATGTGGGTTTCTACAGCGATACCAGCTTTCCTGGCTCAGTGTTGTCGGGCATGGGTTTTCAACGCCCCCTTATCCAAACCCAAAGCACACTAGCGCCACACCTCAGCATCGTTTCCAAGGAAACCTTCCAAGACTTAGACGGCGATGTCATTTTCCTGATGCTTGATGAAGATGATGTGCTGACCTACGACAGCTTTATGCAAGATCCGCTATTTTCTCGGCTATCGGCAGTTCGAAATAAACAGGTCTACCCAGTGCAGTCGGCGGTGTGGGCGGGCGGGCGTAATATCCTAGCGGCGCAGCAAATTCTACAGGACGTTACCGAGGCCTTGATGAATGGCTCAACGGGATAGAGGGGACGGCCAGCCGGAGCGGAGCCGTCGCAACTAAATGCGTTTGGGGCTCGAAATGTATGGAGAGCGATCGCGAAATTCTTTAATCTAATCAGGAAAAGTCTGCTCAAAACACCCTAGGGCGTGTCATCACTTGAGCACCAAAAGCTTTACGTACAGGACTTACACAAAAACCTGAATGCCCTCATCCCCCAGCCCCCTGCGACTACGTCCAGAATATGCTTCTCCCTGGGAAGAAGGTGCAAGAAAAAATGACAAACGTTGGATCATGCGTCCGAAGTCCCTCTCCCTGGGGAGAGAGATTTAGGGTGAGGGGCTCTGGGATTTTGCGTCAGTGCTGACGTAGTGGGGAGTACACGCCCTAGCGCTGATCACCTTTTGTCTACAGCCAAAGCTAAGAGCTATTTAGTAAGGGGTTCGGACTCGATGAACTTACCAATATTGGCGTCAGAAAAAGCCTGGTGGATATTTGCCTTGCTATCCGCTTTTTTTGCCGCCTTAACCACGATTTTTGCGAAAGTTGGCGTGGAAGGGGTTAATTCGAATTTGGCAACGGCCATTCGTACGGTGGTCATTTTGGCGATCGCCTGGGGCATTGCCTGGCAGGGAGGACAGCTTTCAAAGTTAGGGGCGATCGCGCCCAAGAGCTGGCTATTTCTAATTTTGTCCGGCATCGCCACGGGTCTGTCCTGGCTGTGCTATTTCAAGGCATTGCAAATTGGAAATGCATCCTTGGTAGCCCCCATTGATAAGTCCGGGGTGGTGTTGGTGCTGATTTTATCCGCCCTATTTCTCGGTGAATCCCTAAGCTATCAAACGGTTGTGGGCACAGCTCTTATTGTGGCGGGCACCCTATTTTTAATTAAGGCATAGGGATAGTATCAGTAAAATATTTGCCTTTTTCAGAGCAATTCGCAAATTAAAAATACACGCAAAAAATGAATCAATAATGAAAGCAAGATGGGTTCAAGACAAAGTCAGACCTGCTTTTTATTGCTGATATCATTCCTTAAAAAATGAATTAAAAGTGAAAGCAATATGAATCGAATATGAAAATAAATTCATTAAAAATTAGGTAGACTGACGAAAATAATATTTATTTTCTCGGGAATTATAATTTTTTAATGGATTTAGGAAGTGTTTCTCTAATTGGAATTGGTTTAGCCACTGATGCCTGCGCTGTGTCTTTAAGCAGCGGACTGTTTATTAAAAACATCAAACTCAGTAAAGCCTTGAAAATTGCCTTGGCATTTGGCATTTTTCAAGCGGTCATGCCCCTTCTAGGGTGGTCCATTGGGTTAGGATTTCGTGAATTTCTTGTCCAATCAAGCAACTGGATTGCCTTTATCTTACTGACAATAATCGGCAGTAAGATGATTTACGAAAATCTCCAAGATAAGGAAGCAGACAAGTTCAATCCATTAGACAATTACACTTTGCTGGGGTTAGCGATCGCCACCAGTATTGATGCGTTAGTGGTGGGGGCGAGTTTATCAATCCTAGGAAATTCTATTCTCACCGCAGCAGCAAAAATCGGCGCAATCACTTTTTGCTTATCTCTAATTAGCGTCTATTTGGGACATAAATGGGGCAGCTTGTGCAAGGTTAAGCTGGAAATTGTTGGGGGAGTCATCTTGATCTTTCTGGGCAGCAGAATCTTGCTCACCCACCTGATGGGTTAATGCCTTTGAATACGTCATCTTCCCGTTAAAGCCGTATTGCAAAACAGATGGCGGTGCGCATAGGGTCCTCCCCCATCTCCCCAAAGTGGACAGTGACAGCCTTTTAAACGGGACCAACAAATCGCATGTTGACGCCGCCCTTTTGCCCTAGAGTGACCCCTCGCCGCTGAGGTTGAACCGGTCCAGGTTCGTTCAAGGCAAAGTTACCTTGCTTAAGCCAGGTGCCTATGGCGATCGCCAGTTCCGCCATAGCCAGCGCTGCCCCCACACAGCGTCGACTACCGCCGCCAAAGGGCATAAACTCCGTGGCGCTAAAGGATCGCTCCAAAAACCGCTCGGGGCGGAACGCGTGGGAGTCGGGGAAAATATCCTCCTGGTGATGCACCGAATAAATGCTGCCCAGGATAATGCGCCCCTGCTCTAGGGTATAGCCGTCCAGCTCGAAGGGTTTTTCCACGTACCGCGGGAAAGTGACGATCGCCACCGGATATAGCCGCAGCGCTTCATTGCACACGGCGCTTAAGTAGGGCAGCCGCATCATATCCATCGGCGGCATATCACCGGGCACGGCGCTCAGCTCGTCCCGCAATTTTTCCAAACACTCCGGCTGACGGTGGAGCCAATATATCGCCCAAGCCATGGCAGTGGCGGTGGTTTCGTGTCCCGCAAACAGCAGGGTAATCAGCTCATCCCGCAGTTCCTCGTCGGTCATTGGGTTGCCGTCCTCGTCCCGCGCCGTCATCAGCAGGCTTAAAATATCCTCGCGGTTTTCTACCCCAGCTTTGCGGCGATCGCTAATTTCCCCATAAATCAGCACGTCTAAATCTGCCCGTGCCCGCTCAAACTTCCCCCAAGGTCCCCAAGACTTTTGCAACACCGGAAAAAATAGCAAGCTGGCACGGATGGGCTCCGCCACCATATCCACCATTTCCGTTAGCAACGGCTTCATGGCATCGAAGCGATCGCCCCCGGCAATGCCAAACACCGTTTCCATAATCACCCGCAGGGTTAGTTCCTGGGTGGCGTGGCGGGCGACGAATCTTTGCCCCGGTGTCCACTGGTTAAAAATTTCCTGGGCGATGGTTTGGATGGTATTGCCGTAGGATTTAAGGCGATCGCCGTGAAAGGGAGGCAAAATCAACTTGCGCCGCCGTCGATGGTCATTGCCGCTTAATAGCAACAGGGACTGGGAGCCCACCAGGGGCTGAATCAGTCCATTAAACCGCCCCGGCGTTGACAGTTCCTTGCCGTCCCGGGCAAATAGTTCTTTGATTTGGCGGGGATGACACGCAAAAATCAGCTTGTCATAGCCGGGACCGATGCTATTTACCGCAAACAGGTCGCCGTAATTTTTGGTGTGGTTATCCATCAGCCCCAAAGGATCCACTAGCCAATACAGGGTTTGCACAAAGGATGGCGAGGTGGGGCCTGGCAGGGGTTTTCCTAAGGTCTTGGGGGCAGTAACAGTCATAACAACCTCGGGGCGATCGCCAATAAACGGGCGTACTATTTCGGCGTACTACCTTAATAGTATTGAGTTTCCCTATTGAATTCCGGCGATCGCTTGGTTTTTGAACAGCCAGGACTATTTGCAGCGGGCAAACATAAAGCATGGGCGAGGGGTATCGGAAATATTGGGATGCATCGTGTACCTTTCAAGTCGCCCTTCATTGGTGAACCCACATTTTTCCAAGGTGCGCATTGAGGGGTGATTGTCCACGTCACAGGTAGCTTGGACCCGAAAGCATTGTTCCTGTTGAAGGGCGATCGCCGTCAGTGCAGACAAAGCCTCCGGCATTAGCCCCTGCCCCCAGTATTTTTGAGCAAGCACATACCCCACATCCAGAAGATGTCCCTCAATACGCGCATCTAGCATCCCAATAAGGGGGACTTGCCCCGCCTCCAGCACATAGGCAAACCGGAGTTGACTATCCCAATCTTCAACGGCTTGCTGGATAAACCCCTCTGCCTCAGATTGCTCCGCCAACGGGCGCCAAACCATATATTTAGACACATCTGGGTCTTGTCCGTAAGCGTCAAACAACACCTTCGCATCGGGCAAAGTGGGTTTCCGTAGCTTCAGTCGCGACGTTTGAATTGTTTGAGGCAGCATGGGGATAATTGGAGAGTTAGGGTAAGTGTCACCAGGGCTTTAAGCAGTAGACCTTTTGATTGGTGCAAGAGGTCTAACGCCAGCTCAGCAATAATCCCAGTCGTGGGGTGACCGTAGTGGGGCGGCAGTAGTGGGGCGGCAGTAGTGGGGGGCAATAGCGCGATGATTGCCCTGCGCCGCCAAAATTTCCTAGGATCGCCGCCCTACAAATTTCATCTTGACGCCGCCCTTAGGTCCCATAGTGATGCCGCGACGGGCGGGCTTTAGGGAATCAGAGTCCCGCAGCTCAAAATTGCCCTGTTTCACCCAGGTGCCCACGGCGATCGCCAATTCCGCCATTGCCAGCGCCGATCCAATGCACCGCCGACTGCCGCCACCAAAAGGCATAAATTCCGTGGCGCTGTAGGTACGCTCTAGAAAACGCTCGGGACGGAAACGATCCGGCTCTGGATAAATATCCGGGTGATGGTGCACCAGGTACACACTGCCGATAAGGGCCTGTCCCTCATCGATTTGGTAGCCGCCAAGGGTGAAGGGAGCCTCCACAAGGCGAGGAAAAACCCCGACTGTCACTGGATAAATCCGCAGGGTTTCATTGCACACCGCCATCAAATAGGGCAATTTCGTCATCGCCATAGGTGGCGTATCCTCAGGGACCCCGTCCAACTCCTCCCGCAGCTTTTCCAAACACTCTGGCTGTACTTGGAGCCAATACATGGCCCACGCTAAGGCTGATGCCGTAGTTTCGTGCCCGGCAAATAGTAAGGTTACAAGCTCATCCCGCAGCTCAATATCGCTTAACGGATCGCCGTTTTCATCCCGCGTTGTTAGCAACAAACTAAGAATATCCTGGCGATTGTCAGCGTCGCCCCTTTCCATCTCCGCCCGCCGATCCTCCAGCTCCTGCCGCAGAAGCTGGTCTAGCCGGTCCCGAGAGCGCTCAAATCTTCCCCAGGGTCCCCAGGATTTTTGCCAGCTTTTGAAAAACAAAAACGTAGATTTGGCGGGGGTCGAGATCATATTCACCATCTCGCTCATCAGCGGTCCCATCTCTTGGTAGCGATCGCCGCCACCTATCCCAAACACCGTTTCCATAATCACCCGCAGGGTTAGCTCCTCGGCGACCTTCCGCCCATTTAACCGCTGTCCCGGCTGCCACTGGTCACTCATATCCTGGGCGACCCTTTCGATGATGCTGCCATAGGATTGCAGCGCTCTTCCGTGGAAGGGAGGCAATAATAACTTGCGACGGTGGCGATGGCGATCGCCACTAAGGAGCAAAACCGACTGATCTCCCAAAATCGGTTGCAGTATGCCATTGTTAGCACCGGGCGTTGATAGCTCTCGTCCATCTCGCGCAAATAGCTCGCTGATGTAGTCGGGATGCCCCAGCACAACGGCACGGGAATTTATACGAAAAATATCTCCGAAGCGATCGCGCCGTTTTTCTAACACGTCCAAAGGGTTTAGAATCCAGCGGAAAGCCCGAATCCATGCCGCCGACTTCTTAACCATCGGAGGCAGCGGTCGAGGCGCAAAACTTGTGGTAGCCATGGAAGATCCCTACATAAAATACGACGGGTTCTGATCCATAATTTTAAGTAGTCTGCTTAGAAAGCGATTTAATACCACTAGACAATCAAAGAATTGGAACAAGATCGTTGAAGTGACCAAAGTTAACACCCCTTCAAACATGGGCTGTTTGAGTTATTCAATTATCTTGCATCAACTTTTTTCAGTGGACGAAACGTAAACTATCTACGCTGTCGCTAACGCCGTAATTGGGAGAACTATGACCACTGCCGCGCCTGCCAAAACCGAATACGAAGTCATTATTGGTCTGGAAACCCACTGTCAGCTGGGAACGGAGACCAAAATTTTCTCCGACAGCGCCACGGAATTTGGTGCTGATCCCAATACCCATATTGACCCAGTTTGCCTAGGGCTACCGGGAACGTTGCCGGTGCTAAATCAAACGGTTTTGGAATATGCGGTAAAGGCGGGGTTGGCGCTGAATTGTGCGATCGCCCCCTACAGCAAGTTCGACCGCAAGCAATATTTCTATCCCGACCTACCGAAAAACTACCAAATTTCCCAATACGACCTGCCCATCGCCGAGCACGGTCACATTGAAATCGAGCTGGTGGACAAAAAAGGTAACGCCACCCGCAAGAAAATTGGCGTCACTCGCCTACATATGGAAGAAGACGCGGGCAAACTGGTACACGCTGGCACCGATATGTCTGGCTCTGCCTACTCCCTGGTGGACTACAACCGCGCAGGCGTACCCCTGGCAGAAATCGTGTCCGAACCCGACCTACGCTCCGGGGCTGAAGCGGCTGAGTATGCCCGAGAAATTCGCCGGATTGTGCGCTATCTGGGCATTTGCGACGGCAATATGCAGGAAGGTTCCCTGCGCTGCGACGTGAATATTTCCGTGCGCCCGGTGGGTCAGAAGGAGTTTGGCACCAAGGTGGAGATTAAAAATATGAACTCCTTTAATGCCATTCAGCGGGCGATCGACTACGAAATTGAACGGCAAATTGACGCCCTGGAGACGGGCAACGATACCATCGTCCAGGAAACGCGCCTGTGGGATGAAGGCGGTCAGCGCACTATTTCCATGCGCTCCAAGGAAGGCTCCAGCGACTATCGTTATTTCCCCGAGCCGGACCTGACCCCCATTGAAGTGTCCGCCGATCAGCGGGAAGCCTGGGCCGCCGAGCTGCCGGAGTTGCCTGCCGCCAAGCGTAGTCGCTACCAAACCGACCTGGGACTCTCCGCTTACGATGCCAACGTACTGGTGGACGATCGCACCACCGCCGAGTATTTCGAGGCCGTGGTCACCGCTGGGGCCGATGCCAAGCTTGCTGCCAACTGGGTCCAGGGCGATATTGCCGGCTATCTAAAAAACGAAAAGAAAACCCTGAACGACATTGCCCTGACTGCCGAAAACCTTGCCGAGTTGATTGGCTTGATTACCGACGGCACCATTAGCGGCAAAATCGCCAAGGAAATCCTGCCGGATCTGCTGGAACAAGGGGGATCACCCAAGACGCTGGTGGAAGAGCGTGGCTTGGTACAAATTTCCGACGCCAGCGAGTTGGAAGCCATTATCCAAAAGGCGATCGACGACAACCCCAACCAGCTGGAGCAGTTCCGTGCGGGAAAAACCAAGCTGCGAGGCTTCTTTGTGGGGCAGGTAATGAAAGCCACCCAAGGCAAGGCAGATCCCAAGTTAACCAACCAAATCCTGGGCAAATTACTGCAAGGTTAGGGCAAGAAACTGAGGCGTTGTCGTCGCCGTGGGCAGAAACCCTAATTTGTATCCGCCCTATCCCCTAATTTTGAAGCACCATAGGTGACAAAAAACACCTATTACCAGGAGGCAATAACAGCCCCCACCTAACAGCTCCCTCTCAACAGAGCCTGATCGTCGAGGGGGAATTAGTATTTTTAGGTCAAAATCAGTCAAGAAAACCTGTTTTCACATGGGCTTTGTATCCAAGAGTTGAAAAATTCCATTGGGGCTAGCATCCTATCCCTAGCCACCCCAGGCAAGGTAAGTGGTATTTCCACTCATCTATTCGTATCAAATCAAACCTAGAAGTCCAGTCACAGAAAATATTTTTTCGAGAAAGGGGGTGACACCCCTAGGGGGTCTGATGCTATACTCCGTTCAGTAGATGCACCCTGATGATTGGGAGAGTCCAGTGCGGCTCTCCTTTTTTTTGTCTATTTTTTGTCTGCACGTACGTCAGCAATCGGAAGCCCATTGCGCCGCGCCGGAAAACGGAGACTGTTATAATCGCTGCAAATTTTTGGGCATAGGGTAGCGATTATGACGCCGTGGATAGAGATTGAGGGAAACGTAACAGCTCCTAAAGGGTTTAAGGCGGCGGGCATTGCGGCGGGGCTAAAGCCGTCAGGGTCGCCCGATTTAGCTTTGATCTATTCGGAGGTGGAGGCGATCGCCGCGGGAATCTTCACCAAAAGCCAGGTGAGAGCTGCGTGTGTGGACTATTGTCGCCAGAACCTGGCGGAGCGCCCCGGTTGCCAAGCAATTTTGGTGAATTCTGGGCAGGCAAACGCCGCCACGGGACAGCAAGGATGGGACGATGCTCAGGCATCAGCCCAGTGGGTGGCGTCGGCGTTAAATATTGAGCCCAGCAGCGTCCTATTGGCATCCACCGGGGTTATTGGTCAGCGCATCGCCGTCGGTCCCATGGAAGCGGGTATTCCTAAGGTGGTGGCAGCCCTGTCGGAAACCGGGGGCGATGACGCATCAAAGGCAATTTTGACCACGGACCTGATTACAAAATCCATTGCCCTGGAAACGGAAATTAACGGTCGCCCGGTGCGTATCGGCGGTATTTCCAAAGGGTCGGGCATGATTCACCCGAATATGGCGACGATGCTGGCGTTTGTCACCTGCGACGCGGCGGTGTCTCCCCATATTTGGCAGGAGATGACGGCACGGGCAGGAAGTCGCAGCTTTAACCAAATCACCGTAGACGGCGACACCAGTACCAACGATTCCCTATTTGCCCTTACGAACGGTCAGTCGCGCACCCCTGCCATTACCCAGTGGGGACCGGAGGCAGAAGTGCTGGAGGGAATGCTGACGGCGGTGTGCATCCATCTGGCGAAGGCGATCGCCCGGGACGGCGAGGGAGCAACCTGCTTAATTGAAGTGCAGGTCACCGGTGCGCCCAGTGAAGAGGGGGCCCAAAGCATTGCCAAAACCATCGCTGGCTCCTCCTTGGTGAAATCCGCCATATTCGGCCGAGATCCCAACTGGGGGCGTATCGCTGGAGCCGCCGGTCGGGCTGGGGTAGCATTTGACCAAAACGACCTATGCGTCACGTTGGGGGATATCGCTCTGATGAAAGACGGCCAGCCATTGCCTTTTGACCGCGACGCCGCCAATGCTTATTTGTGCCAAGCAGCGGCGGGAGACTATCTGAAAACTGACACGGTGCTGATTCAGGTTAGCGTCGGAGATGGTCCCGGCAGCGGCACGGCTTGGGGCTGCGACCTAAGCTACGACTACGTGAAAATCAACGCAGAATACACCACTTAAATTTGCTGTAAATTTGCGAGTAAAACTCGCGTTGCGACCAGGCGCAGAATTGCAGGTGGCGGGGTTATCGCCGCCACGTCACCAACGTTATTGCCGGGAAATTGATCGCCCTTTACGGCAGGCATTTACAGTCAGCCCCCTTGAGCATCAATGGTCGCATAACCCTAAAAGCTCTTGGCGGGCGCTGCCGATCCGCGCGTGCAGTGGGGGCGATCGCCAATACAAACCAATTTCTGAAATGGACAGCCGCAGCGCACTCCCTAGCCTCCATTCAGACGTAGGGAACGTTGTTCCCCAATTTTCAACTACTGTTAAATCAATTTAGATTTATCCAATCAAAAAAATATTTCGCAAGCCGTTTTAGGGTGAAGGTTATTAACAGCTTAAGTTCTTCCTAAGGAATCGGTTATTGCGGTGCAACCCATGCCAGGTGACGAACAATCTATCCACAGACGGATGTATCAGCTTGGAGTAGTCATCCCAAGAACTGTAGTTATAAGCACAAAAAAAAGGCGAGCCACTCAGCCCGCCTCTAGCACTCACTCCATCTACAATATAAGTCAAAGTTGGTGAAAATGCAGCCCTCTTAGATAGAAATTTAAACTTTTTATGAGTTTGCAGGGATCTGATTTTGAACCCTTTACAAAGTCCGATTTAAAAACCTTTCCTAACTAAAATACCTTTTCCAAAAGCGTGGTTTAAAAGCGTCGTTAAAAAGCCATCCAGAAGCGTCACCGATCAGAGATTTTTACCAGACACTACAAAATTTCTAGGTCCAGACGTTTACCAGGTCAAAGGCATTATCCCCTTACCTGATAAGCCTCACTGGAAGTGATTACGGCTAGCCTTAGGTATTTTTCTCAACGTTGGCGATCGCCTGCCACCAAAGTTTAAGGGGGAAATAAACCGCTGGTCCCCACAGACTGCTTAAAATTGCTGAGCACAGTGCGAGGCGCTGGTGATGGGGCCAAATAACGCTGCCCAGGGTGCCATCTTGGATGAGATAAAGTCCTGCCGTAATGGTTTCGGTCAGAATTGCTGCCGCAAAAATCAGCAAAAATAGCGCCACAACATCATCTTCAATAATGCGTCGGCGCTGGAATTGGCTAATCAAAAACCCGGCGACGCCCAAACCAACGGCATGGCTAGGGGCGATCGTTGCCAGGGCTTCCTCCATATTGCCGATGGGAGAAGCTGATGAAGTCACTAGCGCATCCTGAGCCAACCCCATAAAGCACCCCGCCAGCGCCCCTAACCAGGGCACCCGACAAATACTCCAGGCTGCCACCCAAATCAGCGCCCAATTAGGGCCAATGCCCAATAGGCTCATTCCCGGCAGCCGCACTGGCAACAGCATTAAACACAGGGCCGCCGACAGTCCCGTAATCACGGCATTAAACAGGACTCGCTGCCAAACAGGCCACTGATAAATGGCCGCCTCCCACCGCCGCTGTAGCTCTACAATCGTGTTCATCTGCTAACAATCTTCGCTAACAATTTCCACAACAACCTTGGTTAAAGCAACCCGGTCAACTTTCCGATGTCGCTTACTGTCCAACGTTGCCAGTGCCCTCTGACTCTCCGTCGCCAGCCTGGTTATTTAGGGCAGGTTCGTTATCGTCAGTTAAAGGTAAATTATCTAGGGATTCCGGAGTGTAAGGATAAATAATGGTCCACTCCAAGGTGCTCAATGGGGCAGTAATGCGCACCTTCGCTTCGGGGGCCGGTCCACTTTTGGTGTCCACCGATTCCACTACGCCCACGGGCAAACCCGCCGGAAAAAGCTGGCTGTAGTTAGATGTAAATACGGTGTCCCCCGCTCGCACATCCGGCAGCTTTTCGAAAAATTCCATAACGGCAACGTTGCCGTTTTGACCCCGCAGGTATCCCATAAACCGCGATCGCCCCACGGTAACCCCCACCCGGCTGCTGAGGTTACTTAGCAGCAGCACACGGCTAGTATTAGCGGTGACCGCCTCCACCCGTCCCACTACGCCGCCGGGAGCCATAACAATCGCCCCTTCCACCACGCCGTCATTGGAGCCTCGCCCCAGCACGACCTGCTGCCACCAGCCGTTGGCGCTGCGACCAATGGTGGGAGCTGCAATACCCTTGTCATCTAATTCGCTTTGGTAGTCGATGAGCGATCGCAGGCTACGGTTTTGATTTTCCAACTCCGCCAGCCGCTGCTGAAGCTCCAAAACCCGCGCATCCCGCTCCCAGGATTGGTTCGGCGCATCTCCCTGAAGGGGGCGAGCTACCCAGCCATAAATTTCCGTCAGCACATCTCCCTGAGTTTGGCGCAGTCCCCAAACCGCACCGGCTGAAACGCCGATTAAGACAATACGAAGCCAATTTTTAAGCCACCAGCGGCGAAGGGAAAGCATAGTTAAAAACTAGTAGACGTCGGAGTTGTGCCTGAGTGTGTTTTTCGAAAGTGCCCTTCAAATAAGAATTACGGAAGAAACAGTTTCGAACCAAGGTAACGGGTTTGAGGTGAAACAATCTAAGCGCCTGAGTTTTGCTGACCCAGACGCTTTGTTTTCTAAATAGAGCGCGATCGGCTGCTGAACACCCGCTCAAGTTCTTTGAAGTTCTCCAGCACTCGCCCGGTACCCAACACGACGCAGCTTAGGGGATCCGCCGCCACGTGAACTACAATTCCTGTTTCGTGGCTAATCAGGGTATCCAGTCCTTTTAGCAACGCGCCGCCGCCCGCCAGCATAATGCCACGATCAATAATATCCGCCGCCAATTCTGGAGGGGTTCGTTCTAAAGTGCGTTTCACCGCCTCCACAATCACCGACAGGGGCTCCGACATACTTTCGCGGATTTCCCCTTCCTTAACGGTCACCGTGCGAGGCAACCCCGAAAGCAAGTGCAGTCCACGCACCTCCATACCTTGGTCATCGTTGTCGCTGGGATAGGCAGAACCAATGCGGATCTTCACTTCCTCAGCGGTGCGCTCACCAATCACCAGGTTGTGTACCTTCTTCATGTACTGGGAAATAGCGTCGCTTAGCTCATCACCAGCCACCCGCACCGATTCACTAAGTACAGTGCCCTGTAGGCTAAGCACCGCCACCTCCGTAGTGCCGCCGCCAATGTCGATGATCATATTGCCGGTGGGATCCGCCACCGGCAGCCCAGCGCCGATCGCCGCCGCCACCGGTTCATCAATTAAGTACACTTCTCGCGCCCCCGCCTGGGCCGCCGCTTCCATCACCGCCCGTCGCTCGACGCCAGTAACGCCGCTGGGAATACCAATCACAATGCGGGGGGGCACCAGCCGCCCTTCGCTCACGCGGGTAATAAAGTGTTTCAACATTAGCTCCGCCGTGTCGAAGTCGGCGATTACGCCGTCCCGCAAAGGACGCAGCGCCGTCACATTGCCAGGGGTACGCCCTAGCATTTTCTTGGCATCTTCACCCACAGCGAGGGGGTTGTTTTTATCTTGGTCGATCGCCACCACCGACGGCTCTTGGAGCACAATTCCCTTACCTGAAACGTAAACCAGGGTATTGGCAGTGCCCAGGTCAATGCCCATATCGCGCGACAGCGAAAACCGATTAAAAGGACCCACTACTTCTATCCCTCAAGGAAAAGAATATTAAACATCTTGTGTCGGGCGACTAACGGTGTAGATCTGCGCTCAATCACAACTTGCAATTGGCCCGGATTTTATTACGTTTTTATGCGCCCGTCCAGTCGTAACCGTTAACACCCCCTTACCCATGGGTGGGCTAGAAGCCGTTACCCAGAACCTTCGAGAGATTAAGGGCACAATCAGGGAAGTTTTGCCGTTGGCAAAATTAACATTGCGTCGCCAAAGGAATAAAAACGATACGGGCGATCGCCAACGCTGGGAGGCGCATCAAGGGCAAGCTGATACAGCTCCAGCAGCCGATCTCGACCAATCAAAGCCGCCACCAGCATCATCAAACTGGAGCGCGGCAGGTGGAAATTGGTAATTAGCCCATCCACCACCTGCCACCGATAACCGGGATAAATAAATAGATTAGTTTTGCCGCAAAACGGTGCCAAAGGCTTATTCTCGCCCAGGCTGGCTTGACCGGCGCTTTCCAAAGCCCGCACCGCTGTGGTGCCCACGGCGATTACCCGCCCGCCGCGATTCCGAGTCGCCTGAACTTTTTCCACCACATCCGTCGGTACCTCCGTCCATTCGTGATGCATTTCATGGTCGGTGATGGTTTCCGACTCCACCGGGCGGAAGGTGCCCACCCCCACGTGCAAGGTGAGTTTTACGTGGTCAATACCGGCAGCGGCGAGGGCATCAAAAAGCTGGGGCGTAAAGTGCAGTCCGGCGGTGGGGGCAGCGGCAGAACCAGCGGCGCTGGCATAGATGGTTTGGTAGCGTTCCGGTGGGGCGTCGGACTCGGTAATGTAAGGCGGCAAGGGCATATTTCCCCACTGATCCAGCACGCTTAACAGATGGACGTCGTCGGGCAAATGAAATTTTAGCCAGCGCCCTCCAGTTTCCGTGTCCGTATCCGTGATGGTGGCGGTGAGGGGATCAGCTGTGGATGGAGAGGAAGGGGCAGCGGATGCAGGGTCGGACCCTGCGTTCAAATTTGGTGCATCAGGGTGGGATTCACTGGGACGAAATTCAATCACGCTGCCCACGGGGAGACGTTTACCGGGGCGCACCAATGCCAACCATTCCTGGGGCGATCGCGCCTCTAGCAGCAACACTTCCACCGCCGCCCCGGTGATTTTGCGGCCGTACAATCGCGCTGGGATCACCGACGTGTCGTTTAGCACCAGTAGATCCCCTGCCTTCAGCCACTGGGGCAGGCTATCGAAGCGAGCATGGCGGTGTTCTGTGGGGGAGCTTGCCACCAGCAACCGAGAATGATCCCGAGGCTCCGCTGGGTTTTGAGCAATGCGGCTCTCCGGCAACTGGTATTCATACCGATCCAGCTTTAAATCTTGGTCATTTTGCATAAGAGTAGTTGCAGGGAGAAAGCGTGCGCATAATATTTTTTTAATATTGTGGTTATAAAGCTTAATTACTTGAGAGAATAGGGGTGTAGAACAAACTTGGCTATAGCAAGTAGTGCGATGGACATTTTCTATCGATTTGCCAATGCCAGCTTGACGCTGCGGACAGTTGAGCGATTAGCTCAGCTTCAGTTTGTAACCGACATGCAGGTTACGATTGTCCATCAACCTGATGGATGGATCTTGCGTTTAGAGTTGGATCATATGGTGTGCCCGCTGGATATTTTAGATCTACGCTCATTTTTGTCTGAGCTAGGGGAGGTGTACGAGCCCAAAGGTCCGCTAAAAGTGGCGTTTTGGGGGTTGGATGTGGGCGAATCGCCCATTTCGGTAATGCGGCAGCAGCAGGTGGCGATCGTGTCCTACGGATTGCCAAACCGCATTGATATTGAGGAGTTTTGCAAGGAGTTTATTGCAGGACTGGGATATTGCCCGGCAACCCTGGTTTAGGGTGCGTCTCACCGTTACCGGGTTTAGCCAAGGTCGAAGGCGTTGGGAATATAGTGCTGTAGCGTCAGGCGGTGGTTGTAGATAACCTGTGGGCTGCCGGGAGCGATCGCTGAGCACTGGTGAGTTAGGTCGATGGGATCAATCAGTGATGGTGGTGTTTGGGGTTGGCGATCGCACCGTACTGCTGCCACATCAAAGCGACAGGCATCGTCGCTCAAGTCTGGAAATTCACTGAGAAACGTTTGGGCGGCGCGAATTAGTTTGGAGCATTTACTGGGACTTAGGGCGAGTAATCCGTCTTGGTCCCAGTTTTTGCGACTGCGGGTTTTCACTTCGATAAAGGCGAGGGTGCGGGGTTGGTTTTTTTCCTGGACTTTGGCAGGGATGGGCGATCGCGCCACCAAATCCAGCTCTCCCCATCGACATCGCCACCGCTGGGCAACCAGTTCCCAAGATTGCTGCCGCAGCCACGCCGCCACAAACGCCTCGCCCAATACGCCCGACTGATGTGAGGATGTTGGCACGGTCGAAAAACTTCTGAAAAACTTCACTGACTACCGTTACTTTTTATCCTGAACAAGGAGCCGTTCACGCCACCATTTCAAATTGAGTCATCGGTACAATATGTATTGTTCATCCAACTCGACTACTTTATAGGGCAGTGGAATCCAAACGCTGGAATCGTGCAGGCAAAAAAGAATTTCGCCTGGAACTGGTTGATACTTACAAAACCTACAAGTTCTTGTTGATTTTTGTCGCCGAAGAATTGGGTGAGTCCTTGCCCAAGTTGACTGGAGACACAACTGTGGAAGGTGCCGCGTTTGATTTGATCAACTGGGCAGAGTCCGAGCACCGACTAGACGAGCTTTTTACGGCGTTCTTATCAGAGAATCCTAACCGCTACTCAGGGCTAGACATCACACAAAATCACTGCGGATCGGGCGATCGTATTTCATGCAACAAAAGCGCCTTGCCGCTGAGCGATCAAGTAAACACAAGCCAGAATCTCTGGCGGTCAAAACACAGCTTGGTTAAGACGGACTCTGTCGATGAAATTATGGAAGTGCGTCACGAAGTTGTTGTGAATCGCGACCTTCTAACTAAGCTGTGTAAAAGCCACAACATTCAAGAACTTTACTTATTTGGCTCGGTTCTACGGGATGATTTTGGGCCCAATAGCGATGTTGACATATTGGTAAAATTTCACCCAGGATGCACGCCTGGTCTGGGCTTTATCGATGTTCAAGACAGTTTAAGCAAACTATTTAATCGCCCTGTTGATCTCAACACTCCGGAAGATCTTAGTCCCTATTTCCGCAGTGATGTTCTTGCCGTCGCGAGACAAATTTATGGAGAAAAGTGACGTTGATCGAGTCCAGCATATGCTGGATGCGGCGAAGAAAATCGTTGAGTTTACCCAGGATGTTCAGCGTGCAGATTTGGATAGAAATGAGATGCTGTCTTTGTCGGTAGTGCGCCTGATCGAAATCATTGGTGAGGCAGCAAAGCACGTTTCTATAGAAACTCGCAGACAATATCCTAACGTTCCTTGGCGACAAATATGCGGTATGCGCGATCGCCTTGTCCATGCTTACTACAAAGTAGATTTAGACGTTGTGTGGGGCGTAGCCGCAAGAGATTTACCAGAAACTATTCCTGAGTTGGAAAGAATATTGGGAGATTTGAAATAATACTTTGGCTTATCGAGACGAACGCTGGAAAATTTGGATTTCCGGGTCAATTTTATCGAAGTTAGTGTAGACAGCCATTGTATCGATCGCCCGCTCATTAACCTCATCAAAATCAAATAAATATCCATCCGGTTGCGTTTGTTTTTGTAACACCCGCTTGTAACCTAATGACTCTGACTTCAGCATTGTAAAAAACTGATGAGTTGGGTTGTCGGCTTCAAAGCGCCGCTCATCGTAACCGCTAGAAATCACGATAAGTTCCGGTTGAAGCGCTGCGATCTCCTCAATCTTCGGCGCTTCGATATGCTCAGTTTTAAATCCATCAAATCGCGGTAGATACTTTCTAATTCCCACTCGAAGTACCAGGGAATCTTTGGGAATATTCCCTGCCATCCACGTTTCAACGCCGTAGCGAGAATCGTTCAACATTAGAGTATTTGGCGTCCAAGCATAGGCGAAGGTGTAGGCGAAAACTCCAGCAGCGATCGCCCCAGCCACCCATCGAAAATTTCCCCGTTTAGAAACTATATCTGCCACAAATTTACCGCCAAAGATCGCCAGCATCGGCATTAATGGCATTAGGTAGCGATCGGGGTTGTACATCACCGGAGTGACGTAGAGAAAGTAGTAGGAAACTGAGGGAATTAGTAGCCCCAGAGGAATCCAGTTTCTTTGATGGAGTTTGGCGGTGATTAGGTGCCAGGTGTATCGACCAATTCCGCACAAGATGGCGATCGCCACCGGCCAGCCAAACATAAATCGAAACGTGCGCAGGGTGGTGCCAAACATTTGCCACTGTCCCCACAAATCTTCGCTGTAGCGGGGACGAATCTTAGCACTGCCGTAGAGCAATAGGTTGATGCGATCGATAAATCCATCGAAGTTTAAAAAGGCATTGCTTAGGGTTAAAAATCCAAAGATTCCAATTAGTAATGGCTGCCAGAAGCGGCGATCGCTCAGCACCTTTTTAAAAGTCTTTCCCCACGATTGCTTTGGGTTTTCCTTACGCAGCCTAAATCCATACAGGATTAGGACAGGAAGAAGCGGCAAAGATACAAATCCGTAGGCAGGATCTTTAGTGCAAATTGCGATTGTTCCTAACAGCGCTCCCCATCGATAATCTGATAAGCGCTGGTCTCTTAAAATGCGCCCATAAAATATTAGAAATCCCACTAACCAAAACAGCATTGGAATATCAAGGTTAGTGATTTTGGCGTAGTACACATACACTGGCGTCAGGGTAAATATTAACGCCGAAAATAACCCTGTTCTTACGTCAAAAATCTCCTTACCAAGCTGATAGATTAGGGCGATTGTTCCCATTCCCATCAACACCGATAGCGATCGCCCCAAAAGAAACAGCAACGTGTAGGTTTCGTCACTTGCTCGGTCAGTGAGCCCCAGTTTTGCTAATGCCAATACGGGCATATAGAAAACCGATAATAGGTAATAGTGAAACGGCGGATATTTATAGTGCCAACCGTTAGCAAACCCTAAATCAATCGCCTCTAAAACTTTCTCGGGAACCAGCTCGTCCGCCGCCCATCCCAACCGATCCGGCAACCCCCACTGAATCCCCGGAATAGCGATCGCCCCCGCCAGCAAAACGATTGCAATCAGCGCCAAATTCTGAGGCTGCCGAAGCGTCTGCCAATGACTACTTAACCGTGGGAGCCGCAAAAATTCCATAATCGGTTTGGGTCTAAAGCCCCGCCAAAAATCCCGCTAAAATCCTCCCAACCTTACCAGCCCCAACCGATTAGCAATGACTTCCAACACCCCCATCCCGCGCCCTACACCATCAACCCTGGGCGATCGCGAGGTGCCGCTGGAGGGAGCCCACTTGCAAGGAAAACGGGTGGCGCTACTGATTTCCGGGAGCATCGCCGCCTATCGATCACCAGATATTGCCCGGGTCCTCCGTCGCCAGGGAGCCGATGTGGTGGCGTTTGCCTCCGACGAAGCCCTGCGCTATGTGACTCGTGACGTGCTGGGCTGGAGCACCACTAATCCGGTAATTACGGAGCTAACCCCCGCTGCCGAGCACCTCAGCGACGATCGCCCCTTTGCCGCCTACGTCCTCGCTCCCGCCACCTACAACACCCTCAATAAATTTCGCCAGGGCATCGCCGATACGGTGCTAACCAGTTCGCTGGCGTCGGCATTGGGGCGATCGCTTGATCCCCACCTCCCCGAGGCGAAACGCCCAAAAATCCTAGTCGCCCCTTGCATGCACGGCAGTCTACACACCCCAATCCTCGATGAAACCCTGGCAGCGCTGCAATCCTGGGGCGTACGCATCATCTTCCCTCGCGACGCTTACGGAAAACACAATCTGCCCGACCCTATGGCGATCGCCGTCGAAACCTGCCGTGCTATCAGCAATTCCCCGCTGCGCCATAGAAAAATCCTGGTCACTGGCGGTCCCACCCCCGTCCCCATCGACAACGTTCGCCGCCTCACCAATAAATTCACCGGGCGGCTGGGAATGGCGATCGCCGAAGAACTCTACCGCCGAGGAGCCGACACCCGCCTGATCCACGGTCAAGGCACCACAACACCCCCAAGCTGGCTGCCCCACAAAATCGTCCCCACCTACGACGCCTACCGCCAAGCCATTCACACCCGCCTTGCCGCAACGCCCCACCACGCCGGAATTTTCTCCGCCGCTGTCGCCGACTACGCCCCCGAAACCGTCCACCCTGGCAAACTCCCCAGCGGTGACGTATTGGATATGGCTCTAAAACCCACCGAAAAAGTGATTGCCCAAGTGCGCCGGAATCATCCTCAGCTCGCGATGGTGACATTTAAATATCAGGAGCAGGTTAGCCATGACCAGCTAATGGATATTGCTCGCGATCGCCTCACCCAAGGTTACGAGGCGGTCATTGCCAACCGGGGAGAAGACCAGGGCCCCAACGGCGAACAGGTGGCATATCTAGTGACGAAGGCTGGGGCTTCGGCGGGACTGATTGGGAAATCGGGCATTGCGGGGGCGATCGCTGATTATTTGGAAACTTCCCTGTGAACTTTACGGCTGTTATGGAGGGGCGATCGCCCCCGCAAAATTCTGTCTAAAAACCGAAAAATATCACCCGATCCAACCAGGTTCGGTAATCTTGGCTTCAGAGATTAGCACTCGCTAGATTAGAGTGCTAGCGTTACTGGGGTCAGCTTGGGACACGTAGCTTTACATATTGCGCTTCCCGCCCTCACCGCGCACATTCGACAGTCAACATAAGGTTCTATGGCTAAGCTAGTTTCGTTTAATGAAGACTCTCGTCAGTCCCTGGCAAAAGGGGTTAACACTCTAGCCGACGCAGTTCGGATCACCATGGGTCCAAAGGGGCGCAATGTGGTGCTGGAAAAAGCAGGCGGCACCCCCAGCATCGTGAACGATGGCATTACGATCGCCAAAGAAATCAGCCTGTCGAACCCCTTTGAAAACGCTGGCGCACAGCTCTTAAAGGAAGTGGCGGCGAACACCAAAGATATTGCAGGCGACGGCACCACCACTGCCACGGTACTAACCCAGGCGCTGGTGAAAGAAGGAATGAAAGTGGTAGCAGCGGGCGTCAACCCCATCTCCCTGCGCAAAGGCATTGAAAAAACCACGGCATTCTTAATCGATGAGCTAAACGCGTTAGCAAAGCCGGTGGGCGACGGCGATATCGTCAAGGTAGCCACCATTTCCGCCGGCGATGATTCGGAAATTGGGGAGCTAATTTCTGACGCCTTCGGCAAGGTGACCAAGGACGGCGTTATTACCGTGGAAGAGTCCAAATCCCAGAGCACCACGGTGGATATTGTGCAGGGGATGCAGTTTGATCGTGGATATATTTCTCCCTATTTTGTCACCGATGAAGAGCGTTCCGAAGCGGTACTAGAAGACGCCCTGGTGCTAATCACCGACGCCAAAATCAGCGCCCTTCAAGATATTTTGAGCATTTTGGAAAGTGCGTCTCAGGCGGGTAAGCCCCTGTTGATTGTGGCGCAGGACCTGGAAGGGGAAGCATTGGCCACGCTGGTGGTGAATCAAATGCGCGGTGCCATTAAGGTGGCGGCGGTGAAGTCCCCTGGTTTCGGAGAGCGGCGTAAATCGATGTTGGAAGATATTGCTGTGGTCACCAAGGGACAGCTAATTTCCGAGGATGCCGGCTTGACGCTGGAAGGTGCCTCCGGGGATATGTTGGGCATGGCGGAGAAAATTGTAATTAGCAAAGACACCACCACCATTGTGGCGGGCGATGCGGATTCCAATCCGGATGTGGCTAAGCGGGCGGCTCAGCTTAAGCGGGATTTGGCGGAAACGGACAGCGCCTACGATACCGAAAAGCTGCAAGAGCGTATTGCTCGGCTGGTGGGCGGCGTTGCTCAAATTAAGGTGGGTGCGGCGACGGAGACGGAAATGCGCGATCGCAAGCTGCGGATGGAAGATGCGTTGAATGCCACCAAAGCGGCGATCGACGAAGGCATTGTCCCCGGCGGCGGCGCAACGATGATGATTTTGCGAGATAAAGTGGAAGCTTTCCGTCCTCAGCTTCCCGACGACGAACAGTTAGGTGCTGATATTGTGGGTCGGGCATTGGAAGCACCGATTTTCCAAATTGCCACCAACGCCGGGGTTGAAGGGGCTGTGGTTGTGGATAAGCTTCGGAATTCCGACGACAACGTGGGCTACAACGCAGTAACGGAAACCTACGAAAACACCTTGGCGGCGGGGCTCATTGACCCGGTGAAGGTGGTGCGCATTGCGCTGCAAAATGCGGCGTCCATTGCTGGCTTGGTAATTACCACGGAAGCGTTGGTGGTTGAAAAGCCTGAGCCCCCCGCGCCTCCTGCTCCCGGCGGCGATCCCATGGGCGGAATGGGCGGAATGGGCGGCGGTATGGGTATGCCAGGCATGGGCGGTATGGGTATGCCAGGCATGGGTGGCATGGGAATGCCTGGAATGGGCGGCATGGGTGGTTTGGGAATGTAATCCTCTCCCTTCGAGCCCACTGGTTAAATTGAGTGATTAAAAGGCGATCGCCCCGAGTTTTTTTCTCAGGGCGATCGCTTTTTCAGAAACAGCGTTAATGATGACGTCCCAAAACAGTGCAAATTGCCCCCTAAAACCGTTGAAATCTTTGAAATCTGTGATGAATTTGAGATTTTAAGGGTTTAGAGCCTGACGAATGGAAAATGTTATGCGATGTTGGTATGGCGTCGTATCGCTTTACGAACGCCAAAGGCAGAAATACCGCCTATTTGAATCGCTACGTCCGCATTGGCCACCCCTGGAATTCGCCTCATGGCTGCTGCTCCTCAACCCAATGAACCTCGGAGAGTTCGTCGGCAAGTTCGCCGCGATCGCCGTCGTGGGCCCATAGGAGCAAATTCCGCAGCGTCAAATCCCGCAGCCCCCCAATTTACACCCCCAGGTAGCGCCCGGCGGTCGTCTCGCAAAGTTATTCGTTTTCCGTTCCTTGATCGGCGATCGCAGAAGAACAACGCCGCCAAAAGCCCCGCGACGCGTATTACATCAATTCCCAGCCCTACCCCAGACCCCCAATGGTTAGGGACAATGCGCCAAGCCTACCGTTGGTCATCGGTGGCGGTCTTTAGCTTGGGCGTCGCGGTAGCTGGAGTCTATAGCCAAACGGTGCGGCTGGAGCAGGACCTGGGCACGACCTACAACCGTTTGCGGACGCTAGAGCGTCAAGAGCGAGAGCTAACGGTGGCAATGGAGCAACTTAAGGATCAAATTGCTCGCCAGGCAGCTCAGCCGGATTCAGGATTGGCATTACCGAAGCCAACGGACCAGCTTTTTGTGGCGCCATCACCATCGCAATCCCAACAGCCGCGCCCCAACGCAGCCCCCGTCACACCAAAGCAAGACACTTCCGAAAGCTCCGTTGGCTATTAGGGCTGAATGCAAGGACTAAAGTAGGTTTTCCAGGCGGCGGCGGATATTGTCGAGTTCGCTAGAATCCTCCTGGGGGCGATCGCCCGCATCTTTCTCCCGACCCTCCTCATTCCAATCCATTTCATCTTCAGACAGATTGGTTTCTGGGGGCATCAGCAGCATCTCGCTGGTAACCGGCTTACACTCGTAACCCGCCCCGTCGCAAAATTCCTTAACTTCGTCTTCATCAATTTCCGTCACCGTGCATTCAGGAAAATCCTGAGCTTCCAGCATGACCCCAAAGCGCGTGGCATCATCCTCTTCCTGAAACATCAGCACCACATTGCGCATTGCGCCATCTTCGCCCTGGAGACGGAGGGAGTGAATGCCTTCGTTTTCGGTGCCAGCGTTAAACAAAAGAACATAAACGCGCATAGGAAATATCAGGTAGCGATCAGCGTAAACGAAATATTTCCTACAGGATATCCCGCCACCTAGCAGGGGACGGCGGTACGTACGATTTCGACAAAATTCGCCAGCGCCTTAAGTCCAGCGGTGGAAGATTTTTCTGGGTGGAATTGCACTGCCATTAGGTTGGGGCGGGGGGAGCCCAGGAACTGCCCCTGAACGGCGGCGGTTATCGTTTGGCTGCCGTGGGTGACGGTGGCAGCGCGGATAGATTTGTCCTCTGGGTCCACGTAGTAGGAATGTACAAAATACATCCATGGGGCGTCGCCCATCCCATTCCACAGGGAGCAATCGGGCTGGGCTAAATCCAGCGCATTCCAACCCATATGGGGAATGGTCACCCCTGGCTCAGAGGCAAAGCGCCTCACCACGCCGGGGATAATACCCAAGCCCGGCTGCTGTCCCTCTTCGCTGCGGTCAAACAACATCTGTAAGCCAACGCAAATGCCTAAAAATGGCTTGCCGCTGGCGATCGCCCCTCGAATGGGTCCCTCTAAATCCTTCGCTCGCACCTGTTCCATGGCGTAATCGAAGGCGCCGACCCCAGGCAATACCACCGCATCCGCCGCCTCAATTTCCTGCGCCGACTCGGTTACCACTGGCGTCGCCCCCGCCTGCGCCAGCCCTTTACAGGCAGAGTGCAAGTTGCCCATGTCATAGTCAATCACTGCAATTTTTGCCATGGTTATAGTGCTCCTAAGACAACAGGCGACAGAAAACGGGCGACAGAAAACAGGCAATAAACAACGGGCGATTAAGCGGGACGGGTTATGACCCACAAACTATTGGTAACTTCATTTCAAACTTGGTTACCCCACCAATTCGAAAATTCATCGGATGTACTGCTAGAGACCACAAAAGCAAAGTTATCTAGCGACTGCATTTTACTGCGAAAGCTACCGGTGGATTTTGTTGCCGCGCCCCAGCTAGTGCTCCAGGCGGTGAAGCAGAACCGCCCTAGGGCAGTGGTGGCGTGTGGGATGGCGGAAGGGCGATCGCTGCTAACCGTTGAACAATTTGCCCGACGCGACAGCACAACGCTGGAAACGTCCCTGCCCCTGCCCCAATTAATTGATGGCTTAAGTCACACAAAGATCAGTGAAGATGCAGGCGACTTTGTTTGCAATGGGTTGTATTTTGATCTGCTGGCCGCTACTGATAAAGCTACGGTTTCACCGCATCAGACGCCGCTAAAGGACGCGGTTTTTGTGCATGTGCCTCTACTAACTGATGATAATCAAGGGGCGATCTCCGCAGATTTCACTCAGTTTCTAAAGCGTCTTAATCAATTTTTGAATAGCTTTTCCTATAGCTAATGGCTCACTCATCGCTGTTAATTAATTTAAGCTTTGCTATTCCCCAACCCACCGGTTTATCCAACTACGCCTTGTCCATTCTTCCGCACCTTCAGTCCCTGGAACCCACCCTACTAACGCCTCAGAATCAGGAAGGGTTTTCGTGCTGTTTTACCCAGGAGAACATGACCGCTGCCCATGGTGCTAAAGGACATTTGCGGCGATTGATTTGGACGCAGTTTAAATTACCTCAGTGGTACAAAAGGCTCGACAGTCGTTTGCTGTTCTGCCCGATTCCAGAAGCCCCCGTAAAACTTCCGCTTTTGCCCAATGTCTGCCGCACGGTGGTGATGGCCCACGACGTTATTCCGCTGCGGGTAGCGCCACCGCGATCGCGACTCCACCAATATTTTCGTCATTACGTGCCGCGGGTGCTGCACCAGGCGGAGCATATTATTTGCAATTCCCAGGCAACGGCGGATGATTTAATTGACTTCTATAAAATTCCAGCGCCCAAACTAACCCCAATCCCCCTTGCTTATGACCCTGATCGCTATCGACCACTGGGGCTTCAGCGACAGCCATTTTTTGTGTATTTAGGGCGCAACGATCCCTATAAAAATCTCAGTCGGGCGATCGCCGCTTTTTCAGACTTTCTAACGCAAATTCCCGATGCAGATTCCTGGGAATTTCGCCTGGCCGGTCCCATCGATGAGCGATATCACCCCACATTGTTGGCGCAAATTCACGATTTACGGCTGGGCGATCACGTCAAAGTTCTCGGTTATGTGCCCGATAATCAGCTTCCCATTTTGCTCAACCAAGCCACGGCCCTAATTTTCCCCAGCCTATGGGAAGGATTCGGCTTGCCAGTGCTGGAAGCCCTCGCCTGTGGAACCCCTTGCATTGTGTCGCGTCGGGCATCTTTGCCGGAAGTGGCGGGAAACGCGGCGCTGTGGATTGACCCGCTGCGAACGGAGACCATCACAACGGCGATGGTGGAGTTGGTTCAGGATGCGGCGGTAAGGGAAACGGCGCAACGATTGGCGATCGCCCAGGCATCAAAATTTAGCTGGAAAAAAACCGGTCAAGCCACCGCCGAAATTTTGCAGCAATTTATGTGACTTTGCCGAATCCTACTGGGGCTTAAGCTTGCGGGATTGGGTGATTTGCCAGCTTAGAATCAGGGTCGGCACCAAGCCCACCAGCAAAATGGCGATCGCCGGTAGCGCCGCATCATACAGCCGCTCATCGGATGCCAGGGCAAACACCTGGTAGGACAACGTGTCGAAGTTAAAAGGGCGCACAATTAATGTTGCCGGCAGCTCCTTGGCGGAGTCCACAAACACCAACAGCACCGCCGTCAACAGCCCCCCGCGCAGAATGGGTAAATGCACGCGCCACAGGGTTCGGGTCGGGGACTGCCCCAGGCTGCGAGCGGCATCATCTAGGTTTGGTCTTACCTTCACCAGGCTAGACTCGACGGTGCCGAAAGCCACCGATAAAAATCGCACCAGGTAGGCGAACACTAACGCCACAATGGTTCCGCTCAGCAATAAGCCGGAGGAAATATTAAACGTGTTTTCCATAAAGCGATCCACGTTTTGATCGATCCATCCCAAGGGCATTAGCAGTCCCACCGCCACCACCGAGCCGGGAATGGCATAGCCCATGGACGCCAATCGGGTGCCCGTGCGCACAATCCAGTGGGAATTGAGCCGCTGACCGTAGCCAAGAATTAGCGCCAGAATCATGCCCAAAACGGCGGTGATACTGCCCACCAACATGGTGTTAAATATCAGGCTAATAAAACGCTCGCTGGTAATAAGTCCCGGATCCTTTTGCAGCCTTTGGGCGGCAAGCCATACCAGCCGTCCGGTGGGTACGAAAAACGCCAAAAATAACGGCGCTGCACAAAACAATACGGCTCCCCACTTGTGCCAGCCCCGCAGCAAATATGGCGCCACCGGCTTAAAGTTTTCATTGCCATAGTGCTTCGCCTGCCCGCGCGAATAGCGCTCCAGGGTAATCAGCCCAATCACCACAAACAGCAGCACCGACGCCAACTGGGATGCCGCCGCGCGATCGCCCAAGCCAAACCAAGTGCTGTAAATACCGGTGGTAAAGGTATTCACCCCGAAATAATCCACCGTGCCAAAGTCGCTAAGAGTTTCCATCATCACCAGCGCCAGGCCCGCCATAATGGCTGGTCGGGCCAGGGGCAGCGCCACCGTAAAAAAGCTTTGCCAAGGCGATCGCCCCAAGATCCGGCTGGCTTCAATGGTGGCGGTGGATTGCTCCAAAAAGGCCACCCGCACAAGCAAGTACACATAGGGATACAGCACCAGACTTAACATGGCGATCGCCCCCCACAGGGTGCGCACCTGGGGAAACCAGTAGTCGCCGTATTCCCAACCGGTAATCTTTTGCAGAGTGTTTTGCACCGGTCCGTAAAAATCGAGAAATTCCGTATAGGTGTAGGCCAACAAATACGCCGGAATCGCCATGGGCAACAGCAGCGCCCACTCAAACAGTCGCCGTCCCGGAAACTGACACAGGGCGACAATCCACGCCATTCCTGTGCCCAGGATGACCGTAATGATACCTACGCCAATGCCCAGAACCACAGAGTTGTAGATATAGTTCGGCAGAACCGTTTCCACTAAATGCTGCCATAGGTCCCATTTGGCAGTAATCGACGCCTGCACCACCGTCAAAATCGGCAGCATAATCAGTCCGGCGATCGCCAACACTGCCACAGTCCACCCAGAAAAGCAGCGATTTTGTCGAGCGGCACCAAACCATGACAGAAAACTTTGCCACAGCGAGGAAGACAATACATTCGGCGGGGAAGCGGGCGATTTCATGGAAGGAGTTTGAGAAGTCAAACGGCGTGAGGGTAGTAGACGCACTGCTTTCTATGGCTGATTTTCATACCTGGCCCTTGGGAAACACCGCACCAAATTCTAATTCGGCACTGCATCTCAGGTCACATCTGACACCAAGTAAGCGGCGAAATGTCCGGACACGGAATTGATGCTGCCCAGATGAATATCCACAAGGATGAATATCCATAAAATCGAACCGATAAAGCTCGATCTTTTACATGTCAAAGTCAACAACAAAACCGCCAGGAAAGCCCACAGTAAAGTCGTTCAGAGGAACTAATGATTCGTGAGGCAACCAATTGTAATTCAGATTACTTACAAAAACAGAAACAACTAGCAAGGATTCTCAACAAGAAGAATTTATTTGGTAACAACGCAAGCAAAAAGTCGCTAAATCCCTTTTCTGACAAGGATTTTGCCCATTTTCAAAACTGCTCATCTAATGTCTATTTCGCTCTAACGAAACCTCAGTAAATTGATGAGTTAGCAACGTAACCAGCAACTTACTAGTTGCCTAGAACGCCAACAACCTCCCTCAGCGTCCCTCGATGTTGCCTGGATAAACTGCTTGGATAAACCCAATACTCCGCCGTAAACTCCACCAATAACGGCATACTGAAGATGCGCATCTAAAATTTGATTGTTGCTTGTTCGTCGATGGCTTTTATCTTCTGAACGCGGCACGCCTATGCCCATTTACTTGGATTGATTGAGATACATTTACTAAAGTCTCTTAAGCCCATCATCAGACGATCCAAATATGTCCAAATACGCTAAGCCACTGCCCCGTGTCCGTGATCGCTAATGGTCCGTACCAGCTAGCATTCAACCAGGTGCAATCCTTAGAGGACGTCTGAAAAGTCTAATTTATGACGCCAGCCGCTTGAGTAAGAG